>NZ_JAGSOZ010000018.1:0-82714 GCF_019204055.1 Photobacterium sp. WH24 | reverse complement strand
ACATCCATGTATTTTTTCCCTGAGGTTGTGCCAGCCAAGTACATTCTCAATCCGTCATTTCCGCGACAAGCTGAAATCCATACAGCGAGTACGATTTCTAAGGCTGGGTAAGTATGTCGCGTTTGAGTCCGGCGCTTCTCTCGCCATTGTCTGACGCGCGCCAGTTACTCATTGTTGGTGCAAAGAGTAACCAGAAAACACCTTTTTTTATTCTTTGCTGTGGGCCGGGTTGCTTCGACATTAACCCTGCCTCTTTCATCAGGTTACGCACCTTGAAACGACCAACCTGATATCCCAACTCTTGCATCATTGACTTTAGCGATCGGCTACCAGCGGAACCACGGCTCGCCTTGAACAAGCGACGAAGTTCACTTCGAAGCTTCAGTCGCTCGCAATCGACATTACGAATTCGAGCCTTATACTCATAAAAACAGGACGTGGAAATATTGAAAGCGGAGCAGACCAGTTCAGTGGATTCTTACTCTCTTAACTGGTCTATCAGGGCGTACGTTCGAACTCGTCCGCCATCAAGAGAGCTGTGGCCTTTTTTAAAATCGCTTTTTCGCGTTCTAGCCGGTTGATGCGAGCTTCAAGCTCTTGGATCTTCTGCTGCTCAGGAGTCAAAGCCTTGTTGCTGGGAGTCTTACCACCACGCTCAGCCTGGAGTTAACTGACCCACCGGCGGAGCACTGTTTCCCCAACATCTAAAGAGCGGCTGGCTTCAGCGACCGAATAGCCTTGATCCAATACCAGACATGCAGCTTCCAGTTTGAACTCAGCAGTAAATGAGCGACGCTTTCTTGTCATTAAACACCTCTTTCTTTGGTGGCTACTTTACCACCTAAAATGGTGTCCGGGTTCATTAAACCACTACATATCCTTATTTGTTAGATGCCAGGTCGCTGAACCTTATTTAGTAGTGGTAACGACACGAAATTATCGTTATCGCTTGATCATCGACTGCATAAACAAGCCTGTTAGTGTCATCAATACGACGAGACCAAAAACCAGATAAGTTCTCTTTTAACGGCTCTGGTTTACCGATGCCCTCAAATGGGGAGCGCTTAACTTCATTGATGAGTTTATTGATGCGCTTGAGTGTTTTCTTGTCTTGAGTTTGCCAATACAGGTAGTCATCCCAAGCGTCATCAGTCCACGATAGTAAATGTTGACTACTACTCATCAATTAACTCTCGTGCAGTTGTTTTACCTGCACGGTACTGTGCTATCGAACGGTTTAGGTGTTCAGCGTTTTGAGGAGAGCGTAGTAAGTGAACTGTCTCCATAAGGCTATTGTAGTAGTCTAAAGACATAACTACAGCATCTTCAGAATCACGGCGTGTAATAACTGTTGTATCAGCGTCATTAACTACACCGTCCAAAACAGCTTTGAGACCATTTCTAGCTTCAGTAAAAGATACGATTCTCATAAGAACCTCCACATGTACATTTAACGGGACAAGTATAGTCTTCATCAATCTACTTGTACAGTAAATTGAACATGCAATATTGATAAGGCACATAACATTTTATTCAACGACACCATGCCGTATAACTCTTTTAATCAGAAGCCACTGTAGTGTTTGATCATATTAAACTAACTGCGCATTACCATATAAATATATCAGTAAGATACACGACAGCATGTCGTATATCTTACTCAAACTACTTATGCCACCCTATTGATATTCTTTACTTTTTTTGTATTTCATGATTTACCCCAAACAATCAGTGTTTATACACTTGTAACTCAGAGACATCAGTCACTTTCTCCGTGCAAAGATGCCGCAGACATGCGAATACCCACCCAGCCTTAGAAATCGCACTCGCTTTATGAATTCCCGCCTGACGCGGGCATGACGGCCTAGTAACGTACTTTGATGGTACATAATCAGGGAAAAATTCAGGACGAATTTTTAGGTTGTCGGCGCCGGGAGCGCCTACAATCGGCCCGGACCACACCAAAGAACAAAAGGCATTTCTGGGTACGCTTTGGGCTGACAAAGAGTACCTGGCGCGCATCAGACAATGTCAATTGAGCCACAGAACCCAATGCGCGACAAACTCACCCAACCCCAGCGCAAAAAAAATCCGAAGCAACCGCTTCGGATTTTTCAGAGAGTAAACGGAAACCCTTACTCACCGTAAATATCAAACTTAAAGTACTTACCGGCAATACGGTCATAGGTACCATTTTCACGGATAGCCTGAATCGCTTTGTTGAATTTATCCGCCAGTGCTTTGTCTGTTTTACGCAATGCCAGGGCTGTTCCCTCGCCAATATAAGCTTTGTCTGTTACTGCTTCACCGACAAACTCGAAATTCTGGCCTTGCTCTTTTTCCAGAAAAGCCAGCGCAAGCTGATCCGAGTTACCAAAGGCGGCATCGAGACGGCCGGTAGTTAAATCCAGATACACTTCGTCCTGCCCTGTATAACGCTGAATTTTCGCTACATCGCCATACATGTCAGTGACATAACGGTCATGAATAGTGCCCAGCTGAACACCGATCTTTTTCCCTTCCAGGCCGGCTTTATCTATGCTGATACCAGCATCGCTACGAGCAACAAACCGGGCCGGAGTCTGATAATACTTGTCGGTAAACAATACCCGCTGCTTACGTTCCTCTGTGATACGCATAGATGCCATGATTGCATCTGACTTACGGGCTAACAGCGACGGAATCAAACCGTCCCAGCTCTGCGTTACCCAAACGCAGTCCAGTTTCGCTTCCTGGCAGAGTGCATCGGCAATTTCA
This sequence comes from Photobacterium sp. WH24, assembly GCF_019204055.1. Lineage (NCBI taxonomy): Bacteria > Pseudomonadati > Pseudomonadota > Gammaproteobacteria > Vibrionales > Vibrionaceae > Photobacterium > Photobacterium sp. WH24. The sequence continues at coordinate 79,957 of NZ_JAGSOZ010000018.1, read as the reverse complement.
ATATCAAACCCTTTCGGGGTGCCATTCGCGTCTTTGTAGTTAAATGGCGGGTAAGTAAAATCGGATGCTAAACGTACCGGTTTATCCGCAGCCTGAACATTCGCCATCATTGCTGTTGCCAGGATCAGACCCAGACCTAGTTGCTTTTTCATTGTTGTCCCCTCTTACACTGTCGTGTTTATTCTTTAATTTAATGGATACTCTTTTAACGCATCCAGTGTTTCCTGCATGCTGTTTCGGGTACCGATAGAAATACGGACACAGCGAGCCAATCGCGGATCATGAGCCTGATTACGGGTCACTATGCCTTTTTGCAGCAGGTACTGATAGAGGCAATCGTCGGTACTGAATTTAATCAGAACAAAATTGGTGGAAGACGGGTACACCTTCTCGACGAAAGCCAGCCCTGCCACTTCCTCAGCAAACCAGTTTCGAATGGACACCAGCTCATCCGCCTGACGACGCATGGCCTCAAGTCCTTCTTCCTGGAGTGCTTTTTTGGCGACCAGCGCACTTGGATCCGCTATCGGATAAGGAGGAATCAAGCGTGCAACATAATCCATCACACTCGTGTCAGCCAGTAAAAATCCTACTCGGATCGAGGCCAGTCCGAACGCTTTCGACAAGGTACGAATCACAACAAGATGCGGATACTCGGCTATCAGATTCACCACACTGGTGTGCGGCGCAAACTCAATATAGGCCTCATCAACCACCACCAGAGTGGAGTCTTTGCTCGCTTCAAGCAAAGCCACAATTTGCTCGTGAGGGATAACGTTACCTGTCGGATTATTAGGCGAACATAAAAACAGAATTTTACTGTCTTTCAGATAAGGGGTAATCGCCTCAACATTCAGACTGAAATCCTCTGCCAAAGGCACTTTCACTGTGTTCACTGCAATTGAATCGGCACAGAACTCATACATTGCATAAGTGGGAGGGCAAACAATGATTTGATCATTACCCGGCTGGCAAAACGTCCGAATCAATAAATCGATCCCCTCATCGGCCCCGCGAACCGCCAGCGATTGACATTGCAGCGCTGCGCCACCTAAGACATTTTCGCTGTATTCCAGATACGCTTTTTCAATAACGTGCGGAAGAAAATCAGGGTAGCGATTGTAACTCTCTGATTCGCCGTAACGCTCACTCTGCTCCAGCTCGTTGGCGTTAAGCCAGATATGTCCTTTCCCGCCAATGCGGCGAGCAGACTGATAGGGTATGAGGTTTTTTACTACCTCTGGAACTAATTTCGTAGCTAGCGACGTCACAACACACCTCTTCGCAATGCATGAATAACAAAATTAAGCCCAGATTTATGATTAAACATTCAACCTGAGAATCTTTATATTTTCCGTTTACATAAATTAAACAAATAAATTTGAAATAAGAATCGAAAAGTAGGCATACTAGCCATGAGAAAAACGCATGGCTTGAGAGGTTTGATTCACTGATGCGACTTCCTTCTACCCGAGAGCTTCAGGCTTTCCTGATAACCGCTGAACACTTAAATTTTACGATGGCAGCTAAACACCTGAATGTCACTCAAGGCGCTGTTAGCCGCCAGATTCTGGCTTTGGAAGAACAGTTGAAAGTCAGACTGTTTCAACGCCATGCCCGCGGGCTAACGCTGACAACCAAAGGGCATGCATTTTTACCCATGGTGCAGCATGTCATGACCCAACTGCAAAAGGCAGTCGATCAGGTGTCGAATGAGAAACAGCAAATCAAGTTAAAAGCCCCCAGCTGTATTACCTCCTGGCTGCTGCCAAAACTGATGTCATTTCAGCAGGCCCACCCTGATATTGATGTCGAGTTAACCTCTGCCATCATGCACAGCGTGAATTTCTCGTCCGAACCTTTTGATGCGGCGATTTGCTATGACGAGCAACCTCCCCATAAAGAAGTAAAAACATTTCGTCTGTTTGATGAATACTTGTCACCCATGTGCTCACCAGTGTTATTTCAACACTCTCAACTGCCCGTTTCGCCGGAGCAGCTCAGTCAGTATACCTGGCTGCATGCAACGCCACAGCATACCGACTGGCGGTTATGGCTGACACATATGGGTTATGTGGGTAAACACGCCATCCAGAACCAGCGGTTTGCCACTCTGGATTTAACAGTAAGTGCGGCTATTCAGGGCTTTGGTATCGCGGTGGGGGATGTTGAACTGGCCAAGCAAGACTTAGATGCCGGCCGGTTAATCATGCCCTGCCCGCAAAGTGTGCCTTCGGGTAAACGATACTATCTGGTTCGGCCAAACGTGACCCCGAATGCATCCTTGTCCCTGCTGTTTGACTGGATTCTCAGTGACATTCCGCCCGCCTCAGTCTGAGGCGGCCGACTGCAAAAACTGCATGCGTTGCTGCTCTTCTGGTGTGGGGGTATACGGTTCATCACTCAACAGAGACACGTCTATGGTGCCCAAGGGCCAGACGGGTTTCTGGCTGATACCATATTCCGTTTCTTCACCGGGAAAGCCCGACATTTTCTCTACCTGAAACGTTCTCAGTTCATAGTCATCTGTGTCAGACAGGACACTATTGTGCGCTTTCAATGTGACCGTCTGTTCACCTGCAAAAAGCGATTGCCTGGCGCTCAGAACGGCGACAGGCTTCCCACTCTGGGTATAAAGGTTGGCTCTGACACGGTATATCCCATCACGCTTAACCGACAAAGTGACCGGAATACTCATATCAGCACGCTCGGAAACTGGCTTAGCGACTGCAACAACTTCTGCCACCGGTATGTAATAGCGAAAATCAGCGGTAAGTATGTCGGAGCCTGTTGTGAAGTAAATGTTTGCTCTGGCTCGTATTTCTGACGGCCAGCTCTCGTCAGACTCAAAGAAAACCTGATTGCCCAGTGATTGTTCAGCGGCCAGCTTTTGATATGTATTGACATCAATCAGCTCAACAGATATCGACTCAACCGGCAAACTGCTCTGCACCGTCAGGCTCACAGGATCAGGATAAAAATGCCGAAAGGAATCAAGAAATAACGACGCAGTATGATTACCGTCCATGACGGGAGCCTGCACCGCGACAAACCGGTTCGGCTCAAGCCACTGGGTATCCTGAACCGATAGTGGCCTGGAGTAAGACGGATAAGCCAGTTCTGCAGCGTATACACTTGAAATCACAACAAATTGATCTGCCATATCAACAGGAAGCGTTATCTCCTTCTGCCCAGGTGCAGTTTTTCTGTCATCTGAAACCGATAAGTGGGGTGCCACTATTGCTGGCTGGGTCGCCACCAAAGCGGCTTTATTGCTGGTACTAACAGTTTCTCTGGCTGCAACCTGCACAGATTCCGTATCCGTGTGCTGAGTTGGCCAAATGCTATAGATGGCAAACATCAACACAGCAGTGCCTGAAAGCCCGACGACTATTATCCTTTTCTTTTTCATATCCAACCTGCTGAGGATGGCTTTGACCTGCGCCAAAGCCATGAAGAGATCACAAGAAAGAATGCACAATTTCAGACATAGTCAGGGTATCCGAACCATCGACATAACGGTAATAGGCGCCATTTAGCCAGTACCATTCATCGGTAGAATTCACGCGGACAAGGTTTCCATCCAGCAAACTGACCTGCTCCGCGGCCGTTGTAACTTGTCCTTCATGCTTATTATGGATCAGGCCGCTGTGGCTGTAGCCTTCCCCCATCAGTAATGGGTAATGATAAGGCATGAACTGGCTGACACCTCGAGATTGTGTTGTAAGCTTACCGTTATAGCCCACATTCACCGAGCAGCTGGTAAAGTCTCCCGCGTTACTGGCACCGCAAGTGGAATGACTGGCCACTACCCCGTCATCGTTACCGGGCAAATACCCTGAGGTAACCCCCAGATAATCACTGCTGTCGCCGGTAAAACGGATTCTGGGAACACGGCTGTCCGGCAAGGCAGCAAGCTGGCGCGCATTGGCAACACGAAGATCGTTCAATACGCCCGTATTGTTTTTGCTGGGCATCTCTCCCAGCCACAAGGACACTGCGTATTTCAGCATGCTGTTCCATGTTCCGCTGCCTTCAGCAACATTCACTGCCATGTCACCTAATTCAGACCCGCCACCGGCACCCGCAAAATCAAATGTCGCAATAATATTGAGTGGCTGCAGGCCGGCATTTTCCAGCCAGTTTGCCTGGTTATCGATCAGATAGCGCGTCACCAGATCACCGGTTGAATGGGTGACAAACACGCAACCTGGATGACATAAACCTTGCTCCGAAAACGCTTTCAGCTTAGGCCACACGTAATCTGTCGATATTTTTCCCGTAATCCGTTCGTGAGATGGCCAGTCGATACGGGCATCAGCACGGGATTGCCAATAATCTTGCCAGTACGAGGCCCCGTCCAGATTAACCTGACTACTGTCGGGTTTTGATTGCAACTGCCCAGGCTGGAAGCCATGAACCAGGACGACTTTGTAATCGCTCAACGCGGCCTGAGCAGAACCCGCCGCAAGGAGTGTTGCTAAGGTGAGGTAGGTCGAAAGTGTCTTCATAGTCATTCTTCTTCGTTATCAACATTATTCTTTCATGTGGCGCAACAGTCACTTCAGTTGCACTGCATCTAGTATTTGCGACTACGAGCATTTTTTATCTTCTTAATGTTAAAAATTTGATCTAAACCATAACTTTTTTATCACAAAGAAGACGAAAAAACGCATAAAAATGCGCACTTTCGAAAGTGAAAATGTTTGATAATTTTTAAATTTGATTTATTTTTCAGAAGACTAAAGAGATAAGGCTGATTTAAACAAGGCTGCGCTGGTCATTATTCACAGCAGAGAAAAGGAGAAACGAGTTACTTCACTCGCATGACACTATGATGGCTATCGCCTAATTTAAACTCAAGCACCTGAGAGCGCTTCATGCTCTCTACTTCACTCAGCATCGCTTCACTGTAACCTTTCTTGCTCATCCACTGGAGCGGTGTTGTAAAGCTGTCTTCACTCACTATGAATGATTCATCCTGGAAACGGCTTTCACGGACATTGACGACCCAGATCCTCTGCTGAAAGTCCATCACGGACTGAAAAGCCGTCAGCAATCGCTGCCATCCGCTGTTTTTGGGTCTGTTCAAGCGCCCTCCTACAATTAAAGTGTCTATCAATAACTGCCACACGTTAAAGCTTGTCTGTCGGATTGCAAGACTTTGTTCATCAATTCTTACTGCATGCCAAATAAACCTGGTGAATGTCTCGCAATGTTGCGATAAGACGTTAGAATTTATCAACATACAGCTTTAAATAGCCTCTCGGCTGTGGCTGGTTCACACGACAGGATTCACTTATGCTCCGCCCAATGACTAAACACCTGATTCTAGCGACTGCTATTGCCACTGCGTCAGCGACTTTCACTACAGTGCAAGCCGCTGAACCTGAATGTCCGCCATTGTTAAACCATGAGTTCACTAAACTTAACAGTGCTGATTCCGTGAATTTATGCCAGCAATTTCAAGGTCAGGTTCTGCTGGTAGTCAATACCGCAAGCCAGTGCGGTTTCACCCCTCAGTATGAAGGTCTCGAAACCTTGTATCAGACTTACAAAGACCAGGGGTTTGCCGTTATCGGTTTCCCGTCCAATGACTTCTTCCAGGACAGAGGCAATGAAGAAAACACGGCAAAAGTCTGCTACCTGGATTACGGCGTAACGTTTCCCATGATGAATCGCAGCGCTGTTCGCGGCAGCGACGCCAACCCTGTGTTTAAGCAACTGACTAACGACTCGGGTATCACGCCCAAATGGAACTTCTACAAATATCTGGTCGATCGCAATGGCAAAGTACTCACCGTTTTTGCCAGTACCACCAAGCCGAACGATCCTAAACTGACGCAAAGTATCGAACAATTACTGACGCAAGCTCAGTAACCAGACTCCCTGTTTTTGGCCTGCTGCGACTTTTTTCTATGACCCGAATCGCATCAGGCCAATGCTTTGCAATTTTCCTGCTTATTTTTGATTTCACCCCTTGTTCTTTCACGAACAACCTGCGATCTTATCGCCATTCATTACGTTCCATCACACCTTAACCATGTCAGGACACACCATCAAAGGCATCCCTTTAATTCAGGCTTCAGCCCTGTCTCTTATTACGCTTTCCGTTATTTACCCGTTATCAGCCTTGGCTGGCGATCGCCCAGAACTCAGTACTGAACAAATGTGTTCACAAGTGGGTCATATCGAGCTGGCAGCATTAACGCCGGCAGACCGCGAGGCTTATCTGCTGGCACAGGCTGATAACACACTGTACCAAGTGTGGGAAATAGCAGAGAAGGTCTCAACAGGTTCCACTTACCCCCTGACAGAAAAGAATCAGCTTACGCTACAGCTCATCTGCGAAGGCGGATTCGCGCCTGCAGAAGAGAAGTATGCCGTGCAGGATGCGTTTGATCATTGGCAACATAATCAGCCATTCACATTTGATTTGTGCCAATACATCACTAGCGGTGTTGGCTCGGCTTTCTGTGCCAATCGGTTTGCCGGTGAACAGCATATTGAAAGAAAACAGCGACAGGATACCGCTATCCAACAGTTGCCTGTTTCCCAGCAGCAAACCATTAAAAACGCGGTCAGAATGGCAGAAGACTTCTTTGAGCACAGAGCAATACATGAAGAGCTTCACGGTGGCAGCAGCCATACGGCCTTTCGCATTGAATCGGTATCTAACCAAAACGACAGATATCTGTCGCAAATTCTGGACACGTTAGCGGGTAACCAGCCAGAAGACATTCCATCGTTAGATGAAGCCGATTCTACATTAAGCCAGACTTATGACAGCCTGATTCAGCGCCTGAAAATGGGGCCGATTGAAGACTTTAACCTGGAAGTCACTGCTCGGGATGTTGAAAGCGTACAGAGAGCATGGCTGATTTACAGTGAACAAACCGCAATGATGCTGGCTTCTCTGAACACTACCCTGACCATGCAGGACTGGCTGGGAATACTCACGGCTGAACGCAACCGACAATTGTCTGAAATGCTGGAATACATGGATTTAGATAAACGCTAATTTGTTCTGATTTCTGGTATACCGTTATCCGGTTACAGCCACCAGCCCCCGACATTTCACCTGGGTTGGTGGCTGCGATACCAACAGTAGTACCCTACTTAACCGGAATGCAGAAACTGGTGTCACAGATATCATTTGCTTCATCCACACTGTGGTACAGCTCAAAACACGGTCGCTCATAATCGAACTGCATTTTGGTCTCTTCCGCTATCTCCTGATGCAGCTGTTGCCAGTACCTCCCGTATTGCGTCTTATCTGTTACTTGTTTACGTAACGTTGCGTAATCGCCACCCGGTAAATGAGTCAGCGCAATCGGGCCTTCTACCTGAGTGCTTTCAGGCACAGTGATGCCGACACGGGTGCGGCATTCTTGCGGTGGTGTTTTTTCCACATCATCAAGGTAGACGAAAATACACCGCCCTCCCTGCAGCCCTTGCTGTGCAGCCCAGCCAAACAGGGTGCTTAATGCCGGATCATAATTCTCACCGTATGGCCCCTGTACTTCGACATAAGCCAGCCAGTTCGCAGACAATTTTTCCTTTTGCATTATCATTCTCCAGTTAATGAACAATAAAAAAAGCACTGTATAAATATACAAGTCCATTCTGACCTGTCAATGTACCGAGCTGGTATATTTCTGCATTGATGCGTATTGTTTAATCAGCGCCACACAAAGCAAATTACTGACTAACTCAATAATTAAAAAGGAAAACACCATGGGCCTACTGGATAAACTACTGGGCAATGCCGGGGAAATGGCGATTTCTGAAGCGACGGAAGAGCTTCAGATCATTCTGGGGCCTAATGAAAAGATTGAGCTGGCCTACAAGCTGATAAGAGACATGCTGATCCTGACCGACTGCCGTTTATTGCTGATAGACAAACAAGGTATGACAGGGCGAAAAGTGGAATATCGTTCAATACCTTATAAGTCGATTACCATGTTTCTGGTGGAATCGACTGGCAATTTTGACTTAGACGCAGAGTTAAAAATCTGGATTTCAGGCCAGCATGATCCAATCGGTATGGAATTTGGCAGCAAAACCAATATCTACCAGCTGCAAGGATTACTTGCCAGTAAAATTGCCGGGAAATAGTCCCGGCTCAGTCGGGTTAATAACAGGCCGGGCGAAAGAGCGAGGTTAATTATCGATATTTAAGGTGTGCTTCAGCCAGTCTGCAATATCTTTAACCTGTTGCATGCACACCTGATGTTCCATGGGGTAAACCCGCCACTGGGGATGAAAGCCGAGCTCCTGTAAATCTTCTACTGCCGATTTACCCATGGATGGCAGCACGACAGGATCAAAGCTGCCATGCATCACTTCGATAGGCAGTTGGCGATTATCAGGTGCCACATCAATGCTTTTAGCGGTCGGAAAATAGGTGGACAGCGCCAGTAAACCGGCCAATGGATGCGGATAGGTTAACGCGGCCTGATAAGCCACTGCCCCTCCCTGAGAGAAACCGGCCAGAATGATCCGATCACTCGCAATGCCCCGCCCACGTTCACGGTCAATCAGATCCGCCACTTTGTCGGCAGATTCCAGCAACTGTTCTTTGTCCAATTTCCGGCCGATACCCATTTCGAGAATATCGTACCAGGCTGGCATCACCATTCCGCCATTAACTGTCACAGGCAACGACGGTGCATGAGGAAAAATAAAGCGCACAGGGGAATTAGCAGGTAACTTTAATTCAGGGAGAATGGCTTCGAAATCATGGCCATTCGATCCCAATCCGTGCAACCAGATAACAGAAGCAGTGGGTTTGACCTTAGGATTGACTTCAACGCAGTCTAATTGAGGCATGATAAATTCCTTATCAATCAGTTCTGTGGTCCATGTTACGCAAGTTAACGAATGCTGACCAGCACGCATTTACCATGTACAATCAGACGCACATAAATAAGTAGGGAAAGCAATGAAAATAGACAAGAATGATTCAACCATTGACGATTTTCCTTTTTATAACGACAAACCTGCTGCCTTCAGCCCCCGCCAGTGGCTACTCCTTGTGGTACTAGTCTTTGCTGGGTTTGCGGTATTGATTACTCCCATCCCACTCTTTGCCACCCCATTTGGACAATTCATTCCCGCCATCCTGTTTTTTGCCATTCCTCTTTTCTATCTTGCCCGGATAGCTCCCTTCCACTGGCGCGCAATCTTTCGCCCGATGTCATTCAATCATCTCAAATGGATGATAGGTATTGGTCTGTTAAATCTAGTAATCAGCGTCTTGCTCGGTTTACTGGTCGTCAAACTTTTTGGTGCCAACCCTAATCATGCTTTGGCACAGTTGTCAGACATGACGACCGTAGAAAAAGTATTGTTTTTTCTCAAGACCTTGCCACAGCTGTTTGGCGAAGAAATTTTCACTATTCTGCCTTTCCTGGCGCTGATGCATGTTTTCTATTCCCACTGCCACTTTTCAAGAACGCGCTCGATTATTCTGGCATGGGTGATCACCGCCGTCATTTTTGGCCTGGCGCATTTACCCACCTATGGCTGGAACCTCTTACAATGTCTGTTAGTCATAGGAACCGCCCGGCTGGTGTTATCCCTTGCTTACCTCAAGACCAAAAGTATCTGGGTTTCTACCGGCGCCCATATTATCAATGACTGGATAATGTTCAGCATGGCACTGTTTGTTGGTGTACCCACCACATAATTAGACGCTATAGGTTCAGGAGACCGCATAAATGAAGCATGACATCTTGATTTTTGATCTGGACGGCACCATCAGTGACCCCAAAGAGGGGATCGTTAAATCATTCAATTACGCCCTCGCCCATGGCGGGCTGCCCGAATTGCCCGAGCAGAAGATAGCCAAATACATTGGACCACCACTGGACAAGACGTTTATCGCGTTAACGGGCAATCATGACCCACAATTCATCGCCGATCTGGTGGCCCGCTACCGTGAGCGATACGCAGACATAGGTTATTCTGAAAACAGGCTTTATGACGGTGTAAAAGACACCTTGCTTACCCTGCACAATCAGAAAATACACATGGGTATCTGCACGTCAAAGCCTGCTGTCTTTGCCAAACAGATTCTGACGCTGTTCGGCCTGGACGGCCTGTTCGAATTTATCAATGGTGGCGATGTCGGGATTGAAAAGTGGCAGCAACTGCAAGACTTGCGGCAGCGGTTCACGATCAGCCAGCATTCACTCATGATTGGCGACAGAGCGGTTGACCTGACAGCGGCCCGCAAGAATGGCCTGCAATCTGCCGGTGTGCTCTGGGGCTATGGTTCAAGCAAAGAGCTGGAAACTGAGCATCCCGCTTATATGTTTGAAACGCCAGCACAATGGCTGCAACTGATTCAATAACCGGTAATCGTATCACTAAATGCAAGGAATCATCTGCTATGACAGGGAATACAGAACGCTTTTCAGACCGGGTCGATGACTATCTGAAATATCGCCCCGGCTACCCGCTCGCCTTGATCGAGACGTTAGTGTCTCAAACCCATCTCGATAGTCAGTCACAGATTGCCGATATCGGCGCGGGTACCGGCATACTGACAAAATTGCTGCTCGATAAAGGGCTTCAGGTGAGCGCCATTGAACCCAATGACGCCATGCGGTTTGCTGCTGATCAGCAACTGGCAGAATACTCTGGCTATACCAGTTCGGCCGCACCTGCTGAACGCACAGGTTTAGCTGATGCGTCGGTTGATCTGATCACCGCCGCCCAGTCTTTTCATTGGTTTTGCAATGAGCAAACCCGTCGCGAGTTTCAGCGCATTGCCAGACCAGGCGCGCATCTCGCGTTAATCTGGAATCAGCGCAAGCTCTGCACACCGATTCAACAGCAGTATGATGACCTGTTGGCCCAGTACGGCACGGATTACACCAGCGTCAATCACATGAATCTGACCGACGGCGATCTCAGTCATTTCTTTGCCGATGGCCAAATGCAAAAACTGGCCTTTGAATACCGGCAATATTTCGACTTAGACGGTTTTATCGGCAGAGTACGTTCAGCGTCTTATTGCCCGCCGCAAGACAGCGCCGCTTACCATGCGCTCACTGATGCCCTGACGACTTTATTTCATACTCACCAGATCGACGGACAGTTGACCTTCGACTACGACACCTACCTCTATCTGGGTAAAATTCACAAACCATAAATCATCCACAGACAGCGGGTACTCTATCCGCTGTCTGCCCTGACCGCTTTCTGACCGCTTTATCCGAGCCGCGCACCAACGGGGATATCCTGATCCGGCACAGCCAGCACGACAGAGCCATCTTCGCGATAGAATCCGGTCACCAGGCATTCCGACATAAAGGGGCCGATCTGTTTGGCCGGAAAGTTGACCACTGCCATCACCTTTTTACCGACCAGCGTTGTTGCGTCATATAAGTCGGTAATTTGCGCGCTGCTTTTACGCTGGCCTATGTCCTCACCAAAATCCAGCCAGAGCTTAAACGCCGGCCGCCTTGCTTCCGGAAATGCTTCGACGGCAATGATCTGTCCGATTCTGAGATCCACTTTTTCGAAATCCTGCCAGCAAATATCCATACTCTTTCCTGCCTCACTGATTAAAAGAGGTTAGAAATTAGCGCAGAATTATTCCGCCGTTTTTGCTGAAAAGCCGGTTTTGTATTGCCAGAAGCCGAACTCTCACCGCTGGCGTATCTGTCGGGGCGTTTCCCCCCAGTACACCGAAAAACGACGGCTGAATACTGACACATCCGTAAAGCCTACCCGCTCGGCAATCAGGGAAACAGGTAAATCTGAATGCGCCAGCAGCGCTTTGGCTTTTGTCATACGCTGAGTGAGCAAGTACTGCCCCGTCGTCATCCCCATATGCTGCTTGAACAGCGTCTTGAACTGGCTGAGACTGAGGCAGGCCCGTACCGCCAGTTCACCAAGAGACGGTGTTCGACTGATATCTTCATTAAGAAAACGTACGGCTTCACTTATCCGGCCATCACGACAAGCGGGAATGACCTGATTCTGCAATAAGTGATAAAACAGCGCTGACATTGACTCTATCAAACCGGGCTGTGCCGACTGTGTCAGTTGAAGTTCCAGAAACTGACAATAGGCGACCAGTTCAGGCGAAGTCGCAAATACAGGTCGGGGTAACTGCTGTATGCTCTCTGGCAAGTTGTCCAGATCAGCAACCAGAAAACGGCATTTTTCATCCGCTTTAAACTCATGCATCATTTCAGCCCGGATAACCACACACTGCCCAGGTCCGACCTTTCCAGAGTAACCAGGCAATGTCATGGTTATATTGCCATGCAGGGGCAGCACTAACTGATGATACGTATGTAAATGAGCACGCATTACCAGAGAATAACTTCGAATCGATAGTCTGACCGTCATGTAAGCGATATCTCTGTCTCAGGGCTGCCATACCATGGAGAAAATATTACCTCTGGTCTGGCAGGATTTTTTTGGATAACCAGTTAAACAACTATGCTTTACGTTAGGTTGAGCAATTTAAAGTGTGACAGGATGACAGAAGCCCTTGCCCCAGACAAACAGCGTGGAATCAGTATTGTGATCCCCTTATTTCCAGAATTTTGCCTGCTGGATGTCAGTGGCCCGCTGACGCTGCTGAACGCGCTCGAAGAAGAGATTACAGTGACTCTGGTCTCTGAGAACGCCTCAGCCGTTATCAGTGAGCAGGGTGTCAGCCTGATGACCGAGGCCGACTATAATGACGATCTGTTCTGCGATCTGTTACTGGTACCGGGTGGTAAAGGCGTCAAAGCCAGTCTGAACAACCCTCAGTTGCTTCAATGGATAAGCCGCCAGGGCCGCAAAGCCAGAATTTGCTGTGCCGTTTGTACCGGATCGGCACTGCTGGCTCAGGCCGGACTGCTGGATCACAAAGCCGCAACCACCAGCAAACACCAGTATCATTGGGTCAGTGAGCTCAACCATAACGTGCAATGGCAGCCTGTTGCCAGATGGGTTCAGGATGAGAACACCTTCACCTCATCCGGCACTGCTGCAGGGCTGGATATGTCGCTTGGTCTCATTGCCTTTTTAATGGGGGAGGAAGCAGCACGTAAGGTTGCCATTGACGCAGAATACCTGTGGCGCAACGATCCGGACGACGATCCTTTTGCACCACTTCATCTGGTCGAGTGAATCAGTTGTCTGATTCCCACATCACCACGACCTCATCCGCGATGGCAGATTCCAGCATCTCAATCAGCGGTCTGGCTCTTGTCATCATACTGATCTGTGGCTCTTGATCTTCCCAGGGATCCTCTTCCGCTTCTGTTTCAGCCTGCTGAACCGCTTCTTGTTTTTCTGCTTCTGCCAGTTTACTTTGCAGATTCGACAACGCTTGCGGCACGTCATCGACATCAATGATACCGGGAATATTTTCGCAGTATCCCATCATATGAATCAGTTGTTTTGCCACATCGCCAAACATGGTGATGTTGGCACTGGCTTGGGAGTGAAAGGTAATTAACATGCGTCATCCTCTTATTGTTCAACATTTGCTATGGCTTTGGCTTTATCCCGCCGGGCGAACACATAGCCGGCCATCACACCGGCCAGCGCGCCGGACAAATGACTTTCGTAGCTTATCCAGCTATGCGCGGGAATGATCCCCGTCAGCATCGGGCCGTAAAAAAACATCACAATCAAAGCAATCGCCATCGACTTGATACTACGTCTGAGCACGGCATAAACCAATAGATACGCCCAGAGTCCGTAGATAATACCGCTTAAGCCAATATGGTAATGCATGCGGCCAAATAACCACACGCCTGCCCCGCTGACCGCCCAACTGATCATAAAGACAGAGATCAATCTGGCCGTCCCTGAACGTGACACCAGATAAGCCAGGGCTGAAAATGACACCATATTACTGAATAGGTGTGCCCACGAGCCATGGATAAACGGATAGGCTAACAGGCCTATCGCATGGTTAAGGTGTCTTGGCAGCAAGCCAAAATCCAGCAGGTAGCCATTCAGCAGTACATTGACAACCTGTACGACAAAACAAACCACAACGACTGCGCCAATAAAACAGATGGCGTCTTTGTCACTTTGATCCAACAGGCTCTCCTCCAGCGGGGTCTTTAGAAAGTATAAGCCTGCTGAACAGATAAGCCCATGGATTTGTTACCAAAATGACTGGCGTTGCCGATAGGGTTTATCCGCTTTGTTACGCTGCCTGTATCCGGCGATGTGAAAATTCTTCCCCAGAATCAACCTCAGCTGGCTGATGGTTTCTCTAGCCAGCAAATACCGTTCGCTGCGAGACCAGCTGCTGGTTGTGGTTGATTTGATGGCAGCAATCGCATCTGGCGACGCCTGACAGAACTGCTGAGCCAGCACTTGCGCGGCTTGGCGTGGGTTATCATGAATTTCCGTGACCAGGCCAAGTTGCTGCGCGCGAGAGCCGGATACGATTTCGCCGGTCATCGTGAGCTTCATCGCCACATCTTTTGCCACCAACTCGCGCAGTGACAGTAAGCCCGCCATATCTGGCACCAGGCCCCAGCGTATCTCCATGATAGACAGTTCAGATTCCGGTGTGGCAAAACGAAAATCGGCCCCCAGCACTATCTGCATGCCACCGCCATAACAACGCCCTTCTATCGCAGCAATCACTGGCACGGGAATACGGCGCCAGTTGCGCGATACCCGCTGGGCGAGATTGGCATTGCCCGGCATCCATTTTTTGAGCACTCCCAACACCTTGCTCGGTGAGGTCGCTACACTCTTAACATCCAGGCCACTGCTGAAGTTACCGCCCTCACCGGTTAAAATAATGGCACGAATATCTTTTCGCTTACGCAAAGACTGGCTGACGCTATCCAGTTCTTTGAATAACCTGATATCCAGCGCATTCAGTTTCTCAGGCCGATTTAAAGAGACGGTAACAATACCCTCTTCTTCTGTTACCAAAAGCCGTTGCCAGTTTGACATGCTACATCCTTGTTTGTTATCTGGTCAGTCCAGATAAGTGTACCTGACTGATTGATAAAATCAGCTGGCAGATGATGAAACTCTGCCCGGTGCCACACAGGAGCTACTTCTTTACCGCCTGATAGCCCATGACATCAGCAAATCGCTGCCAGTCGGCAGAGTCCGGGCTGGTAAGCGGCTGATAAACATGTACAACCGCTGTTTCACCTGCCGGGGTGCACGTTTCCCCCATCAGGGCAATGGAGGCACTAAAGAGTGGTACATCTGCTGCCTGGCACCATTCCCCTTCCATTCGACCCTTTTGACGACGACAAAACGCCTGAATGCGCGCTTGGTAGTCTTTAACTGAAAAATCACCGGACAGGCACCAAATACGCTCATACTCCACATAGCCGTCTAGCGGATGAAAAAGAAGGCCGGGTATCTCTGTCTTATCTGCTCGCTCTGCTTTGTCTGACTGGGCATCGCTCACTCTGGTCTGGTCGATGAAATGAACCGACAGGCTGACAATGTCTGTCTCGGCCCCCTGTGCCGCAGGGTTTTCCGCCAACAGACGACTACCAGCAGCAACGAAAATGATTAGCACAGCAAAACAACCACCTGCGACTTTCATTCTTGCTCCCGGATGAAAAATGTCACTCTCAGATGTATTGATTATAGAAGCCACCAAAACGCTATACTCAAAGCAACCGGGATCCAATCAGCT
Source organism: Photobacterium sp. WH24 (assembly GCF_019204055.1). Lineage (NCBI taxonomy): Bacteria > Pseudomonadati > Pseudomonadota > Gammaproteobacteria > Vibrionales > Vibrionaceae > Photobacterium > Photobacterium sp. WH24. Next base: position 64,308 of record NZ_JAGSOZ010000018.1, on the reverse strand, counting down.
AGCGAGGGTAATGGCATGAGAGCTTTACTGATACTTATCCCCAGTGTCCTGATTCTGCTGAGCGGGTGCAGCGCCAAGGTATCCACTGACTACAATGCAAACGTCGACTTCGGCCAGTACAAAACCTTCCAGTTTGCTGAGCCTGGAAAATCGTCGATTGTCAGTCTTGATAAAGCGCGGCTGGAAGACACCATCAAACGGGAATTAAGATATAAAGGTCTGCAACCGGTACTGGAAGCAGAGCCAAAGGCTGATATCACGGTTCACCCCTATATCCGGGAAATGACAGATTTTGACTCTTACGGCACCTCAGTCGGATTTGGAGTTGGTTACGGTTATAGCAGCATTGCCTATTCAGCCCCTGTCAGATTCCGTGAATACACCTATGGCAAGCTGATCGTTGAATTAATTGATAACAAAACCAATAAAGTTATCTGGCGTTCTATTTCCCGTCGCCAACTGACAGAAAGCATGACCCCGACAGCCAGAGACAACTTCATACAGGAACAGGTCAGTGAAATGTTCACACAGTACCCGCCCGGTCAGGGCGGCTGATATCACCTCAAGCGCCATACCTGAATACAAAAAAAAGCGAGAGCCCGGTCAGACTCTCGCTTTTTCAATCATCGCTGGCGCTGAGTGGCCGCGCCGATATCAGATCATGACTTCTGACGACGCTGTTCGACTTTATCTGCCAGCTCACGCAACACGTTTTCAGTGTCTTCCCAACCAATACAGGCATCCGTGATGCTCTGGCCGTAAGTAGCAACCTTGCCATCGACAATATCCTGACGACCTTCAACCAGATGACTTTCAATCATCACCCCGAAGATAGCTTTGTTACCGCTGGCAATCTGCTGACCCACATCTTCAGCAACCAGAACCTGGCGCTTATACTGCTTCAGGCTGTTGGCGTGGCTGAAGTCGATCATCACTTTCTGACGATGACCCGCATTTTCGAGTTGATCAACCACAGCATTCACATGCTCCGCGCTATAATTCGGCTCTTTACCGCCACGCAGAATGATATGGCAGTCTTCATTACCCGCCGTTGATACAATCGCGGAATGACCGAACTTGGTTACGGAAAGGAAATGGTGTGGCGCACTGGCGGAACCGATAGCATCAGTGGCAATTTTGATATTGCCGTCTGTACCGTTTTTAAATCCCACCGGACAAGACAAACCAGAGGCCAGTTCACGGTGAACCTGGGACTCAGTGGTACGCGCACCGATTGCGCCCCAACTGATGAGATCACCCATGTACTGTGGTGTGATCATGTCCAGGAATTCACCGGCTGTCGGCATGCCCATATCGGTCAAATCCAGCAGCAGTTTACGACCCATACGCAAGCCGTCATTTAACTGAAAGCTGTCATCCATATACGGGTCGTTAATCAAACCTTTCCAGCCAACTGTAGTACGTGGCTTTTCAAAGTAGACACGCATAACAATTTCCAGACGATCTTTCAGTTCGTCACGCAATGTTTTCAGGCGGGCTCCATACTCAATAGCCGCTTTCGTATCGTGAATGGAGCAAGGGCCAACCACTACCAGCAAGCGATCATCTTCATCATTTAAAATGTTATGAATGGCTTTACGCGCTTCATAGACAGTTTCAGATGCGTTTTCAGTGGCCGGAAACTTTTCCAGCACGGCTACCGGCGGCAATAATTCTTTAATTTCTTTAATTCTTACGTCGTCTGTTTTGTGCATACTGCTTACTTCCAATTACATATCGTGGCCTGATATGGTCAGTATCAGGCCGATCATCTACTCCAACAGGCATTTAACTTATCGCCTTCATCCTGTATGTGCAAACGCTAATTGAAAATGAATGACAAACGCTATTCTTATACTTTCAGCCTGATTTTCATGCCATTCGCCAACACAGACCTGTAAGACGATATTTACAGGCATTTTTCCTGTATCACCTTAAAATACTCTGCCTATTAATTATTATGCAGCAGATTGAGTTACCAGAAAAAATTATACCTTTTGAAACAAATGCTTCAATTCAGGCCAAAGCGCAGCCAGATCGAGATGCTTTTCGATTTCATCAGCCAGCCGTTCAATGTTTTCCGCTTTGATTTGTTCCATGTCTGGCGTCTGGCAGTCCGATAAACCGGCCCAGCTCAGAATAGCGCTGCAGGCTGAGGGTTTATCAAACACGCCGTGTAAATAAGTACCGAACACCTGATCATCAACACCGATTGCACCATCAGCAAGATTCCCGCTGTCTGTGTGCAAATGAACCGGTGCTGAGTCCAGCGTCACACCCGATGTCACCCCGGCGTGAATTTCGTAACCACTGACCTCAACCGACGGCATGCCTGGCAGACGTAATGTGCCCTGAGAGCGTTTAAGCTGCTTTTCGGGCTCCAAAACCGTCGTAATTGGCAAGTAACCTAAACCCGGACTTTGACCCGGTTCCCCTTCCAGGCCATGCGGATCGGATACCCATTCGCCCAGCATCTGGTAACCGCCGCAAATACCCATGACCTTGCCGCCAAGGCGAAGGTGCCGGGCAATCTGCTTATCCCAGCCCTGTTCACGCAGGTAAGCTAAATCGCTGCGCACGCTTTTGCTACCGGGCAGAATAATCAGATCGGCAGCAGGCAATGGCTCCCCTTTACCTGTCAGGTGAACATTGACCTGAGGATGCATCCGCAATGCATCGAAATCGGTGTGATTACTGATTCGGGTTAATACAGGCACCGCAACCTGCAAGGGTTTGTCTACTTTTTCCACCTGTTGAACAGAAATCGCATCTTCCGCTTCGAGCATCAGGCCATGCAGATACGGCAATACACCCAGTACAGGTTTGCCTGTTTTCTGCTCCAGCCAGTCAAGCCCGGATTGCAATAAGGTGATATCGCCGCGAAATCGGTTAATGACAAAGCCTTTTACTCTGGCCTGCTCCGACTCAGACAATAAGGCAAGCGTGCCGTACAGATGCGCAAAAACACCGCCGCGATCTATGTCGGCCACAATGATAACCGGCACATCGGCAGGTTCGGCAAAGCCCATATTGGCGACATCGTTTTCGCGCAGATTGACTTCAGCCGGACTACCGGCCCCTTCAATCACCACAGTGTCGTAGCGCTGCTGCAGGCGGGCGAAAGATGCCAGAATTGAAGGCAACACAAATTGCTTGTAACCCTGAAAGCCAATGGCATCCATGTCCTCGACAGCCCTGCCCTGCACGATCACCTGGGCGGCAGTGTCCGTGTTCGGTTTGAGCAATACCGGGTTCATATCTACTGTTGGCTCAATACCGCAGGCGAAAGCCTGAACTGCCTGAGCGCGACCAATCTCACCGCCATCAGCGGTAACCGCACTGTTCAGTGCCATGTTTTGCGGTTTGAACGGCGCGACCTGAATGCCTTTTCTTGCCAGCACCCGACACAATCCGGCAACCAGCACACTTTTTCCTGCATCAGATGTAGTCCCCTGAACCATCAGGGCACGAACTGTTGATTGCATGTCTTTTCTCTCGTTGAATATCAATGACACTGTAACGAACTATTTTGGCGTTGTGTCAGATTAAGTCAGAAAGGCAGCTTAATGAAAAAAGCAGCCAGTGATGATAACTGACTGCTTTTTACTCTTCCCTGTCGGTTCAGCTTGCTAACGGATTCACACTTTGAGCCGGGGCTTTTTTAGACCAGTACGCCGCCAGCATTGAACCTGAAATGTTATGCCAGATTGAAAACAGCGTACCGGGTATCGCCGCAACCGGGGAAAAGAATTTCATCGCCAGCGCCGTCGCCAGACCGGAATTTTGCAGGCCAACTTCAATGGCAATGGTACGGCAGACTGTCTCATTGAATCCCAACAGACGGCAGGAAAAATACCCAGCAGCCAGGCCAATACCATTATGAAGAATAACCGCCAGCGCGATCACCGGCCCGATTTGCGTCAGGCTTTCAGCATTGAGCGCCACGACAATCGCAATGATAATGACAATGGCAACCACAGACAGCAAAGGCAAAACAGGGGCAAGCCGACGCGTGAAGCCTGCAACAAAATGATTAATCAGCACCCCGCCCAGCACAGGTAGCAAGACCATTTTTACCAGACTGGAGAGCATCGCCATCATAGGGACTTCGACACTCAGCCCCGCCAGGGAGCCGGTCAGCAGCGGTGTCAGAAACACGCCGAGTAAGGTCGACATTGCCGTCATGGTAATGGATAACGCAACATCCCCTTTGGCGAGATAGCAAATCACATTAGATGCCGTACCACCGGCAACACTGCCCACCAACACCATACCAACGGTTTGCTCAGGGTTAAACCCCAATGCCAGACTGAGCACTATGGCCACCAGAGGCATGACGGTAAACTGCAACAGTACACCGACACTCACCGCACGTTTGTTCTGTACTGCCGCCAGAAAATCCGTCATTTTCAGCGTCAGCCCCATTGTTAACATCACAAATGTCAGCAAAGGTACGATCGCGGCTTTCAACTCAACAAAAAAAGCCGGTTGCACATAGGCATAACCGGATAGCAGCACAGCCCACAGCGGAAAAAGTCTGATCACAATCCCTAGCATCTTATTCCCTCAATTATTCTAATGTCATTCCATGGTGTGCCGGAAAAATGGCAGCAAATGGCCTGTGACTTCTTCCGGTTGCTCCAGGGGTGTTAAATGGCCCGCCTCTGCAATCAGCTCAAGACGGCTGCCTGTCACACCATCCAGCATCAGATGCGATTCCAGCACAGAACGAATTCTGTCTTGCGCCCCCACTAACAGCAGGCATGGGAGAGCAAAGTTTTCGGCATCTTCAAAACTGTCACGGCGACCAAACCACATACGCCCGGCCTGGGTCAGCGCACTGACCGCACCGCCCTGATATTGCGCTAAACGGGTACGAAACCGCGCAGCCAGTTCAGGCTGACGCCGTTCTGCATTCTGGCCGAACTGCAAAGGGGTAAAGAAATCGATAAATGGCTGGCTGAAACACTGAGCAGATTCAGCCTCACGTAACAGCGCCTGATATTTCAGGTTAACCACTTCAGGCTCTAATCCGGCAAAGCTGTCCAGCAGCGCCAGAGCTTTCACTTTAGCAGGGGCAAGCACACCCAGTTCAATCGCCCAGCTTCCGCCCAGCGAATGACCAACAACACCCACTTGATCCAGGCCAAGGTGTTCCAGTAATTCATTGATCAAACTGGCATAATCAGCCAGTGTTGCGCTGGCGGACGGCGCGGCATCAGATTCGCCGTGCCCCCAGAAGTCCGGCACGATACAACGAAAATGCTGACTGAGCGCTGCTGTCTGATGTTGCCACATAGTGCTGTCCCACAGGTAAGCATGGCCCAGAAGGATCACCGGACCCTGCCCAATGTCCTGATAACTGATGCTCTTAAATCGATGCCTTTGCTGCGGGGAAATACGGTTCATTGTTGCTCCAAGTCTTCTTTTGTACTTATACCAACCTACATAAGTCTTTGATCATTCTTGCTGGTTAAAACCGATAACCACTGCCTTATGGATTTTGTCGTTAGAACCGCTCGCGAGCTGCACGCCATGCCTTGTTCTAAGCGATTTTTCCTGCGCATTGATTGAACACTGACTTATCCAGATTGGTATTAATTCTGCTCTGCCATAGTCGCAGGTGTGAATTTCGCGACCACTTTATGCATGCCTTGCTGGAAACACAGCCAGGCCATCAATCCGGCGGCAAGATTACCAAACATCGCCCCGATAAACAGGCCTTTTATTCCGCCAAAGTGCGCGCCCAGCCAGATCAACGGAAGAAAACAGGCAAATAACCTTAAACAGGAAATCACCAATGCCCGCATCGGCATCCCCAGCGCATTACTCACCGAAACCATCAGCATACACACCCCAAGCGGGCCAAGGCTGACGGGCACCCAGCGAAGATGAACAGAAAGAAGCTGGCTGACGGATGGATCGCTGCTTAACACGGACGGCAGCCATACAGACAACATCAGCAAAATCGCAGCGATCGCAAACTGCCAGACCATGATAAATTTCACCGCCAGCCGGATTAATGCCGTGATTGATGCCATGTCCTTTTGTCCCAGACAGCGGCCCACCATAGGCGGCATAGACATAGTGAGCGCCAGCACTACCACAATAGAGAAAAATTCCAGTCTGGATCCTAACGCCCAGGCGGCGACGGCAGCAGCACCGAAGCCGGCAACCAGTTTTGTTGCCAGCATGGAAGCCAGCGGCGGCATCAGCTGGCTGAGCATGGCGGGCGCCATAATGTTCAGGAGCTCTTTTATCGATGCCATGACATGCAGGCCCTGCCAGTTCAACGACATCCAATGCCGTTTGATAACAACAGGAAACATCACCAGCATGCCGATGGCAAATGCCACTATGGTTGCCATTGCAGCACCGACAAGCCCAAGATCCAGCGTGAAAATAAAGAGCGGATCCAACACCATGTTCAGCACGCTGGTTACCACCATCATGATACCGGGTAGCACTGTATTGCCATTGGCCCGGCACAAACTGTAGGCAAAATAGACCATGGCACCCAGCCAGGCACTGCACAGCCAGTACGGCCAATAAGCATCAATGAGTGGCCGGACGTTATCCGGCGCGCTCAGCAATGAAAGGATTGGTCCTCTCAATAACCAGATGGCAATCCCGACAACAACGACTATCAGAGCACCGGTCAGAACAACCAGTCCACCTAACTGCTTGGCACGCCGCTCGTCACCACTGCCGAGCACCCGTGAGATCACCGCCGTCGTGGCAATACCCAGTCCAACCTGAAGACCGATAATGATCATCTGTATCGGTAGCGTGAAGCCCTGGGCAGCAAGAGGCAACACACCCAATTGTCCGATAAAGGCACTGTCGACCAGTTGAAAGCTCATCAACGAAAGTACACCGAACATCATCGGCCAGGTCATAGAAAACAGCTGTCGCGACAGCGAACCTGCATGGGTGGAATCAGTGGCATTAGATCGGGGCATAATCAGAAATTCGTCAGAAAAAAGAAAAGTGTAAAGGGCTGGTACGTCAGTACGAAGACAGTGAGTGAAAGTAGTCGGAAAAATCCCCGCCTATGTGGCAGGGATCAAGCGATGATGAAACTCAGAAATTAGTTAGTTACTAATGTCACCAGATCGGCGGGACGATAATACACAGATTTCAGGACTTTCCCTTTGCGTATGACTTTGTCTTCCAACTCAACATCTTTGGCACATTTAGCAATGATGTAATCGCCTTTCTGGTTACCTGTAATCTCTACGCCCTGCTTGGCATAAAACGCCTGTGTTTCCGAAAATTCCTGCTCGTTACGGCACACCTTGCTCATATTGCTGGCATGCACTTCGTCCCAGCAGGGAACGAAATCGATATTGAGTCGTTTGGCAATTTGCAGTAACAGGTCAATCATATAACTGATACCCAAGTTGTCCTGAACCTTGCTGTCACCCAGGTGCACCAGCCGTCCCATCAGCACATAAACAGTGTCGACAATGGCATCGGCCTGCTCAACCAGAGAATCAGCTTCCGCCAGTTCTGTCAGTTCTTCTACTGCCAGCGAGGTATGTAACTGGTCCATTTGCTCATTCAGCGTCGATGGATTCTCAATGTCCAGATCAAACGTAGTACGAAACTCTCTAATGTCACGATACAAGTGGTCAAACAATGCCTGATCCAGCACAGTCAGTTTCATACTAAATTCCTCATCAATCTATCGTCATCGTGCGAAGCGGAAAGTCGCTGCATCCCTCAGTTATTAAGGTGGCGGCATCAGCTACACGGTTAAAAGTCGGCGAATGGTAACACACTCATTCCGAGCTTTCATTTTTCTTCTCCGAACACAAAAGCAAGATTTCACCTTCATTTGACTGACATTTAGGCAATATTCAACTTATGCATTACACCCTGCCGCATATGCAATAGTGATTTGTGACGTAAATCACTGAATTGATTAATTTGTCGAATACAATACGCCCACGATTTCATAGAAAAAAAGTACGATTATGTGTCCACATTGCAAAAGCAAGAGTGTTCCTCTGCGTATTCGCCGAACGATGTTAGATAAAATCATTAACAAAAATAGTCATAAGTTCCAGTGCAGCCGTTGCAGCAAACACTATTTCATCAAACTCGGCAGCTATGTGGGGGCAGCGACAACGAATCGCTGAACAATACCTGGACGTTTACCGTCATTGAACTGTTATAATCCTGAGGCATATCAGATACAGTCGTTACCTGTCTCATTTTTCTTGATGGTACTGATCACACATGATTTCCGGACATCGCGGAGCCGCTGCACTGGCTCCTGAAAACACCCTGGCAGGCTTGCAGGAAGCCGCTAAACATCAGATTCAGTGGGTTGAAATGGATACCCAACTCTGTGCGGATTTTATCCCGGTAATATTTCACGACAAAAAAGTGAACCGCTGCACCAACGGACGGGGTTATGTACGTGAACTGAATCTGGCTGAATTGAAAGCACTTGACGCCGGTAGCTGGTTTAGCACCAACTTTACCAATGAACGCATTCTGACGCTGGAAGAAGCACTCACTGCCTGCCGTGCATACCAACTTAAGCTCAATCTGGAAATCAAGATTCATGATGAAGCAGACACCGAGCAACTGATCAGTAAGGTTGCAGACACCATTGCGGCCAATGGTTTCCCTGCGGAATCGCTGATATTGTCGAGCTTTTCCGTTAACGCTGTCGCCTGTTGCCAGCAGGTGATGCCTCATATCCGCCGAGGGTTGATCTGCGACAGCGTGCCGGAAGATCTGATGGGATTGTCAGAGAAACTTGAACTGTTCAGTGTCCATATAGACTATCGGTTACTGAACGAAACACTGGCGAGCACGATCAAACAGGCCGGGTTGGATCTTCATATCTGGACCATGAATAAACCGGAACTGGTTGCACAATTTTACCAGTGGGGCGTCGATATCATTATTACTGACAACCCGCCACTTCTGCTCTCTCCTCTTTCCTGAAATAAGCCGGGCTTATTTCAGGCCGGATATCCGCCTTTATTGCGTAATTTTTCAGCTAAAGCTCAAATCATCTGCCACAGGCTATGATTATTGCTCTATAATCCGTGGTTTTGGTCAGTCATACCAAACGGAATCCTCAGCTTAGCGTTTCGTTCGGTATACCGTCTGTAGGAATGTAACATGTCATTTGCTTCACAAAATTTTGCTCCGGAAATTGTTCGCGCTTTGGATGAATGTGGTTATGAAAAAATGACGCCCATTCAGCAAAAAGCGATACCTGCTGCTCGTCGTGGTGAGGACATTGTGGCAAATGCCCAGACTGGTACGGGCAAAACAGCCGCTTTTTCGCTGCCGATCATTCAGAAAATTGCCGACACCCCCAAGCCGAGAAAAAGTTATACGACGCGCGCGCTGATCCTGGCGCCAACACGTGAACTGGCAGAGCAGATTGCACGTAATATTTCAGATTACAGCCAGTATCTGGAATTACGTGTTGCTGCTGTTTTCGGCGGAAAGAAAATGTCGAGTCAGGAAAAGCAGCTTGAAAGTGGCGTCGACATTCTGGTTGCAACACCAGGCCGCTTAATTGAGCACCTGGATTTAGGTAATCTGTCGTTAACGAACCTGGAATTTCTGGTGTTTGACGAAGCTGACCGTATGTTAGATATGGGCTTCATTAGCGATATCCGCACTATTATGAGTGGCATTCAGGGCCATCCGCAAACCATGCTGTTCTCTGCCACATTCTCCAGCCTGATGAACAAACTGGCTGGCGACATCACAAATAAGCCAAAGCGTATTTCTGTCACACCTGAAAACTCCACGGCAGAAACCGTGGCGCATGTGGTTTACCCTGTTGATGAAGATCGCAAACGCGAGCTGCTTTCTGAGCTGATTGGTAAAAAGAACTGGCAGCAGGTACTGGTGTTTGTGAATTACAAAGAAACCGCCAATGACCTGGTGACAGAGCTGAAACTCGACGGTATCAAAGCCGTTCTTTGTCATGGTGATAAAGCACAAAGTGCGCGTCGCCGTGCGCTGGAAGAGTTTACGACAGGGAAAGCCCGGGTGATGGTTGCGACGGAAGTTGCTGCACGCGGACTGGATATTCAAGGCTTACCGCATGTTGTGAACTATGACATGCCATTTCTTGCCGAAGATTATGTACACCGCATTGGCCGTACCGGTCGTGCCGGTCAGCAAGGCCATGCCATTTCCTTTGTCAGCCGCGAAGAAGAACTGACCTTGATGCAAGTTGAAAAACTCATCAAGCAACGCATTCGCCGGGTCATTCTTGAAGGTTATGAGCCTGCTAAACGTGATGCACTGATTGAGAAACTGAACACCAAAGCCTCATACCGTGATCGCAAAGGCCGTACCAATAATCCGGATCAATCTGCTGCAGAGCGCCGGATGCGATTACAAAAAGCGATACGTAGCCGCAGTGCTGCACCTAAAACATTGAAAAAATAATTGTTATAGAACACAACACCCTCCAGCCTCAGCAGCTGGGGGGTGTTTTAAAGCCATCAGGATTGCATTTTACTGAGATACATTCTTGAATCCGCTTTCGCCAGAATCTCGTCCAGGTTCATCACTTTACCTGCCGGCAAGCTGTAGACGCCGGCACTGAAAGATAACTGATACGGGCGGTTTTGCCGGGTATTGAACACATCGACCGTCTGTTGAAAACGCTCTATAGTCTGCCGCGTTTCCTCTTCCGTCATCCCTGAATACAGTACGACAAACTCATCCCCGCCAACTCTGGCAAATAAATCGGAATAGCGAAAACTCTGGCTGATCAGCAAGGCAAAATCTTTCAGCGCATTATCACCGGCCTGATGGCCAAATTGATCATTAATGTCTTTGAATTTATTGAGATCGAAAAATGCCAGTGAAAACGGCGTGCCATGAAGATGGCTGTTTTCCAGGCTCTTGGTCGCCAGTTTGATGAAACCGCGGCGGTTGGATATCTGAGTCAATTCATCAATGGTTGCATCATGCAGGGCAGACAACTCCTGCTCGGCCATCTTGGCCAGATCAACCAGATCCCTGATTTCATCTTTGTTCATCGAGTGGGGCTGATGGTCGAAGATACACAAGGTGCCCAGCTTGTATTTATTGTCGTAAACCAAAGAGACACCCGCATAAAAGCGGATATGGGGAGGGCCGGAAACCAAAGGGTTATCATGAAACCGTTTATCCTGAGATGCATCAGAAACAATAAAAGGGCCATCAGCCAGGATTGCGTGTCCGCAAAATGACACTTCCCGGCTGGTTTCTATCAGTTCAGCACCGCAGCAGGATTTAAACCACTGTCTGTCATCACCAACCAGCGTCACTGTTGCAACCGGCACATTGAAAAGCCGCCTGGCAAGACGCGTTATCCGGTCGAACCTTTCTTCCCGATCCGTATCCAGCAAAGACAAGGAACGCAAGCATTGCAAACGCTCAACTTCGTTTCTGGGGTTCTCTGGTGCTAGCATAGTGACCGATCCTACGATTCAACAACTTCTCATTCAGCTAAGGCAAAATATATCATCTTGTCTTAGCTGAATGCCATTGGCTACTCGTTGCAACACAGGTAATCAGGGGGGTAAACATTTTTTGGCGGTTCATCAACAATGCCTGTCTCTGCGGCCAGAACAAGCCTTCGAGGCAAATTCCCTGAACCGTTTTCAGGCAAGAAAACGCTCGCTGTCAAAGAGTTAAAGGCTGCTCAGCAACAGACCGACAGCTTTATACCCACTCCCGGTGCTGCCTGTAGCATTAAAGCCCACAAGGTTTTAACACGTTAATTGTTTATAAAAAAATACCGTTGCATCGAACTGACCTGACGCACTCAGGGCAAAATCAGGGATTCTTCCCGCTTCTGTATAGCCCAGCTTACGATAGAGGGATGAAGCAACATCCCCTTCCCGGGTATCCAGCACAATCAGGCTGCGCTGCAATTGCTGACAGCATAATTCAGCTGTGGTCATCAATGCTTTTCCTACCCCTTTGCCGCGGGCAGCCGTGTTAACCATCAGTTTTTCCACTTCAGCCCTGTGGCACCCGTTACGTTTTGACGTCAATGCAAGCTGCACTGTGCCAATGACTGCATCCCCTTCACAGGCGACAAACAATTTACGCCCGTCACCTATGTCATTCGCCACCCCAAGCCAGTAAGCCTCGGCTTCCTCATCGCTTAACGGTGGCAAAAAACCTATTGAAGCACCGTCATCCACGCAGTTTTGCAACAGCGGAATTAACTGCGCCTTAAAAGGTGAAACGTCCTGAATCTCAATCACATCCATATTAGTTACCCTACAATCAAAATACTCTTTTACCTGCTAAATACTGTCTCTAGACAAGCGTGATCAAGGAGTCTGAATCACGCAGATCGGGAAATCACCCGGGTTTCTGCCGCCGCCCATATCCAAACACACATCTTCATAGCGAAAACGTTCAAATTGCATACCTGCCCAGAAAACAGCCAGCAGTATGGCCAGAGCAGCAACGACTTGCATCACTTTTTTCATAACAACCTCTCTCAGGCAAACTGAACCTCAGCCTGAACATACAGACCTCACCTGGCACAATCCGCTCAGGTGAGGCTATTTCCACATCCGGGTGCAGCGAAAGACAGCCCCGTTTTTTTCCAGCGGTGAAGATCCATTTCCAGAGTGACAGCGTCCCACCAGCGCCCTTTAAAGTAACGGTGGGAATGCAGCCGTTCGGTTTCGATCATACCAAGACGACGACAAAGTGCTATTGCCGCTTTATTGGCCGCCAACGTTTCTGCATACACTCGGTGAAGACCTAAATCTTCAAAACCAAAGTTGACTAACCCTATCATTGCTTCTTCAGCAATGCCCTGCCCATGACAGGCTCGCAGCAAACCGCAGCCAACCGACGCATCACCGCTGTTATCTATGCGTAATCCCGCAGTACCGATCAAAGGAGACACTGGCTCCTTGCCTTGTGCCAGACGGATCGCTAACTGATATTTTGCCCGGGGGCGTTCTCTGGCCTGCTCAACAAACAGAGTGACCAGATCACGCATAGCCTTCTCATTGCAATCTTGTTCACTGTAAAAACGCTGATACTTTTCATCTTGTGCCATCGCCAGATACGCATCTGTATCTGACGGCAGGAAATCCGTTAAGGCTAGCCGTGGTGTAGGAAGTACAAACATGCGGGCGATCCTTGAATCTTTTAATGATTATCTATAAAGCGGCCCTGACGTAAAAATGCCATGGTCTGAGCAATAACTTCATGATTGTTCATGATAAAGGTATGGCTGACCGGCAGGACCAGATGCGATTGCATCCCCTCGACCTGGGTACTGACGACCGACACTTTACCGTCATGAGGCAAAGGCAACAGCCAGGAGGTCAGCAGGCTGATACTGTAATTGCCGGCAATCACGCCCAGCTCAAACTGAACCGGTCCGAGCGTATTAGGCACACTGGCCTTATCCGTGCCCAACTGTTGTCCCGCCGGGCCGTAAATCCACTGATACAGTGTAAAATCACGCATGGCATCCACAATTTCACTGCCTTTGTTAGGCGGAGCGAGCATCACGACCCTGCCAAGGCCTGCTATGCGATTTGCCGACAGATACTGCCGGACTAAGATGCCGCCCATTGAGTGTGTAACAAAATGAACCGGTTCAATGTGCTGGCACTGAGACAGAGCTGCTGGAATGACGGACGCCGCAAGGGACTCAATACTTGCCGTTGTCGACGGGTAATCCATATTCACAGTCTGATACCCTGCCAGCTCCAGTGCCTTTGTCATGGTATCCATCGCGTTTGCTGTTCTGGCAAGACCATGCAACAGGATCACACATCCCGGCGGCTGTGATGGCGCAGCCTTAACAGCGACAGATACCACAGTCATAACAAGCAGCAGAACAACCTTCACACCTTCATTTCTCATTCGCTATCAATCCTGACGGTGACCCCGGCCAATCTGGAAGACGCTTCAAAACATCCTTTAAAAATCAGAGATCTATTATGCATCAGGGTGAGTTTTAATGGAATCTTCGTCAGGGAAAGTCGCGAAAAAATGTATCGAAGGGAAGAGATTGAAAGAAAGATATCAAAGGAAATCACAACGAAAAACCCGCAGTCAGACTGCGGGTTGATAAAGGGTTAGGACACCGTGACATCAAATGCCAATCTCTCCGCCATCATTACGACGAATCACTACAGTGGCGGCACGAGGGCGAACCGTCTGGCCCGACGGGGTTTCTGTCGTCGCGTTATCAGAATACGGCCAATTGTCCGGATGCTGAATATTAATAAAGACAGACTTATAGTCAGGACTGATAGCAAAGCCCGTCACTTCACAACCGTTAGGGCCGACAAAAAAACGTTTCAGCTGGCTTTGGTTTGCGCCGGTGACCGCTTGCTGCTGACCCTGACTGTCCACCATAGCTGAGGGTACAATCGCCAGCATCTGATCATTGGTGTAACTGGTGACATCCGCCGCCCCGTTATCCGTCTGTACCCACAGGATACCGCGCTCATCAAATGCCAGGCCATCCGGGCTGGCAAACATATTGAGATCAGTCAGGCCAGACAGATTAGTGTCGGCGTCTGCACTGGCGGGTGAGCCAAACAGGAAAAGGTCCCAGCTGAACGAGGTCACATCGCTGCCTTCGTCCCAGCGGATAATATGACCAAAGTAGTTGTTCAGGCGCGGGTTTGCGACGTTGGCTTCTGTGCGGCTCGAATTGTTGGTCAGCGTCATATACACAGTACCGGTGAAGGGATCTATCGAAGCCCATTCCGGTCTATCCATTGGCGTTGCACCCACAAGATCAGCCGCCCCGGCGGTATTGAGCAAAATAGCGGCCAATGAATCGAACATATCGCCGAGCACACCACCGCCTGTAGTCGGGCTGTTCATCGTCAGTGGTAACCAGCTACCTGCACCGTCTTCTGAAAACTTCGCCACATACAGGGTGCCGTGATCCATATACTTATCGCCCGCAGCGCGGCGGTTTGACGGATTAGCATCTGCCGGGTCCCATACCGCGTCAGAGACAAATTTGTAGATGTATTCGAATTTAGAGTCATGCCCCGAGTAAAAAACAATCGGCTTTCCTTCCTCCACCTTGCCGAAGGCGCAGCCTTCATGACGGAAACGGCCCAAAGCGGTACGTTTTACCGCACGGGCATTCTGGCTGTACGGATCGATTTCAACGATATAACCAAAACCATTGGCTTCGTTGCGGTAATCGGCGGCGGCACTTGCTGCGGTTGGTGTAACATTAAAACGCGTGAATTCATCAAGGCGCTCATCGGCATCACCGGCCAGATCATCCCAGCCATAACGTGTAGCCGAGCCTGATACACCGATGCGATTCTGCTCTTCGGTCTTGGTACCTTTATTGACAAAATAACCCGGCCAGTTCTCTTCACACGTCAGATAAGTGCCCCAGGGGGTATAGCCGTTACCGCAGTTGTTCAGTGTGCCACGGGTCTGACTGCCATCGGGTGAAAAGCGGGTTTCGAGGTAAGAGGTGTACGCCAGCGGGCCTGCCATATCCATCACAGTAGCCGCCGTAAAACGTCGGTTAAGCGGATCGTTATCGACAATCGCCCACTGATTCCCATTCAATTTTACGCGAACCACACTGACGCCGTGAGCGTTGATCTCTTTGCGGATTTCTTCAGCACTAGCGCGCAGATTGGTGCCAGAATCTTTACTCGGGCCGTGAGGGTGCAGCGCATTCGAATCGATGTACTCATGGTTGATACACAGTAAACCGTCATCGGCGGCGTCGTTAAGCGGGAAAAAGTGCATGCCGTCATGATGCATCCCCATCGCGTTTGCCTGGTCCTCTGCCGAGTTATTGCCTGTGTTATCCCAGGCGCTGGCTTTATTATTCAGAGGTGTGCCCCAGGGCACCAATACCTGGGCAGAATAACCGGCCGGTACTGCTACGGCGTCCAGTAAAGAGCCGGGAATGGAATCAAAATTCAGCACAGCTGTGCTTCGGTTTGGCACTTCAGGATTTGTCCCCGAGCCGCCGTTAGATTTACCAGAGTTACTGTCGCTGCCACAGCCGGCCAGACCAAAAGTGCTCAAGGCAGTCAGTGCACCCAGACCAAGAGTGCTTTTCAGTGCGGTACGGCGGGAAAGGTGCTTATCAAGCACCTGTTGAAACGTTTCATTGCCACTTTTGTTATAACATGTTGGATCAAATGTTGCCTTGCTCATCAGACTTCCCCAGTTAAGTGCATTATCAGTTTTTATGTATGAACGGGCACACATACTGAGCGCATAGTGTTACAACTGGGCGTAATCTTAATGACGCTTCGATTTCATTATCTTTAAAAACATGATCTTACAATGAGCGAATTCAAACTGGCTTCAGGCTGCTTCTGCTTAGTCGCTCAGCTCAGTGTGAATGATGCCTGACTCCTGAAACACGCTTTTTGCCACTGTCATGCCGTTAATCGCGGCCGGAAAACCGGCATAGACGGCCATCTGCAATATCACTTCGACAATCTGCTGAGGCTGGCAGCCAATATGGAGTGCCCCTTTGATATGACTGGCCAGTTGCGGCTGGCAGTTGCCCATCGCCGTTAACGCCGAAATGGTCGCCAGCTCGCGGGTCTGGAAATCCAGCCCGTCTCTGGAAAGCACGTCACCAAACGGAAAGCTGATAATAAAATCGGCCAGCTCTGGACAAATTGCCTGAAAGGTTTCCTTCAAATGCTGCTCTGCATCCGGGTCGAGTTCGTTGAGCCTCGCCAGCCCGGCCTGATAACGTTTTGAATCCATAAATCGCCTGCTTTTATAAAAAATAGCGCCAAAAAAACCGCCTGCCGGCGGTTTTCACTGTATATTCGAAGGGGATTACAGGTACTGTTTAGCCACTTCCTGCGGCTCCATTTCAGCACCTTCCAGTTCCTGGTTCCAGTTCAGACCAACCAGTACTCCTTCTTCAGAAAGTGTGATCATCCAGTCCTGCACAAACACGTCTAACGGCAGCTGAGATGGCTGAAATTCAGCCCATTCTTCCACACAATGAAATTTTGCATCCGCTTCAGTGGACCAGAACGGCATGACTTCCGACTCTTCAAACTCGCTTGAGTCAACTGACAACCAATCCCCTTCTTCATTACACAGGCCGTACACCACATGCGTCTCTTTAGACTCAGTGAAGAACAATTCAGCATTCGCCTGTACGTCTGCAGTTAATTTCGTCATGATGATTTCTCTCTTGAGTGGGGGCTCGCTGGTTCGCGGGCTTGTTGGCGCAAATAGTAGCAAAGTTTGTGCGCAATGTAAGATCAAATTCTTGATGCGGCACAACGGCTTTACCTCTGTCCGTCTGCCAGGGCCATTGATTACTGGTCTGAGAATTCGCAAGCAGAGGATGAACAGAGATTGTCGCTGTGTCTAACTATTGAACGCTGGCTTCAGCACGCACCGCTTATACTTGAAATGACCACGAAGTGAGCATTATCGAGGTATACATGGCCACAATAGACTGGCAAACCTATCTTTTTCCATCCTCTCTGCAAGCGCCCCGTACGCACTTGGTTGAAGCGCATCAATTACTGGGTGAGCGACTCAGAGGGAAAGTGGCGGTTGACTGCGGGTGCGGCCATGGCAGAGATACCTTCTATCTGTTAGAACAGCGTTATCGCGTGTATGCCTTTGACAGTAATCTGGAGAGCCTGAGGCAGTTATCCACACACCCTCTTGCTGCCTCCAACCCGCTACTGGATCTGCAGCACTGCTCTTTCAGCGAATACCGCTTCCCTAAAGCCCATCTGGTGAATGCCAGTGCATCTTTGTTCTTCTGTCCGCGCGCCGATTTTTATGGTGTATGGCAGAAAATTGTACAGTGCGTCAATCCGGGGGGCATCTTCTGTGGTCACTTTCTGGGCATGAATGGTGATGATTCCGACTTTTCAGACAAGATAATGACGCACAGCAAGCCTGAGCTGGAGCGGCTGTTCAGCCAGTTCTACGTCGTGTCCTGGCAGCAACGCCATGAAGTCTCTTCGCAGCTGACGGGCGAAAAGCGCCAATGGCACATTCATACTTTCATTGCGATGAAAAAGTAGCAGCCATTGACTGTCATGCCTGGTTCGGATCAACGAAAAGCGGGGCTGTTGATTGGGTCGGCACTGTTGCTCATTGTTGTGACCCTGTACTGGGCACCGATTACCCAGCCAGCCAGTTTTTACGATTATGCCGATAACCACCAGCGATTGGGTATCAACAACTTCACCAACGTCATGTCCAACCTGCCGTTTGCCGTGGTCGGGTTGCTGGGTATCAGGCTACTTAGCCAGATCCCGTCGCGACAGGCTGATCAGGTTATCGAACCTGAAATATCCAGCGCGTATTTTCTGTTTTTTCAGGCCCTGTTAGCCACCAGCCTTGGCTCAGCGTTTTACCATCTCTCGCCCGATCCGTTCGGATTAATGTTAGATCGCATTCCGATCAGCCTGGCTTTTGTTAACTTGTATTGCATTGTTTTAAGCGAGTACATTTCGCCGAGGTTAGGACAGCGATTGCTGTTCCCATTTAATGTCTACGGGCTGCTTGCCGTTGTGTACTGGTATTTGATGACGACCACTCAGGGAGATGCAGCGGATTTAAGTGCGTATATTCTGATTCAGTTGCTGCCCATTGTGCATTTGCCACTGATTCTGATGCTGTATAAAGAAAGGCGCCCCGGTAGCAGATATTATCTGGCGGCACTGGTGACATATGGATTCGCCAAGATTGCGGAGCTGCAAGACACAGGTATATTTATGCTGACTGAAGGGTGGATAAGCGGCCACAGCATCAAGCATTTGTTGGCCGCTCTGGCAGGTTGGTGGATTTACCGCTTACTGCAATTGCGTACAGCAAAAAGATAAATTATTTTTCACCAATTCCGCGATGTTGTTTCGGTGCCAGCGTTATTTTGCCGAACCCCAGCTTACGGAAATGGCTGTCACGAAAATCTCTTACTGCCTTCTCGCCGCTGGACACAGCTTCTACCTGCTGTTCCATTTTCAGATATCCTGTTAAATCAATCCCTTCTGCGGCGGCAACCGCCTCATGAATGGAGCGAAACTGGCTGTAGGAAAAACTGATGTGCTTTTCCTGATCCTTATAGGTGTAAATAATTGTTCGTGACATAGCAGGACTCGAGTCGTTCTTGGTTTGTATCGGGTGGCGAAGTGTATCGAAATTTCCCCGCTAAGCCCAGCACTGGTCGGTGTTTTAACCATGGGTTTATCCACCTCTGTATTATTCATGCACTATGTTTTCCCACAGTTATACACAGAAACAGTGGATAACTTTAGCAGTTATCAGTAAAACCCATGAAAATTGAATGGGTTAATATCCGAACTGTTGATAATTATTCATTTCTACCCATACACCTGACGGCCCGGCTTTGCGCAATACCCGCTGGTTGCTGCTGCCCCGCCAGATAAGTGACGCATGATGTAATGCCTGAATAAACGGGCCATCAATCATCACGTCAATATAAGATGTCACCCGCCTTTGCTCTGCGGTCAGGTTTTCCATCAGGTACCCGGTCCACAGCCAGATATCTTTATCCGGGCATTCCTGTCTGACCCGTTTCACTAATTGACTGATGCTGACCAGATTAGCCGGATGAAGCGGATCGCCACCAGACAGCGACAAGCCCCGGCGTAAAATACGCGTGTCCTGCAAATCAGCGATGATGGCATCTTCCATTTGCTGATCGAAATACCTGCCGCTGCTAACCGGCCAGGTCGCTTGGTTATAGCAACCCCGGCACTGGTGCTCACAACCTGAGACAAACAAGGTACAGCGTGTGCCCGGGCCGTTGACCACATCGCAGTTATAGTATTGATGAAAGTTCACTCTCACTCCCGGCGTTACATATGTTTGACACGACGACGGACTTCTTCCTGCTTTCCGGTATTGAAAGGCCGGGCATCCGGGCTGCCAAGATAACCGCAGACCCGTCGAATAACAGACACTCTGGCAGGCTCTCCATTGCCGCATGCAGGGCAGGTAAACCCCTTGCTGGTGCAGCAAAACTCCCCCGAAAAGCCACACTCGTAGCATTCATCGATAGGGGTATTTGTCCCGTAATATGGTACCCGGGCATAGCTGTAATCCCACACATTCTCAAGCGCTTCCAGGTTATGCTGCAGATTCGGATACTCGCCGTAGCAGATGAATCCCCCGCTGGACACTGCGGGGTAAGCCATTTCAAAGTCAATTTTGTCGTAAGGATTCACTTTCTTTTCGACATCCAGATGAAAACTGTTGGTGTAGTAACCTTTATCCGTTACCCCTTTAATTTCACCGAACTGTTTTCTGTCCAGCGCACAAAAACGGCTGCACAGGTTTTCACTGGGTGTGGCATACAAACTGAATCCGTAACCGGTTTCCTGCTTCCAGCTGTCCACGGCTTGTCGCAGAAAACGAACGATGGCCAGCGCTTTTTCCTGCCTGTTCTGGCTATCAAAAATATGCACATCACTGCCATACAGTGCATTGACTGTTTCATGTAAGCCAATATAGCCCAGCGAAATTGATGCCCGGCCGTGGCGGAATAAATCGCTGACATCATCTTCAGGGCCAAGCCGTACGCCGCAGGCGCCTTCCATGTACAAAATGGGCGCCACTTTGGCTTTCACACCGTTTAACGATGATATTCGGTACGCCAGTGCTTCTTTGGCGAGCTGTAACCGCACTGACAGTAACCGGTAGAAGACCTCTTCCTGGCCACAGGCTTCCAGCGCAATACGCGGTAAATTCAGGCTGACGACGCCCAGATTACACCGCCCTTCATGCACGATCTTGCCATCGGCTTCAAAACGATCCAGAAAACTGCGGCACCCCATGGGCGTTTTGAACGAGCCCGTCACCGATTCTACCTGTTCGACATTCAGAATATCGGGGTACATGCGTTTTGACGCACACGCCAGCGCAAGCTGCTTGATATCATAATTGCCGTCTTCCGGTTTATGGTTGATGCCGTCTTTAATGGCAAACACCAGTTTGGGGAACACGGCGGTTTTTCTGTTTTTTCCCAGGCCGGCAATGCGGTTTTTCAGCATGGATTCCTGGATAAGACGTGATTCCCAGGACATGCCAAGACCAAAACCAAAAGTGACAAAAGGCGTCTGCCCATTAGCGGTATGCAAGGTATTCACTTCATATTCCAGCGACTGAAAGGCATCAAAGCATTCTTTTTCCGTCCTCTGCCGGGCATATGCTCTGGCATCGGGGATCTCCCATTCCCGGGCAATGTCCAGGTGCTTTTGATAACTTCTGGTGACATAGGGTGCCAATACTTCATCAATACGGTTCACCGTTGTGCCGCCATAAATATGGCTGGCGACCTGGGCGATGATCTGAGCAGTCACCGCTGTTGCCGTTAAGATAGAGCGAGGCGTTGCGATATCGGCATTCCCCATCTTGAAACCCTGGGTCAGCATGGTTTCAAGATCGATCAGCATGCAGTTAAACATGGGGAAGAAAGGAGCATAATCCAGATCATGAAAGTGCAGATCGCCACTGTCGTGCGCATCGGCAATATCCTGAGGCAACAAAAATTGACGGGCATAGTGCTTTGCCACTATCCCCGCCAATAAATCCCGCTGAGTAGGAATGACTCTGCTGTCTTTATTCGCGTTTTCATTCAGCAGTTCAGCATGGGTTTGTCCCATCAGTCCGCGAATATCTTGCAACATCGCTTCCAGCCTGTTGTCGCTGTCCTTGTTCACTGTCACCACACACCCCACAAACACAAAATAAGCACACTGTTTTTAGCACAAGACACAATATGTTGTGCATTAAGCGACAGATGCCGCAGCTTTGCTTTGATCTGAATCAGGAATGCTTAAATGTCGGTTACACTTTGATATGTGTTTCATTTCAGTGCAGGAGAACGTCTGATGGCGGTAAGGTTAACAAGGGTAAACAGAATTCGGCCAGACGTTGGAATGACGTTCATCCTGATCCTCTGTGTCAGTTTTTTCAGTATGTTCAGCTATGCATCAGACAGCCTGTCCTCTTTTGGACGCGAACAGCCACAACGGCAATCACTGACTGTTATGAGCTGGAATCTGGAATGGTTTGGCACGCCCCGGGTACCCCGCACCGATGCCGATTATGCCTATTTTACTGATGTGATCCGCCGGGTCTCACCGGACATTATTGCGTTTCAGGAAGCAGACAGTAAGGAAGCCGTTGAGCGAATCCTGCCCAAAGATCAGTACTCGCTGTATCTTTCCGACCGGCACGGCAAAGCCAGCGAAAGCTTCAGAGACGGCAATCAGTACACTGGCTTTGCTATCCGGCAATCCCTGCCCGTCAGTGACCCGCAAGATATCGCCAGTCTGAATATCCGCACCGCGCCCAAATCAGGCGAACGAGCCAGAAAAGGCCGCCTTCGCTACGGAACGTATGTGATTGTTCATCCTCAGTCAGGCACGCCCATACATCTGCTGAGCGTACATTTAAAATCGGGCTGCTACACCAGCAAGATCAACAGACAGTCTGCGTCCTGCCGTGTCCTGAGCTATCAGGCTGGCGTACTGAAAAACTGGATTGATCAACGTCTGGCAGCTAAAGAATCGTTTTTGATCAGTGGCGACTTTAATCACCGGATGGCAGACAGCGGTGACTGGTTGTATCGTTCCCTGAGCGCCCCTTCTTCAGATCGTCATTCTGTCCATCTGCTGACAAAAGACGTGAACGCCTCGTGCTATGTTCGTCTGAACCGCTCCAAACGCAAGGCAGAATACCGGCGATACACCGCTTTGATCGATCACTTTGTGGCGTCTGCCGACATTGCTGATGTCCTCAGGCAGGGAAAGGTCTATCAGTATCCGTTTTCCCAAAAAGATGTCAGCCGCTTAACGCTGTCGGATCACTGCCCGCTGGTACTGGACATCCCTTTGCTGCCGGGCTCCGGCCTTTAAACAAAGCGGATACTAAGGTCTCGGGCTGATTTGTGGGCGATTGATTTATAGGCGACGAATTTGTGAACAAGAGTCAATGATAGCCAAGCGACTCTGCACATCGCCGCACTGTCATGTTAATGTCATCTCAAACACATAGTGTTTCTGGCAGACAAAACAGAAACCATGATTAGTAGTAAACGATAAGCAGTAAGGAACACAAATGGACAGTATCAACCTGGCAACACTCGTTGTGCCAACCATGGATGAGCTTATGGTTGACCAGCCAGAGTGTGTCTACACCAATACAGATTCAGATGAGCACAACGAAATCATTTTGTTGTCTCACTAAGAACTCATCTCGTTCAAACCGTATATAAACAAACACCCCGCACTTTGGTGCGGGGTGTTTCACTTCCTGCTTACGGATTATTCACGCATAAACGACGAGTTATAGTGACGTACATCAGGCACAATATTGTGCTTGTTCAGTAACCGGTACATGGTTGCACGTGACACACCTAAATCTTTGGCTGCCGAAGCAACCTGACCCCGGTGTGTTTCCAGTACCGCCACCAACACGTCTTTCTCTGCTTCATCCTTAATATTACGCAAACTTTGCTTGAAATTAGCCTTGCTGGGCAAATCAAAATGCTCAGCCCTTACTTCGTTCCCCTCCGCCAGCAACGCTGCCCGTTTGACCTGATTAATCAGCTCACGGACATTGCCCGGCCAACTGTAGCGCAGCAAGAGTTGCTTGGAGTCTTCCGAGAAACTCGATGCCATGGTGCTGTATTCCTTGGCAAACTTCTGCAAAAAGGTTTCTGCTAACAAGAAAATGTCAGAACCACGCTCTCGCAAGGTCGGTACTTTTATGTGGAAGACATTCAGACGATAAAACAATTCTTTGCTGAATTCCCCTTTAGCTACCAAGGCGTCCAGATCTGCGCTGGTTGCCGCAATAATGCGAACATCGCAAGCTGAATCGCCGTCCAGAGAATCATTGCCAGGAGCCTGAATGAAGGACAAGAGTAATTCCTGAAATTCTTTGGTTAACTCTTCCACATTATCCAGCATGATGGTGCCGTTAAAGCCTGTGCCTTCCTCATCAGGCTTTGACACATGCCTGAGGAAGTTCAGCTTTTCATCATCTTTGCTGAGTGCCCCGCAATTAATCGTCACAAAGGGGGCATGTTTGCGTTTGGACAGGTTATGAACAGACTTGGCTATCAGCTCTTTGCCCGTGCCATTCTCCCCGGTAAGAAACACGTTAACTTCTGTTAACGCCACACGACGAACCATGTCACGTAATTGTTTGATCGTTTTTGACTCACCAAACAAGCCCATCTCGTGCTGGGTGGTAATCTCATGCCAGGAACTGGATTCAATATCCAGCATGCCTAGCTGATGACCAACAGTATCCAGCAGATGGCTGCCTGGTACGGGTACAGTGAAATAGTCGACACAAAAGTTATTGATAAACTGACATATTGCATCTGTTTTCAATTGCTCTTTTTTAATCAGAGCAATCCATCTCACTTGTTTGGTTTTATTTGCCCTCAAAGATATGCTGTTTAAGCTAAAATCATTATTGCTTAAATCAACGATACAAATACATGGGCTGAACTCTTCCAGGATTGAATCAACCGTTCTTAAATCATAACAGCACTGGGTTTTCCAACCTGACTGTTCGAGAAGCGCTATCCAAGGCTCGTAGTTACATCCTATTGCCACTAGTCTGCCATTTAGTGCTTTATTTTGACATTGACCTACCATCAGAAGTCACCTTCATTTCAATGCACATTTATTATTAATGTTCATTGAAAATATAGGCAAGAAACCACTGATACGCGTGGTATCAATAGTAAGAATTGTCTTAATAAGCGTCTTCTCACAACATAATAGGCCAATATTCAACAATTTAAGATTCTAGGCATTTCTGGAACTTTTTACGATCGTATACCTGGCTGGATAAAACTGCATACAAAAAAGGTACAGCAGCCTGCTGTACCTTGACACTAACAACACAAATTGGAAGGAAATAACTATCAATACCCTGTATGCAAAATCGCATTCTCAAGTCGGCTTTTCATTACACTATGCTGGATGTATCCGTTAATATCAGCATCAATGTCTATGTTTCTCTCAATACGAATATTGCTGCCATCCAGGCTGTTTTGCACCACCTGCATGATGCTGTTGGGCAATAAACTGGGCCGTTCAAAAGAGTTGTTATCCCCCACCTGCTTCAAAGTGAGCATTTCGCCACTTGAATAGGCTGACCCTGCGGTAGTGGTGAGCATCCCGTTGCTGATGGTGAAATTGGCAATATGCGAGCGTAATATCTCTTCGCCGTTAAGGGCCGTGATAATACTCAGCCCGATGCTTATCAGCGAACCTTCCGCCGAGAACCCACCTCGTATTGCAGACATTTCCGATTGTGTCATGGCAATCATGCCCGAATCATTCAATACCAACAAACTCGATGGCTTGGTGAATGCGTTCGCGGAAGTATTTGCCATGACAGCAGCACCTCCCAGGGTGGCTGCTACAACATAGTAAGATAGCTTGTTCATACTAGCCTCTGCCTTTTAGTAATCGTTTGTACCCGGCAATGTAATACTGAACGTTGACAGCGAGTCCCTTGCGACAGCATCAGATACTGGTGAAGGGTTGTACACACTGTAGTTTTCTTGGGTAATGAAACTTTCGCGCCCCTCTTTCACTTTATTTTTCACCAGCAATACCGAGCCGCGATAATAAGGTTTAAATTCACTGAGCTTCATCACCATAGTGCCACGCGACGGATCGCCCAGAATAATCTGTTCACTGTTGATACCTTTAATCACCACAAAGTGCATATAGCCATCGAAATTGACAATGGTTATGGCGGGCACCCCGAGTGTTTTAAATTTCTCAAGCGGAAGACGATAACCATTGGCATCCAGGCCAACAGACTGCATGTAAGCCTTCATATCGAACATGGAAAATCCCTGTTTCTCTATTTTTTCAGGATCACCATTTGCAAACATCGACTTGAATACCGTATTTTCATTGGTCTCAATGCCGTAGTGATAGGTCATCAGTGAAGCCACCGCCGCAGAGCCGCAACTAAAGTCGTACTGCTGGCGCATGACATCACCAAAGAGCTTCTCCTGATAACTTTGCACTTTTACATTGTATGCGCCTCGGCTTGGGAAATAGTCCAGAGCACTCACGGTTGTGCTGACCATTAATCCTGCCAATGCCAGGGTTGCCAGTTTTATTTTCATCACCACACCCTTCGCTGTTATTAACCTGACGCCGCTCTTATTGTCGTCAGGCAGGAAATCATTCTTATCTATCGGAGATTCTCAAGGCTATTGAAAGGCTCCATAGGTAAAAACAATGAAAGGGCCGCCTTGCGACGGCCCGGTTTGGTTAGTAACTAGCAGAGCCAGACAGTGTAGCGTTGGTGCTGGTAGATTGCTGAACCATAGAGTTATTACCTGCGTTCTGACCAGCAATGCTGATACCAGACGCATCACTAAACGAGTTGACCATAGTGTTATAGTGTTCAACATCAACAGTACCGGCTTTACCGTCACAGCAAGCGCCGCCATAGGTCACTTCGTTTCTAATCACTTCACCATCAATTTCCGAATCAGCGAGTACTTTATCCATGCTGTATGATTTTTTGAAAGTTTTGTCGATTTCTACATCAGACACTTTCTTCACAACCCAGGAATTATCGCTGTTATCTTTAATGGTTTTGGATTTATCATTACCGATATCACGCATATAAAGATCATCGTTATCTTCATTGAAAGAATAATCGATTTCTTTTGATTTGCTGATATCGACAGTCAATGTTTTCTCAACAGTATCATTGAAGCTGCCTTCGATGTTATCTGCATCTGGATAACCATTTGCAAACGCCATAGGCGATGCAATAATCGCTGCTAATAACAACACGTTTGATTTACGCATGATGTTACTCCAATTATGTTCCCCATAACGCATGAGATTTAAATAAATCTCATGCTGGGTAAATGTTATAGATGTTGAAGCAATGATGTTAGCCCTGCGAAACCAAATATCAATTACTAGTAATTTAACATTTAGTTTTATTCCCGGATTAAATAATCCAGCTTAGATACACTAACAGTGTTACTTCAATGTCAGGTTAACCACGGTCGCATTTTGAATTAACACATTATTACCGGTGTTTTGGACTACGTTGAATACCCCTGATGATCCGCTGAAGGCTCCGCCATCAATTACGTTATTACCAGTTGTATTGCCATACGCGCCATTACCCACGACATCACCGTACATATCCGAATCGGCTTGCATGTAGTCAATGTTGAGCTCGTACTGCCCACCTCGAGTCTCATACATTGAACTATCACTCAACGTATCGGAACTTGTTAGAATATCCAACTCATCAGCAACTGCACCCCAAGATAACAGTACAGCTACGGTCAGCGTTAAATATCTCATGACGTCCTCCTGAGAGCTGTCTCTGACACCCCTCAGCTAATGTGTTATTGGCCCAGAAGTACAGCGTTAGTGCTAGCACTTTGTTGAACCAGCGAGTTGTTACCGGCGTTTTGACCTGCCAGGCTGATACCTGAAGCACCGGCAAAGGCACCAGACATATCATTCACATGGGTCACTGTCAGCGAACCGGCATTACCACCGCCGTGATTGCCACCATTACCGTAACCACTGTTACCATAACCACCATGGCCCCAGTCTTTATCATCACAGCAAGCACCGCCGTATGTGACGTCATTACCAATGACTTCACCTTTCAGGTCGGATTTCGCCATGTAGAAGTTTTTATCAATATCGATTTTCCAGGTTTCAGTGTGCTTAAAGTTACTTTCGAAGTGGAACTTTTTGCTGTTATCACTGTTATCTGTGTACTTAAAGCTTTTATCGTTATTGATGTCCTTCATTTTCAGCGTATCGTTGTCCTCATTGAAGCTATCTGTAATGGTTTTATCACTGTCATAAGTCAGCGTGGCTGTCTTAGTGATATCATCATTAAATGAATCAACGATGGATGAATCATTATCACCATAACCACCATTATGACCACCGTAACCACCACCGCCGTAGCTAGGTGCTTGAGGATAGCCACTAGCCAGAGCCAGTGGAGATGCAACTACGACTGCCACTAACAGCGCGAGATTAGATTTACGCATGATTAAGACTCCAAATATGTTGAGTTTTTATTTTATTGCTCTCCCGTGTTGCCACGAGAGATAACTTAATACTAGTTTTCGCCACTTTTTAGTTTGTATTATTTTTAATAAAAACGATGGCAATAAAAAACACGCGCATTCCTTTATTCACCTTGTCTGAGCGTGCTTATTTCTAAGAATGGATTCACCATTCTCATTACTAATAATTGTATTGAGATTAATACTGTTTTTATCAGGATTCAGAAGTAAGACAAAAATAACCTTTTATTGATCACTTTTTATCGGATGCTTGACTATTCTTATGACAAGTCAGTGCAACTGACTGCCATTTTTGGGGTGACCTTTGCAAACAAAGTGAGGATATCGTGAGAAAGTTTAACACACACAGCCTTTTAGCGCTGATAGCGATCTTTTCAACCACGGTTGCTGCAGAGGAATCTACAACAACCCAACAAAAGTCGCGTCAGGTTCAGACAGTTACAGACATTCTGGAAAGGCCAGGGGTACTGACACCGAAAGGGTCTTTCGTTCTTGATTCTTCCTTAACCTATACCCAGAACTCCTCCAATACCGTCTCGGTGGTAGGTTATACCGTACTGCCATCACTCATTGTCGGCCTGATACGGGCCAGTGATATTGACAGAACCACCATGACCTTTGGCCTCACCGGGCGTTACGGGATCACCAACCGGTTAGAAGTCGAAGCCAGAATTCCCTGGGTTTACCGTAACGATTCCATTTCTGAGCGGGATATCAATGGACCTTCCAACAGTCCCACCACTAAAACAGTTGAAGGTAACGATCTGGGTGATATAGAAGCAGCATTTAAGTACCAGTTCAATATGCTCGAAGCTCCCTATTGGATAGGTAGTCTTCGCTTCAAAAGTACCACAGGGAGCTCACCCTATGATGTACCTATTGATAGCACCAATGATTTCAAAGAGTTACCTACAGGCTCAGGCTTTCCAAGCATAGAACCGGGCGTCACTATGATCATGCCACTTGACCCTGCAGTGCTGTTTCTTAATGCCAGCTATATCTGGAACATTAAAGATGACGTCAGCATTCAAATTCCTGCTACGGATGAAGCCCCAAGTACGCAAATCAATACCATTGACTTGGGGGACACCATCTCACTGGGTGCAGGTATGGGTTTTGCCGTCAACCCCAAATTCTCATTCAGCATTGGCCTGAACCACAAAACCATACTGAAATCGAAAGTGAACGGAGGGTATCCTGACGATGCGAAATTACTGCAACTGGATACTATTTCGTTCGGTGCCAACTATGCTGTAAACAGAGAAACCACCATCAACGTAGGCGCAGCAGCGGGGTTAACGGCTGATGCCCCTGATTTCCAATTGACAGTCCGGATACCTTATACGCTGAAATAACTTCAGACTTCTCATCAGAAATGCCAGTCTCTGCTGGCATTTTTTTCGCCAGGCCTTCCCCCCTTTCTTCCCATCCCGCTTTCCACTATGCTTAGAGCAGTTGATTCTGGGCGATCTATAGGGCCGTTTTTCTGAATGTTGCCAATAGCTCCGCCAAGTCAACTGATCATAATAATCAACATCCGAAAACAGGGTCCAACTATGTCCACCACCCCTTTATCCACCGAACAAATTGACACTATTTTGCAGTACGATGCGGAAAAAAGATGTCAATACCTGCTGAAAGAAGTGACCAGTCAGGGGCAGATCTGGATTCTGACCGACGAACACGGCTGTGTCATGTTAAACAGCGAGGATGAAGACTGTGTGCCAATTTGGCCAAATCAGGAGTTCGCACAAGCCTGGGCGACAGGAGACTGGGCCGAATGCAAGCCTGAATCGATTTCAATTAATAAATGGCACAGCCGCTGGACGCCAGGCTTGGAAGACGACGAACTGGCGATTGTCGTGTTTCCAAACCTGGAGCAGGAAGGCATTATCCTGTACCCGGAAGAGCTGGACGACGCGCTAAGACAACAGTCCAAAAAATCAGGTAAACGTTAAGCAATACAACAATAAGCCTGAATTCACTAATAGCTTTTGCATATCCGACGCATGATGCCGGTTATGCAGGGCTGATACGGGGGGATTCCCCCCGTTTTCCCCCCATATAACTGAAGCAGGAGAACAGCATGGATACGCTGCTCGCAACCATCAAGGAATCACCCACGAGCGTTATTTTCGACAACGTTCTGAGTGTCATTGACCAGCACTACGATTACAGGCCGACAGCATTCAGCAACGGTCTGGGCAATGAAACGCTTGCCAACGAAGCGGGCAGCAATGAAGGCTCGTGCCGTATTTTCGCCTTTGCCCAGCAACACAAACTCTCTGAACAGGAAACACTTGCCTGTTTTGGACACCACTATTTTGATGCTGTACTGAATAACCCTGATGGCACAGATCATATGAATATACGGACATTCATGAAATATGGTTGGCGCGGTATTCGCTTTGCCGGCCAGCCGTTAATGCCTAAGCATTCCATTGCGGATTGTTAGTCACCAGAACCAAAACAGGGAGCGCATAGCTCCCTGTTTTATGACCAGATGCCTTATCAGCACCATCGCCTGACATGCTGGCAATACTCCTGATATTGCTGGCCAAAAGCGTGTTTCAGTACCCTTTCCTCTGCCGCAATCTGCACATAATTCATGTAAATGGCAAACACAGGAATCATTATCAGGCTGGAAAAGGCTGACAAATTAAGAAAAACCGCTATCAGTAACAATAGCAACCCCAGGTAAATCGGATTTCTTGATATCCGATAGACGCCAGACGTCACCAGCCGTGTTGTTTTTCGAGGGCTTAGTGCCGTCTTCGCGCGGGCAAAAGCCATGATACCTGCCAGCCCGAAACCAACAGCCAATAAACTGAACACCCATTCTAATAAAAACTTGCCGGGAAAACTGAAACGCCATACCGGAAAATACTGAGCCAGCAAATACATTGCAGCCAGGGTAATTAAAAACACTAAAGGGGGCGTAAGTCTGAATCTCATCTTATATCCCTTAATCACAGTCAACAGCTTGATATGAAAAGTATAAGCACATTTATACGCAAGCAGAAAAGATTGTTTAAAAAATGTTAAACCCCTTAACCTTTCTCTCGATTCACCCAAATGCTACACAGCGAAACCCGGTAAAAATTCAGCTTCTCGCAGTGATTATCACTGACAGCCTGTCTTATCTTGGCTTACAATAGCCGCCATAGTCATTATTCGAGATATACCATGAAAATTTTTGCCGTGGAGCTGAAAGGTAAAGAAGCTAACCTTTGTCTGCTGTCACTGAAACAAGGGATGTTTTCAATTCCTGACTGCCGATCGCAGAAACTGGTGCTAAGCGATGCCTTTGACAACCAACAGATGCGTCAATTTCAGAAAAGCTTCAAAAAACTGGTCGAAGACTACCAGGTGGAGCACATCGTCATTAAAACCCGTGAAACACGTGGCAAGCACGCGGGAAGCGCTGAAAGCTTCAAAATGGAAACCGCTATTCAGCTGATTGACGATCTGGATGTCACTTTTATCAGCAATGCCGATATCAAAGAAAAGCTGAAAAGAAGCCCGTTGTCAGTAGATTTCCGCGGCACAGGATTGCGCCAGTTTCAGGAAAATGCTTTTGTGGCAGGCTACGCCTTTCTGAGCCAGTAAACACAACAGGGAGCCAGACGGCTCCCTGTTAATTTCTGATAGCTGATGTTGATCAAGCCTGAGCATCCAGGCGAAAACCTTTCAATGGCCTGATAACCTCTTCTAACCCTTCAATTTTCATTTCAAGCGTTATCGCCAGCAATCGACCAAGCTCGCCATCCGGGAAACCCTGCTTGGCAAACCAAAGCAGATAAGGTTCAGGTAAATCGATAAGTACCCGACCACTGTACTTACCAAATGGCATTTTCATATTGGCCAGTTTGACCAAATCACGTTTTTCGAACATGGATGCATACCGCTTTGTGTTAACTTGTCTTCAGCTGAAATAGGTGTCAGTCCTTTGCTGTCCAGCCAAAACTGACCAGCTCTTCCTCATTACAGGTTAATGCACCAAGAAAGTCTTGCCCGGCTATCACCTGACCAACTCCTTCGGGTGTCCCGGTCATTACCACGTCGCCATCCTCAAGCGGAATGACCTTCTGCACTTCAGCCAGGATAACTTCCGGTGAGTAAAGCATGAATGTTGTGTCGCTCTTCTGAACCAGGGTGTCATCTATGTGCAGCGATAATCCAAGCGGGGAATCCGAATCAGGTAAAGCGACAAACTCACTGAACAATGCGGCTCCTTCAAACACCTTGCTGCGCTCCCACGGCAAGCCTTTAGCTTTCAGCTTAGACTGCAAATCACGCTTGGTAAGATCCAACCCAAGAGCGGCTGCGCTGAACTGGCCGCCATGATAGAGATACGCAATCTCGGCTTCATAATGCAGCACTTCACCACCATGAGTCGCGTGTAATTCATCTCCAATCGCCGTGTTAGGCTTCATGAAAATGACCATCTCTTCGGGCATTTCATTACCTAGCTCTTCTATATGGGCGGCATAATTTCGCCCTATGCAGATCACTTTTCCCGGCTGAATTTGCTTACCACTGACCGTCACGCTCTTCATAACCACTCCCTGTATTCAATGTGAATATGGCAGAGCATAATGAGCGTGACCGCCAAGGTCAAAATAATTCAGAGGGTTATGATTCAGGCACAAATGCCAGATTCACAAAGACTGGGACACTTGGCAATATTCCATTCAAATTCGCGACTTCTTGTAACGCGGTAATTCCCTTTTCTAAGCCGAATGCTTTAGCATCAATGATAATCGGGCTCTGGCTGCTGACCATCAGCGTGCCGTCAACCAGACGTGTAATTCGTAAATCCGCATTCACCGGATTGATAGCACCATGAAGATTGAGCTTAAGAGACACTTGTTGCGTCAGGGTTTCTCCCGGCTTAAGATCCGCCAGCCCGGTAATGTCAACCTCGCCTTCCAGCATTGCTTTGGGGAAGTCCGACACCTTGAACAGCATCGCTTTCATACGTTCATCACGGATAGGGATTTGCGTGTCCACGCTGGATAAGTCCAGCATCACCTGCACTTCCCCCTGATCAGTGATAGAACCGTCCAGCTCTTTGAAAGCATGTTGCTCAATGACGCTGTTATTTTTCACCGACAGGAAACGCAACTGCGATTGGCTGTTATCCAGCTTCCAGGCAGCTGATGCACAGAGAGGAAATACCGCCAGAGCGACAAAAATAATGTTGCGAACTGATAAAGCCATAACTATCTCCAAAAATACGATTACTTGGATATAATCATAGGCAGTTTCCGTCCATTCCGCGTGTAAAATAACGATGAAGTTACCATTTATCGAGCGAATTCACTTTTTGTCTTGGTTAATGCAATCAATTACTTGCTTGCTTTAGAATGACACCAAAGTCAGGCATTCTCAGTCACAGTTAGCAGCTCATCGCGGATACATTTAAGCAAAAACAGCTCGCGCTCCACAGACAGCCCTTTTTTATCGTTTTTTGCAACCGTTTCTTCGTTGTGAGCAATCGCGTCATGGATATTCATCCAGACAGGTTTCATGCCATTCTGGATTTCATACGATTCCAATTGCGTTTCACCTAACTGACTGTCAATACGGCAAGTGAAGCAGAATGATTTCATATGCATGATATCAAACTCAGGTTTATACCATGGCCGGTACTCTTCGTAGAGACCAAAAGGGACAATGTCACGGATATTGCGGGCGCCGGTTTCTTCTTGCAGCTCGCGAACCAACCCGGCCTCAATATCTTCCCCTTCATCAATACCACCACCGGGTAAGGTGTAGTCGTGATACCTTGCGGTGTACAGCATCAGAATATTGTCACCGTCCAGGATTATTGCTCTGGCTGCTTCACGGTAAAACATCGAACCACTTAAATCAGAGACATCAGGATGAACCGTACGCTTGAGAAGCCGCATAAAAGAGTACTCTTCAGATATAAAAACGGGTCGGCATTGTAACCGACCCGCTGATGATTTCCAGTCACTGCTACCAATTAAAGATCGAGCGAATAATGGTAGAGACTTTATTTTCACAGCCTTGCGACTGACGGCCGTCTTTGTCCCAGACAGGCAACTCAACCTGGCCGATGCAGGCCTGTGTCAAACCGCCTTGCTGGTTAACCTGATAGGCAACATCCGTAATATTCTTCGGTTCCTGCAGCTTGACCGGTTCAGGATCACGACGCTGGATGTAATCCGCATACAGACGCAGCGGGCCTGAGGAGCCTGTCAGTTTGACATTTTTATTGTCATCCCTGCCCATCCACACTGTCACAACTTCACGGCCATCAACGCCTACATACCAGGAGTCCCGGCCTTCATCAGAGGTACCGGTTTTACCGGCCAGCTTCAGTGACGGAAGAATCGAGTCCAGATAACGGGCTGTGCCTTCAGAGACCACTTTCTGCATTGCATACATGGTCAGCCAGGCAGATTGCTTGGAGACCACCTGTTTCGCGGTCGGCAATGCCTGATAAATCATCTCACCATCGCTGTCAGTCACAGCACTCAAGGCTGTCAGTTCGCTGCGACGGCCTTCATTGGCAATGGTCTGGTACATTTGCGTTACTTCATACGGCGACAAAGTAAAGGCGCCCAGTAAGATTGCCGGTACCTGAGGGATCTGACCACGATCAACGCCAAGATCAACCAGAGTATCCACCACGTTGTCTAAACCAACCGACATCCCCAGATTCACTGTAGGTATGTTATAGGAGCGTGCCAGTGCCTGAACCAAAGGCACTTCACCACGAAACTGGCGATCATAATTACGGGGAGACCAGGTTTTCCCTTTTTCATCGGTAAGCGTAAGCGGTTTGTCATCCAGATTACTGGCCAGAGTGAATCGCTCTGGTCGTGCCAACGCCGACAAGTAAACCGCTGGTTTCACAACCGAACCGATCTGACGGCGGGCATCAAGTGCGCGGTTGAACCCTTCAAATTCAGGACGGCTGCCGCCGACCATGGCGCGGATTTCACCGGTCTGGCGATCTGCAACTACCATAGCGGTTTCAAGCTGTTTGCCGTGCTGCTTCTTGAGAGCCGACATTTTTGCCCGCACAACGCCCTCAGCACTGGCCTGGGAAATAGGATCCAGTGTGGTATAAACACGTAAACCCAGACCCGGTTTGTAACCCTGGCTGACACGTTTGTTCAGCTCTTGCTTCAATAAGCTAAAGAATGCTGGCTGCCTGCCGGCGACATGTCCTTTTGGCTGTAAGTCTAAATCTTGCTTGATGGCTTTTTTATACGTCTCATCATCAATCTTCTGAGTATCGTGCAGCAGGCTGAGCACCAGAT
Organism: Photobacterium sp. WH24; assembly: GCF_019204055.1. Taxonomy (NCBI): domain Bacteria; kingdom Pseudomonadati; phylum Pseudomonadota; class Gammaproteobacteria; order Vibrionales; family Vibrionaceae; genus Photobacterium; species Photobacterium sp. WH24. The sequence goes on along the minus strand of NZ_JAGSOZ010000018.1, from coordinate 28,896 downwards.
CCCGGCGCTCTTTCGCACGCTCCGGATAACGCCAGGGATTATAATAAGACGGGCCTTTCACCATGCCGACCAAGAGTGCCTGCTGATCAATGCGCAGTTCTGACAGCGGCAAACCAAAGTAGAAACGGGCACCCAGAGCAAAACCGTGCACCGCATCCGAGCCACTTTGTGCCAGATAAACCTGATTCAGATAGGCATCGAGGATTTCATCTTTGTTGTAGCGATAATCAATGATTAACGCCATATAAGCTTCTTTAAACTTCCGCCACAGACTGCGTTCGCTGGATAGAAACAGGTTTTTCGCCAACTGCTGAGTTAGCGTACTGCCGCCCTGCACGGTGCGTCCCGCTTTCATGTTCGCCAGAAACGCGCGCCCGATAGCAACCACAGACACACCGTCATGGGTATAAAAATCACGGTCTTCCGTTGCGAGCAGTGCATCAATCAGCGTAGAAGGCAGCTCTGATTTCGGTTTGTACAAACGCAGCTCGTTAGAGTCAGTTTCCAGCATACCCAACATTTGCGGTTCAACAGAAAAAATACCGTATTCACGATGCGTGTTCGCATCGGCAACACGTTTAACCGAACTGTAGTTAAACTCAGCAATCACATGACGTGCTTGTTGGGGACCACTGCGTGACTGAAAGGGACGACGAATGAATTCCACTTTCAGGCGGCTGGTGCTGTACTCACCCACCCGGGTCGGCTTGCTGACTTTGCGGTAGTTCAAGGCTTTCAGCTCTTTCACTAAATCTTCATATCGCACCTGTGCTCCAGGTTCCAGCACCAACTCGCGGGCATATACCACAGAGGGTAGCTGCCAAAGCTGACCGGCAAATTTATCCGCTATCTGTTTATTAAGCGTCCAGCCCAGCCCACCTAAGGCAATCAGGCTGCCAACCAGAATAAGGGCAAGCAGAATTTTCCACTTGCTGCGGCGTGGTGGCTCGCCCCCATCAGAATTCTTACCCGGCAAATATCGGGCTGAAGTATGGGCAGATTGTTGTTCAGACTCTGTCATTACCTTCATCTTCGCTAACTGCTGAATATGCACACTCAGCATAATTTGATTACTTTGTGGCATGCAAGATAGCTAAATTTTGCTCATTTTTTGTCAATCCTGTGTCAACTAAATGACGCCAGACCGCATGTATAAAGGGCTTCACGGCTGTAACTGAATGACAGCGGTAGTAATTCTTCACATCATCACGCAAAATACAGGCCATTAGACATTGCAGCCTTACCGGAGAAAGAGAGCGATGCAACGGGATTACACATTAAACTGTCTGCTCACTATGCCCCGCCACGAATTGGAAGAGTTCAGCCAACGCATCCTCAGCCGTATGGTCCCTGAGGATGTCATGGAAGAGTTGTTCACCTTTGAGCCGGAGGAAACCCAGACTGCTGACCGCCAGCGTGCTGCCCAGTTTGACGCCATGCTCCGAATGTCAGCGATAGCTTTAGGGGAAGTGTCTTCCGCCTTTTCCGGCTCTGAACAGGCAAAACAGAATACCGAGAGAATGACACGGCTGCTGCTCTGGCATTTTTATGCCATGGCTTTCCAGATGGAAGAAGTCGTCACTCTGGAGCAACATTGCCAGGAAGTAGAGAAACTGCTGAAGAACGCACCGTCAGACACCTTCGGCTGGATTACAGCACTGACAGAGCTGCTGCACCGTTATGCCAGCCTGAGCGGACACACGTCAGACTCATAGCCTGCCAGGCCAGTCATTGGCGTAAGCTGCAACCTGTATCGCACCTTACTTTGTGCCACAGCTATCAATAAAAACGCCAGCGGCAAAGCTGGCGTTCTTCCCCAGACAACAGCAAATAATTACCTGTCGGTCAGACCCGTCAAGCTGTTCTGATGACGATGCACCAGTTCGTCCATACTGCTTTGAGCACGCTGATAGGCATGCTCCAGAGTGTCGATCTGATCAATGACCTCAACCACCTCGTAGTAGCATTTCAGCTTAGGCTCTGTTCCTGAAGGGCGGACGACCACTCTGGCATCATCTTCCAGGAAATAAATCAGCACATCACTGGCGGGCAAATCGATCGTCTCAACTGAACCATCGGCGTTATAACGTGTGGAGGATTTCAGATCATCAATACGCACAACATTGCGCCCGGCAATTTCCTCAGGCGGTTGCTGACGCAGGGTGTCGCCGATTGGCGGGGAATTCGGTGACAGAGCAATGCTGACCTGTGAATTGAGATACAGACCGTGTTCGCGATAAATGGCTTCGAGCTGATCCCACACGGTGCGACCTTGTAAAGCCAATTCAGCCGTCATTTGTGCAAACGCCAGCATCGCGGATAAACCGTCTTTATCCCACACCATATCGCCCACGGTATAACCGAGTGCTTCTTCATACGCAAACAAGAAACAGCTGTCTTCACGCTGCTTCTCCATCGCAATATTGGTCAGCCATTTAAAGCCAGTGAGTGTCTGGTAGTAATCAGCACCGACACGCGACGCCACTTTTTGCAACAGGCTGGAAGAGACAATAGTGGTGCCGACAAGGCTTGTTTCAGGATTCGCTCTGGTCAGCAGATAGTGCCCCAGTAAGACACCAACCTGATCGCCGGTCAGCATTTTATACTGACCTTCAGAGGTGCGAACCGCCACCGCAAAACGATCAGCGTCCGGATCGTTAGCACATGCGAGCGTCGCTTGGTGTTTCTCCGCTTCCGCAATAACCAGATCCATGGCGCCCGGCTCTTCTGGGTTAGGAAAATTTACCGTCGGGAACGTCCCGTCCGGCTCTCGCTGAGCGGCGACACTGTATACGTGAGTAAATCCGGCGTCCGCGAGCAGAGTTTCTGCCATTTGTGCGCCCACGCCATGCATCGCTGTGTAAGCGATGCTGACCGCATCGGGTTTGGCATGATTTTGCAGTAATGCACTTTGTTTAATCGATGCTCTGTAATCGTTATAAAATTCATCATCCAGCCAAACCAGTAACCCCTGATTGCCGGCGTCATTGAGATCCATCAGATCAAGTGGCTGCAGCGCTGCTTGGTCGATGGCGGCAGCAATCCCTTTATCGTGAGGGGGAATAATTTGTGCGCCATTGCCCCAGTACACTTTAAACCCGTTGTAAGCCGGCGGGTTATGGCTGGCTGTCACGACAATACCTGCGGCCGCCTTTAAAGCTGTGACACCGTAAGCCACCAGCGGGGTTGGCGCGACCGTGACCGTCAGGTAAACCTTGATGCCCTGCGCCGTTAATACTGATGCAGCATCATGGGCAAAGGTTTTTGAATCTGGCCGGCCATCATAACCAATAACAACGCCTTGCTGGGTCGCCTGAGGCACGGTTTGCTGTAAATACTGCCCCAGCCCGGTCGCCGTTTCCTGAATAACCAACCTGTTCATCCGGTTGGGGCCAGCACCCACTATGCCCCTTAAACCCGCGGTACCAAAGGCGAGACGACCAGAGAAGCGTTCGGTCAGTTCCTGTTCATTACCGGCATCAATCAGGTTCTGTAACTCGTCCCGGGTGGCAGGGTCCGGATCTCTTTTTAACCAGCGTGTTATCAACTCTTTCATTCTCTGTCTTCCTAATTGCAGGGTCTGAAAACAAAATATCACAAATGATAGTTATTCGCATTTTAACTGCTTTTGATGTTAACTGTCTGCGCGATATTCATACCGTCCCGGCATCAAAAAGATAGCATCGCCATGGCGAAGAATAACCAGGAAATAGTCGGAATGGCATCACTCTGTCTGACAAGTATAGAGGGATACACAGCTGATGGTGTCAGATTTAAGCGAATGATAAAAAAGAAAAAAGCGGCAGCCTGAATGGCATACCGCTTTAGCTTGGAGAAAACACTTTAACTGAAGCTTAGCGCTGGAACGGGTAAACCGATCCCAAAGCCAGAATCTGGGTCAGTTCATCCAGTGCAGCACGGGATTCATCCAGTAACTGAGGATCAGCCAGATCAGCTTCAACCATCTGATCACGATAATGCTTGTCAACCCACTGATTCAGTCGGCCGTATAAACCATCATTCATCAGGGTTGAAGGATTCACTGCACGTACTTCCTGATCATTAAGCACAACACGTAAACGCAAGCACGCAGGGCCACCGCCGTTGGCCATACTTTGTTTCAGGTCATACACTTTTACCTGATCAATACCGCGTTGGTCTGCCATCAACTGCTCAACATAACGCCAGACATTATCGTTCTTGCGACATTCTTCCGGCAGAACCAACAGAGTTTCACCGTTAGGTGTTTCGATCAGCTGAGAGTTAAACAGGTAACTGGTTACAGCATCATCAACAGACACAGCGCTGGTAGGGACTTCAATAATGTTGAAGCCTTCGCCCATTTTCTCTTTCAGAGAGCGGTAAGTGCCCTGCTGATCTAAAAATGCCTGCTGGTGGCAGAACAGGATATTCTTGTTACCCACTGCGATCACGTCGTTGTGGAATACACCCTGGTCGATCACATCCGGGTTTTGCTGCGCTATCACCACTTTAGCCGGATCCAGCTGATGCAAACGGGCAACCGCTTCGCACGCTTCAAACGTATGGCGGGCCGGGAACACTTTTGGTGCCGGGTGGCGGGTATCGAAAGCGTGACGGCCAAAGACGAAAAACTCAACGCCGTGCTCACCGTATTCGTTGCAGAAACGGGTATGGTTCGCCGCGCCTTCATCACCAAAATGTTCTACCGCTGGCAGTGCCGAGTGGTGAGAGAAGTATTCAGGATCGGCAAAGGTGCTGCGCAAAATGCGGCCTGTTACTTCATGCTCAATGGAGCGGTGAAACTTATTGGTCAGGTTTGCCGGTGTGAAATGGATCTTGCCGTCGGCGGTATCTGCCGATGGCGACACAGTGGCTGCATTCGCGGTCCACATACTGGACGCCGAACAACACGCAGCCAGCACTTTAGGCGCTTGTTTCGCAGCCTGTTCAATAATTGACTTGTCGCTGCCTGTGAAACCCAGGCGGCGCAGAGTGTGGACGTCTGGACGCTCTTGCGGTGCCAGCACACCCTGCAACATACCCATGTCGGCCAGGGCCTTCATTTTGTCCAGGCCTTGCTTGGCAGCTTGTTTCGGATTAGATGGCGCCGCCTGATTTTTGGCAGACGCAACATTACCATACGACAGACCACTGTAGTTGTGCGTAGGCCCTACCAATCCGTCAAAATTCGCTTCACGTGCTTTCATAGACTTTCCATCTCAGTTTATCTCGGGCTAAAGATAACAAAGCTTTTACATTAGCAACAAGATCCAGATAAATGTCTAACCAAATGTTATAAATTAGATATTATCACCAATTTGCAGCATGGCTATTCATCGCTCTGGCGTCGTTTGGTGTTGTGAAAGCCCCGGTAAACAGACGCAGCGTTTACAGCCGGTGTGTCTGTGCTTTGCAGGTACTTTTCAGATGACAGTGAAATGGGATCAGGTAAAACAGGGCGTGCAGTCACTTACCCGGCTCAACTTCCCCCTCTGTGAGCAGCCCCCCTTAAGCGACAACCGTTTTCACGTGATCCATGTACAAAACTGGCGCAAATCCATACGGTCAGCCGTTCATTGCTTTAAAAGCATAGACTGTCTGTGGCAGGACAGCATTCAGCCACAAGCCATCTTGCTGGGGCAGGAAAAAAACAGCTTCAGGCCACTGCATATCGAATACATAATTACGCACTTTCCACTGGTGAAAAGTGCGATATTTTTCTTATTCTTTCTTTTGATTTTGTGTGGCTGATCAGGTTTATCAGCCCGGCCAGCCATGCAGATTGATACCACTAAGCAACAAATGCCATGTGATAGCGGATTATCAGTGTGCTAAAGACTTGGAAAATACATTGATGATGAGTGTGCCGGCCATGATAAATGCAATGCCGAGCAAGGCGTACAGATCCAGTTTTTGTCCGTACCACAACCAGCTGATCAGGGCGACCAGAACAATTCCGGCACCACACCAAATGGCATAGGCCACACCAATGGGAACAACTTTTACCGTCACTGAAAGCAAAAAGAATGCAGCACCATACCCGGTTAATACCACTACGGTGGGCACAAGTTGAGTAAATTGCTGCGTTTTAGGCAGCATAGAGGTTGCGATCACCTCACAGACAATCGCCATAAATAATGCCAGCATAGGTGGCAACACAGAAATCATATGCAGCATGATCAACTCACTTTAATAAAAATCAGCCCATTCTACACACGAATTACCTGCGTTCCATGACATTACAAAAAAATGTTTTGCCTGGCCATCACTGGTACCAGAGCGATAGCACAAGTGTCGTTAACTTTCCCATTCAACCACATGGCCATCGTCATATACACCATCACTGTAAGCCGGGGTGTAATTGATGAAAATGTTGTTCTGCGCAATCGGCAGGGTACGTGACAGACTGCTGGCTATCAGCTCCAGCATGGCTGCAATTTGCGCTTCGGTATTGAAATTGGGGGCAACCATATCCACAAGAACAGGATGCGAATTTGATGGTTGCTGATTCGCCAGTTGCCCGCCATGTACGAAATGGCCCGCAGGTATGTACTCCCACACAATCATAATGTGCTGCTGGGGAATCTGGGTGGCGTCGGCAATGGCCTGGGATAAAATACCCAAGGCAACGTTTACTTCAACATCGCCCGCAAAGGGTAATGATTTTATACGAATAAGCGGCATACATCCCCCAGTATCTCATTAGCCAGTCTGCTACCAACCAGCCGTGAAGGTTCAAAAAAAGCCAAATATACAGCCGGTTAGATGACACGCATATTCGGTATTTTCATTTTAAGCCTAGTGAGATCACTGCAGTAAAAGAGAATCACAAATGAGACGGGAAGATAAAAAAGTACCAAAAGGCTCAAGGAGCGGCGCCCTCAGCGATCTGGTTTCTTCTTCTGCTGATGAAGCTGTTCGTCCAGCGAGCACGGGTTCACCAGTCTCTCTTCACAGGTATATGGTTCAATATGAATCACCACATCAATGACATTGTCCATCTTGGTGATAACGCTCTGCTTGAACCGCTCGCTTATCGCATGGGCATTCTCAATCGACATCTCTGGATCCACCAGAATATGGCAATCCAGTAACAAGCTCCCCCCCGTCTGGCGGCTGCGGATCGCGTGGATTTCACGAATATCTTTGTCTTCTTCAGCCATGTGTACCAAGCGTTTTTCCACTTCTTCACTGCCTCGGGCATCGGTCAGTTCATTAAAAGCCGGCCAGATGATCTCGAATGCCGCTTTCAGAATCATCCCCGTCACCAGCAATGCCGCAATTTGGTCCAGATATTTCAGAGAAGGGAAAATGGCATTGGTAACCACAGCGACAGCAACAGGTACAGAGCTGAGCGCATCACTGCGATGATGCCAGGCATTTGCCCTTAAAACCGCACTACGGATGTGCTTTGCTTCACGCATTGTCCAGCGGTACAGGAGTTCTTTCATCACAATCGCAGCAACAGCAGCATAAAATGCCAGCATTCCTGGCGCTGGTGGAGGTGTGTCGCTGAGCGTTTCAATTGAGTCCCAGCCAATACCAATTCCAACCAGTGCCAGCATTAGCCCGATAAAAACATTAGCCAGGGTTTCAAATTTACCATGGCCGTAGGGATGACCGCTGTCTGCTGGTGCCATCCAATATCGGGAGCCCAGCAAAATGACAGCATCTGTTAGTAAATCAGAAAAGCTGTGTACCCCATCCGCTACAAGTGCCTGGCTGCCCGCAAACTTACCTATGCCAATCTTTAATACCGCCAGAAAAACATTCAGAATCGCGCCCACCAGGGTCACGGTCCGAATGGTTTTTCCCTTATCATGATGCTGATCTGAAGGCTCTGGCATACTCATTCCTGCTGCTGACTCCGCACAACCACTTTATTGTCTGTTCTGTCTTTTCATTGACGCTGAGAATAAGAAGACGCATTGGATGCTTGTTTTACTGGGTGTTGCTGTTGGCTGCTGCTCCCTGGCTCATGACGGCGCGCTCGTAACAATAGCAGTCAACCAGATGATCATTCACCATACCTACCGCTTGCATGAAAGCATAACAAATGGTCTCACCGACAAACTTAAAGCCTCGCTTTTTGAGAAACTTGCTCATGGCTTTTGATTGCTCACTACTCGCAGGCACCTGATCAATACTCTCCCAGCGATTATTGATCGGCACGCCATCCACAAACTGCCACAATGCAGCCGACAAACTGCCAAACTCTTTTTGTAACGCCAGCGCGGCGTTAGCATTGGTAAAAACAGAATTGACCTTGCCCCTGTGCTTAATAATGTCAAACCCGGTAAGAATTGCTTCTGCTTCTTCATCGCCCCATTCTGCTAACTGCTTAATGTCAAAATCGGCAAAAGCCTGCCGGTATGCCTCTCGCCGTTTTAGTATGGTATACCAGCTTAAACCAGCCTGAGCACCTTCCAACGTAATGAATTCAAACAAGATTTTGTCATCCGTTACAACCAGCCCCCACTCTGTATCATGGTATTCCCGTTCAAGAGGCTGATGCATAGCCCATGCGCATACTTTCGATTCCTCGATCATTAAATATACCCCTTGGCAATAAAAATGAACATGTGATTAAAACAACAACTGAGAAGATAACCGTTATACATCCAAGCACCGAATTCTTTATTCGTTATTATGATTGTATTAAAAAATCAATAAAAGCGATATTTCTTAGCAAGATACGTTTAAAGATCACTCAATAAGAAACACTGTACATATCACTTTCTATACCGATGACAAAATAGGGCAACAAAATTTCACAAAAATATCGCTTAAGTCACAATATCAAATAAATCCCATCAAAGAATTTGAATTTCATTGTGGGTATTTCATAATAGTCGCGTCAATATTCAGATATTGACTCGACAATAAGGACTGGAAATGAAACACATCGTTGATTTCATCGAGCAACTTGAAAGAGACGAACACTCTTTCACCATTTGGGTGTATGCCCGAAATGGAAAATTTAGTCCATTTGCCGAAAAAGGAAAAACATCCACAACAAGAGCGCTTCAGAAAGCAATTGATCAGAATTTACAAGTCGTTGTAGAGCTGCATACACCAGCTGAACACAGCAGTTACTTAATTCTGACTGAAGTACACATTGTTGTGCCGGTGCTGTTCCACCAAGGACAAGTCCATTCAATGGGTAAATCCTTAGCGGCATAAACGCACCAGAATTGTGGAAAAACAAAAAGAAGAACTTGGGCTAGGTTTATTTCTTATCCACATTATTCCCGATGCGTTCTAAAACAGACCGAAAGGTCTGTTTTTTTGCCCCATATCTAACCAAACGGTAAGATATATATTTCACTCAAACAAAAAACTTAGGTAATAAATTTATTACTAACGGTACGTAACGGCAACAATGTATATAAACCATTACTTTACTCTCCTGTGACAGGAAACAATCCGAGAGATGTCCCTGTTTCCGTCACATAAAGTTAATATGTATTTTCCTTTGCCGCTTTAGGTTCACCTGCCAATATGTGGCTACTTTCCATGAGCCGTCGCTGGCCATCATCACACGCCGTTTTACCGTCATCCCAACCTTCGTTATAGCGGGTATCAGAATTATTCAGAGCAATATCTTTCATATATTCAGTATCAACCACACCTTTCAGACTTAATGCACTTTCACAGCCTTGGTTAAACCCAAAGTGATAAATGCTGTCATAAGGTTCTTCATTAACATAAGCCTTAGGGAAAAGTGTGTACTCACCTACACCATATTCTGAATCCATGCTGGTACAACCCGCCAGTACCCATGTCCCAAACAATACTAGAGATAATTTTTTCATGGCCTTTCTCCTTTTCGTTCAGCCACAAGTGACCCAATCAGGTCGTCTGAATAAATTTTAGCCTATTTCAGAAACTTACCTAAAATGTGTTCAGTATTTCTCAACAGCCAGAGACAGAAAAGGCCACATCAAGTGGCCTGTCATCATGAAGGTGAGGAATCTTACTCAGCCGTCAGAACTGCGTTCAGCCTTTCGAATCCTTTTTCCAGATCCCGAATAAGATCATCGCAATCTTCTAATCCGATATGAAGACGTAAAATCGGACCTGCAAAAGCTTTTTTCTTCGCGGTACGCAGTTTATTAACATCTTCACTGGCCAGGATCAGACTTTCGAAGCCACCCCAGGAATAGCCCATACTGAAATGTTCCATGCCATCCAGCAATGCTGTCAGTGCTTCGGTATTGCCCCGGTTAAGCACGACAGAAAATAATCCGTTACACCCTTTAAAGTCCCGAAGATAAAATTCATGCCCTTCACAACTCGGCAGTGCCGGATGGCGTACATGATCAACTTCTGGTCGTTCAGCCAGCCAACGGGCCACTTTCAGGCTGCTCTCCTGATGCTGACGCAGACGCACGCCCAAAGTACGCAGTCCCCGCATCGCCAGATACACGTCATCGGGAGAGGTACACTGTCCCATCAGATAGCTGTGTTCACGTAACTGATCCCAGCAACGTTCATTGGCCGTTGCTGTACCTAACATCACATCTGAGTGCCCGACGATATACTTAGTCGCAGCCTGAATGGAGATATCAACACCATGTTCAAACGGCTGAAAATTGATAGGCGAAGCCCAGGTATTATCCAGCATGACAACAATATCGAGCTCATGGGCGATACGCGCAAGTGTAGGGACATCCTGCACTTCCATGGTGATGGAACAAGGCGACTCTAAAAACAACACTGTAGTATTCGGGCGGATTAAGTCCCGGATTCCTTCGCCAATTACAGGGTCATAATAGGTGGTTTCGACGCCCATTTTCGCAAGCACTTTGTCGCAAAAATCCCGCGTTGGCTCATAAGCGCCATCGACCATCAGAACATGATCGCCCGTTTTTACAAATGACAGAATGGCATTAGAAATCGCAGCTGTACCACAAGGATATAACGCACAACCCACACCGCCTTCCAGCTCAACCATGGCATCCTGAAAAGCAAAATGCGTATTGGTGCCGCGGCGGCCATAAAAAAGCGCTTTATTCGCCCTGTTGGCGGTGGCGTGCTTCATCTCTGCGACGGAATCAAACACTATGGTGGAAGCGCGGCTAACCGGGGGGTTCACTAATTGCTGAGTCCACTTTTTCGAGCGGCCGGCGGTGATGATTTTAGTATCTAATGCTTTCTTTTCTGCCATGCTGTTCCCAATGCCTGTCATTCATCCATTTAACCGATAAAGCCATTGCAATCGCAATGGCTTCTTACATCACATGACGTTATCACACTTGCCTTGTGTTTGGGTACAGCGCAGTGACTGTGTCAGTTATCTTATTGCCGCATAAGATATATCATTCGCGATTGGCGCTGGCGCAGTCTGCGGGCGCGTCTGAGGTTTAGGTTGAGGCATCACCACAGCCTCTGGATCCACCATCTCAAGATGTGCACGATAATTCAGGCATTCGCGCATCACTTCTTGTTCATCAGCCACTTTCGCTGTCAGTACTGTCAACAACACGGCTTTATAGGCAAAGTGTCGATGTAACTCTATGGCCAGATTGGCAGAACAGGGTTTGTCGCCTAACGGACGCAGAACCTGCAACGCCTGCCGCTTCGGGTAAAGCTGAAAAACATTGTGATTGATGCCATTTGCTTCCCTGATCTGGTTTCTGATCTCGCATCGCGACACCGGACTGTAATACCCGTAGTCTTCTTCACCTGCCACACGCTTAAGATAGGCGTGATGCAGATGGGTCATGGTGCCATGCAAGGCGGGCAGGCTGAGAAAGATAATGTCTTCATAGTCTTCACCCAGGGTTTGAAAAATCCCCCGCGTTTGCGGCACAAAGCCATGGTTGAGCAAACAGGTGATAGACTTCAGGCCTGCCATATATTGCGTCAGCACCGCCAGCATAGCCGTATAAAGTTCAGGTGGTTCAGTGATATTTTCGCGGATATTTTCGTGAAGTGTCTGAAGTTTGTACTCCAGAAACTGTACAATCTGATGGTTCAGCTTCATCTCTGCGTCATACATAGCGCCGCCCCCATTTCTGTTATTGTCCGGATCATACCGACCCGTGATACGCCACATTGCTTTACCGGTATTCCTCTTCCTGTCAAATCGCAAAACCAGGACAAGAATGTGATCTTTATCATGCAAATAAAGTGCCGGGTAACGGTTACGGGGAAGCGAGCCTGTTTCAGGTGTGAGCTGTAAACTTTTGTGACTTGCGTCGCATTTTGCAAGGCGAAATGCAAAACACGGTCCAGGAAGGAGCATCAGAGGTACAGCAAGACTTTCTATTCGCGCAGTGTGGCCCAAGATGCCTGCTGAATCGGTACACAGACAACTTCGGACAAAAATCCAGCACACCAAAATGTCAATAAACCTGACACAGTAAAACCGTACAACCTGTAACAGCAAACAAAAAAAGCGCCGGCAATCCGGCGCTTAGCGCTTATTCTTTACTCACTGACGTGTTTTGTGAATCAATAAGGTGTTTAATTTTCAAACAGACGATCTGTTTTCGCGGCACAGATAAAGTCGTTTTTATGCAGCCCTTTAATTGAGTGACTCCACCAGTTTACCGTCACTTTACCCCACTCAAGTGTAATGGTTGGGTGATGAAATTCTTCTTCAGCCATCTCTGCCACCTGATTGGCAAACGCCCAGGCCAGCTTAAAATTCTTAAACTTATACGCCCTTTCCAGTTGTTTGATACCCTCAACATTGAGCACCTCCCACTCTGGAATCGCTTTCGTCAGCTCAACCATTTCATGGTCTGTCACCATAGGGGCGTCAATTTGACAGGCTTCACACTTCAATTCAGTTAAATCAGACATATTCCCCAACTTGCTCCTTGTTCTTCGGCGGGTACAAAGGTGCATGCAAACCCAAAGACTGGGCCTGATGAACCATACTCATGATGTCTTGATGTGCCAGCTCAAACAGTTGCTGTATACCATCAATCTCAAAATAAATCGGTTGCATGATGTCAATACGATACGGTGTGCGTAACACATCAACAGGATCAAACACTTTGTAAATCGGTTTATCGCTGGTCATCGCATATTCGGTTTCGCCCGGTGAAGACAGAATACCGCCACCGTAAATCCGGCGCTCACCGTGCTGGCGCATCAGACCAAATTCAACCGTAAACCAGTACAAACGCGCAAGATAGACCCGCTCTTCCTTGGAAGCAGCAAAGCCTAAACGACCATAGGTATGAGTAAATTCTGCAAAGGCCGGATTAGTCAGCATGGCGCAGTGACCGAACACTTCATGGAAAAAGTCAGGTTCCTGCAGGTAATCAAATTCTTCACGACTACGCAGGAATGTGGCCACTGGAAACTGTTTATTTGCCAGTAGCTTGAAGAAGCGGTCAAAATTAATCAGCGCCGGCACTTCAACACACTGCCAGCCTGTGCTTTTCATCAGCACCTTATTCACTTCCGCCAGTTGCGGTACACGATCAGCAGGCAGATTCAGCAGTTCCAGCCCTTGAATATATTCGTCACAGGCCCGGCCTTTTATACAGCTAAGCTGTCTTGTCACCAAATCGTGCCAGATTTGGTGCTCATCGTCAGACCAGTGAATGAAGCCGTTTTCATCCGGCTGTTTCGATACATACTTTGTCGCTTTGCCCATAAAACAACCTTCTATGTCTCTCTGCCTTGCCTTGGCAATCATCAGCTCAACGGTCTGTTTCTCCGGCTCAACCATTGGCGAGCTGCGAATAAACAACAGATAAGTCTGGAGCTGTCCCTTCTCGTTTAAGGGTAGGCGTTTTAGGGATCGCAATGGAACCACCTGAGTGGAATCGCACAACCCATACAGTGTAACAATAATTTTACATACCCCTGATTGCTCAGCTCCTGTCAGGCCAGATTGAAAAAACGAAGCAGAGCACCGACTTAGACCATCAATAAGAACATACAGTTATGTAAAAAAAACCGCACACTTTGCAAAAGTGAATATTGCTTGAGGGGTTGCTTGTTAAGTCGCTCTCAACCAGAGTTAAAGCAGAAGGTTAACACTATGTTAAGCCAGATATGCCGATACTCGGCCATCAGAGTTTTCAGGGCGTCTGGCACACAAGGATAGGGACAGTGGGTTTGTCGCTGCAGACAAACGCAGGCTGTCATCGTCAATGAGGACCCAAAGATGCGTCACTGGTTTCAATTTCCGATTATAGAAGGTAAAGCCTCACGTCAGGCCCACTGCGACTTGCCGGAAGGTACGTATGAACGTGAATGCGGTAAAGAAGGCTTCTTTGGCCCTGCAAGCCACATGTATCACAGCAATCCGCCTACAGGCTGGGTAGAGTGGGACGGCCCCTTGCGCCCCCGCGCCATAGACACGACCCGCCTTGAGCAGCCGGGTGAATCGCCCTGGGATGCCTCTTTGGTACTGTTCAACAACCAGTTGAAACTCAGAGTCTGGAATACCACCCAAAGCATGAACCATCTGGTCCGTAATGGTGATGGCGATGAAGTGCTTTTCATTCATCAGGGCAGCGGCCAACTGTATTGTGATTATGGCCACCTGACCTTCACAGAAGGTGACTATATCACCATTCCCCGCGCCACCAGCTGGCGCATAGAGGTCGACGAACCTGTCTCGATGCTGTTGATTGAAGCGACCAACGGCGGATACCAGATGCCGGATCGCGGTCTGGCAGGCCAGCATGCCGTGTATGACCCGGCGGTACTGGAATACGCACGCATTGATGACGCCTTTCTCGCACAGCAAAATAATGATCAACGCTGGCAAGTCAGGCTCAAAGCCCGCGATCAGATGAATACCATCACCTACCCGTACAACCCTCTTGATGCGCAAGGCTGGAAAGGGAATCTGACCGTCTTCAAACTGAACTGGCGTGATATTCGCCCGCTGATGAGCCATCGCTATCACCTGCCGCCGTCAGCACATACCACATTCGTCGCGAATGGTTTCGTCATCTGTACTTTCGTGCCTCGTCCGATCGAGTCTGATCCGGGCGCATTGAAAGTACCTTTCTATCATAACAATGACGACTACGATGAAGTGCTGTTCTACCACAAGGGTAACTTTTTCAGCCGCGACAACATTGAAGCCGGCATGATCACCCACCACCCCTGCGGCTTCTCGCACGGCCCGCACCCGAAGGCTCTGGCGGCCAGCCAGTCGCAGCCGAAAAAAGAAACCGATGAAGTGGCGGTGATGATCGACACCCGATATCCGCTGGAAGTCGCGGATCTGCCGGAAGGCGTTGAAAACAAAGATTATGTCTATTCCTGGATCAACCGTAAGTGATCAACAGGCGAAAAAACAAGCATTAGATTTACATTGTAAAGTAAGGAGTAAAACGTGAAATTAGCTTCTTTAAACCAAGGCCGTGACGGACAACTGATTATCGTTTCACGTGATCTCACTCAAGCCGTACATGCACACGACATCGCGCCGACGCTGCAATTTGCTCTGGATAACTGGGATCAGGTCGAAGCGGATCTGCAACATCTGTATCGCAATTTGAATGACGGCATTGCCAATGATGTCTTCCCGTTTAACCCGGCACATTGTGCCTCTCCGCTGCCACGGGCTTTTCAATGGGCGGACGGCAGTGCCTATGTCAACCATGTGGAATTAGTCCGCAAGGCACGCGGCGCAGAAATGCCGGAAAGCTTCTGGACCGATCCCCTGATGTATCAGGGCATGTCAGATGGTTTTCTTGGCCCGCGTCAGGACATTAAAATGGCCGATGAAAGCTGGGGAATCGATTTTGAAGGTGAGATTGCGGTTATCACCAATGATGTACCAATGGGAACACGCACTGAAGAAGTACACGGCCACATCAAATTGCTGATGCTGGTCAATGATGTGTCGCTGCGCAATCTGATCCCCGCGGAGCTGAGCAAAGGCTTTGGTTTCTTTCAGTCCAAACCGGCTTCGGCCTTCTCTCCTGTGGCTGTCACACCGGATGAACTGGGCGAAAGCTGGCATGACTACAAAGTGCATCAGCGTCTGAGCGTACACCTGAATGATGAGCTGTTCGGTGAACCCAATGCTGGTGTGGACATGACCTTCAACTTCGCAGAGCTGGTGCAACACGTGGCGAAATCCCGTCATATCTGCGCGGGCACCATTATCGGTTCCGGGACTGTTTCTAACGTTGATCGCTCCAGCGGATCCTGCTGTCTGGCCGAACGCCGTATGCTGGAAATTATCGATCAGGGACAAGCCGTTACGCCTTTCATGACGTTTGGCGACAAAGTCAAAATTGAAATGTTTGACGACAACGGTGACTCCATCTTTGGCGCGATTGAACAGACAGTGGTGAAATACCAGCATCAGTACGATCCTGCCGATCTGAACCACCACCAGCCAGTTTAACCAGGAGGCCGGATGACGCTTTATGACTATTTCCGCTCATCCGCCGCCTACCGGGTGCGTATTGCGCTCAACCTGAAAGGGTTGAGCTATACCAGCCACCCGGTGTCTCTGGTGGATAAAGCGCAACAATCACCGGCTTATCAGGCCATCAATCCGTCTCAGCTGGTGCCGACACTGGATACGGAGACTGGCCAGCTCAGCCAGTCACTGGCCATTATAGAATGGCTGGAAGACACCCACCCTGAGCCTGCTCTTCTGCCCCGCGATCCGTGGCAAAAAGCACAATGCCGCGAACTGGCACTGAGTATCGCGTGTGATATTCACCCGGTTAACAACTTGCGCATCCTCAACTATTTAACGCAGGACTTGGGTGTGAGCCAGGAAGATAAGCTAACCTGGTATCACCATTGGCTGCACCAGGGCTTGTCTGCGCTGGAAGCCCGAGTAGCGGCAAGGCAAACTCACCAGCCCAGTACCTTCTGTTGTGGCGACACGCCCTCGCTGGCCGATATTTGTCTGGTGCCTCAGCTTTATAATGCGCGCCGGTTCGAGCTTGACTTGTCCCCCTACCCGACGCTGGTCAGAATCGATGCTGCCTGCCAAAAACTGGCTCCTTTTGAGCAGGCTCACCCGGATAATACGCCACAATAAAAGCATCAAGGCGGCATGCAGGACGCCAGGTCTGCGATAAAGACGTAAGCCATCACGATAAGGACGATAACGATGAGCATGCAAGACCATCATCTGGAAGAAGATCAAGCGCCAATTCTCTGGCAGCCGACCAAAGACAGTATTCATGACAGCTTGCTGTACCAGTTCATGGTGAATCTGAGCGAGCAGGAAGACACCCTTTTTCACGACTATCAGCAGCTTCACCATTGGTCTGTCACGCACAGTGAACAGTTCTGGGATCGTCTGTGGGACTTCTGCGGCGTCATTGGTGACAAAGGCAGCAGAGTGACAGACTGCCCCCCAGGCAGCACAGAGCCGGCTAAAGACACCCTCTGGTTCCCGGATGCCCGCCTGAATTTTGCTGAAAACCTGCTGGCCTACGCCAAACAGGCACCGGAAACAGCGGCTATTGTGTTTCATTGTGAAGGACAGGCAGAACAACGCCAGCAGCTAAGCTGGCAGAACTTGTACGATCAGGTCTCCCAACTCAGCCAGTATCTGCGCCAGCAAGGCATCTCACAAGGTGATGTCGTGGCCGGTTATCTGCCTAACCTGCCACAGACGCTGATAGCCATGCTCGCCACCAGCGCAATTGGGGCGATCTGGACTTCTACCTCGCCGGACTTTGGGGTAGACAGTGTCGTTGAGCGCTTCGGCCAGACATGTCCGAAACTCTTGTTCGCGGCCGATGGCTATTTTTACAATGGTAAAAGTCACAGCTGCATCGACAAAGTCAATGCCATGCTGACAGAACTGCACAGCGTAGAGAAAGTGGTGCTGATTCCATTTACTGACATGCCGCCGCCTGCTGCGGAGCCGTTAACTGAACGCTATCAATACTGGGATGACGTGCTAGCCACGTGTCAGCCAGCGGCAATCCTGTATGAACAGGTTGAGTTTAATCATCCGCTTTACATACTCTATTCTTCCGGCACCACGGGAAAGCCCAAGTGTATTGTTCACAGTGTCGGTGGCATTTTGCTGAATCATCTGAAAGAACACATGCTGCACAGCAATGTCAATAAAGGGGATCGCCTGTTCTATTTCACCACCTGTGGCTGGATGATGTGGAACTGGATGGCCAGCGGGCTGGCGGCTGGTGCGACCCTGGTGCTCTACGAAGGTTCTCCTTTCTATCCGGACGGTAATGTGCTGTGGGATATGGCCGATCAGGAAGGCGTTACCCTGTTTGGCACTTCAGCCAAATATCTCGAAGCACTTGAGAAAAAAGGCTACCAGCCTAACCAGACCCACCGGCTGTCTGGCCTGCGAACCCTATGCTCTACCGGCTCTGTGTTAGCGCCGGAACAGTTCGACTATGTGTATCGTGCTGTCAAATCTGACTTGCAGTTAGCCTCTATTGCCGGTGGTACTGACATTTGTGGCTGCTTTGCGATTGGTAACCCTCTCAGCCCTGTGTACCGCGGAGAATGCCAGGGTCGTGCATTAGGCATGGATGTACAGGTTTATGATGACAACGGAAAGCCGGTGATTGACGCTCAGGGCGAACTGGTGTGCTGTAACAGCTTTCCGCATCAGCCTGTCGGATTCTGGAACGACGAAGCGGGTAAGCGCTACCACAGTGCGTACTGGGAGGTTTATGCCAACACCTGGCACCACGGTGATTTTGTTCAGCTGACCCGTCACGGCGGCTTAGTCTTCTTTGGCCGGTCCGATGCGGTGCTCAATCCGGGCGGTGTGCGCATCGGCACAGCGGAAATCTACCGTCAGGTCAATCCGATGGACGAGATTACCGATTCCATTGTGATCGGACAAAACTGGCAGAATGACGTCCGTGTAGTGCTCTTTGTTCAGCTTGCCGAAGGACAACAGCTCGACGACACGCTGCAGTCCCGGATTCGTCAGCGCATCAAAGAGCATTGCTCGCCACGTCATGTCCCGGCGGTGATTCTGGCTGTCACCGACATTCCGCGCACTAAATCAGGCAAGCTGGTTGAACTGGCGGTGCGTAATGTGGTGCATCAGCAGCCGGTGAAAAACGTCGGCGCGCTGGCCAACCCGGAGGCGCTGGAACAGTACAAAAATCGTCCAGAACTGATGCTGTGATCACCCCTGAACATCACTCTGGAAACAAAAAACACGCCTGTAACCCGGGCGTGTTTTTTATCATCAACCAGTGAACCTGGTTTACTAAAGTAGCAACGCATCATCAATGGGAACGAATGTACTGGCTTCGTTAATCAAAGAGGCTGCCGTCAAGTCAGGCACACCAAACAGCTCAACCTGCTTACCTTTATCAACTCGCAGTTTATTCAGCAACAGATCAAAATCGCCATCACCGGATACCAGCACCACCACATCGGCCATGCCCGTGTGCTCCAGTGCATCAATGGTGATGCCAACGTCCCAATCACCTTTTGCCGAGCCGTCAGAGCGCTGAATAAAAGGCTTCAGTTTAACCTCAAAACCAATGGCCCGCAGGATGTTCTGAAACTCTTGCTGCTTACGATCACCACGGTCAATGGCATACGCGAACGCGGCAACCACTTCCCGGTCTTTAGTCACTTTGGCCCAGAAGGCGTTGTAGTCAAAGTTTCGCTGATAACTCTGCCGGGATGTGTAATATACGTTTTGCACATCCACAAATATGGCCACTTTTTCCATTCAGTTACGTCCTGATTAATGAAAGTTCGCTGCCTGAATCAGCAGCGTTTGGGCAATACTACCTTGTAAGGAAGTCAAGGCATAGCAAACCGCCTGATCAGGGTACGCTGAAAACGTACCCTGCAGTGGCTCGCGCTGTCATCAGGCCTTAGTTGCGGCCGGTCAGCAGATAACGGGCATGAAAGCGCAGATGATCTTCAATGAAGCTGGCAATGAAGTAGTAACTGTGGTCATAACCGGGCTGCATGCGCAGTTCCAGCGCGGAATCATGCAATGCGGCGGCGGCTTGTAATGCCTCAGGGTGCAGCTGCTCTGCCAGGAAGTTGTCTGCATCGCCCTGATCAACCAGCATAGGCAGCGAAGCCTGTCCCTGACGTAACAGCTCACAGGCATCATACTGACGCCAGTCTTCTTTATTGTTGCCCAGATACGCCTGAAAGGCTTTTTGCCCCCAGGGGCACACCATAGGATGGCTGATTGGACTGAACGCCGATATCGAACAGTACTTATCGGCATTTTTCAGCCCTATGGTCAGGGCGCCATGCCCCCCCATACTGTGACCCGATATCGACTTCAGGCTAGATATGGGAAAATGGGCCTCAATGAGCTCAGGCAACTCCTCCACTATGTAATCGTACATCCGGTAATGCTTGTCCCATGGCGCCTGAGTCGCATTCAGATAAAAACCCGCGCCTTTACCCAAATCATAGTTATCATCATCCGCCACATCGTCACCGCGCGGGCTGGTGTCCGGTGCAATCAGGGCAATGCCTAATGCTTCCGCTACACGGAACGCTCCTGCTTTGTGCATAAAGTTTTCATCGCTGCAGGTCAGGCCGGATAACCAGTACAGTGCCGGCACCTTATTGGATGCACTGGCCGACGATGGCAGGTACACAGCAAAACGCATCTGGCAATTCAGCGACGATGATCTGTGAGTATATTGCTTATGCCAACCGCCAAACACTTTGTTCTGACTGAGATTGTCGAGGCTCATAGGTGAATCTCTCCGTATTGGTATCACCGCACCTTGCCGTGCGGTGTGATCGTTAACTTAGAGTAGCAACAGCAATTATTTATCCATATGGACGACACTGCGAATACTCTTGCCTTCATGCATCAGGTCAAACGCCTCATTGATTTCATCCAGTCCCATGGTATGGGTGATGAACTCCTGCAGGCCAAATTCACCCGCCAGATACTGTTCAACAATGCCCGGCAATTGCGAGCGACCTTTCACACCACCAAAGGCAGAACCGCGCCAGACCCGGCCAGTCACCAGCTGGAACGGACGGGTAGAGATTTCCTGTCCGGCACCGGCCACACCAATGATCACCGATTCGCCCCAGCCCTTGTGGCAGCATTCCAGCGCCTGACGCATCACATTCACATTGCCGATACACTCGAACGAGAAATCCACACCGCCGTCGGTCATTTCGACAATCACTTCCTGAATCGGTTTGTCAAAATGCTGCGGGTTGATGACATCCGTCGCACCCAGTTGCTGTGCCAGCCCGAACTTACTTTCATTGATATCAATGCCGATAATACGGCTGGCACCGGCCATGCGCGCACCGATAATGGCCGATAAGCCAATGCCACCCAGACCGAAAATCGCAACCGTATCGCCTGCTTTGACTTTCGCCGTATTGAGCACAGCACCCATACCTGTGGTCACACCACAGCCCAGCAGGCACACTTCTTCCAGCGGTGCCGCTTTGTTCACTTTCGCCAGAGAAATTTCTGGCAGCACAGTGTATTCAGAGAACGTGGAGCAACCCATATAGTGATAAACCGGCTCCCCATTGATAGAGAAACGCGTGGTACCGTCGGGCATCAGACCTTTGCCCTGGGTTTCACGCACGGCCTGACACAGGTTGGTTTTGCCCGAGGTACAAAATTTACACTCACCGCACTCAGCAGTGTACAGCGGGATCACATGATCACCCACGGCGACGCTGGTCACGCCTTCACCCACCATTTCAACAATACCACCGCCTTCGTGGCCCAGAATCGCCGGGAAAATCCCTTCCGGATCATCACCTGATAACGTAAAGGCATCCGTGTGGCAAACCCCCGTCGCCACAATGCGAACCAGTACTTCACCGGCTTTCGGCAGCTGAACGTCGACTTCTTCCATTTTCAGCGGTTCACCCGCAGCCCAGGCGACAGCCGCTTTTGATTTGATTGAGGTTTGACCGGGTTTCAGTTCCAGCGTCATGAAATCTTCCTTATTTTGTTGAATGAGATACACAGCTTTCATTCAGTATATCTCTGAACATCCCAGAAATAATTACCGATTCTGGCAAATCATTTTTACGGTTGTGTAATAATCAACACTTTGGAATCAAGCACGGAATACACCATGGCAAACTGGGAAGGCGTCAGTGAATTCGTCGCCGTGGCAGAATCGAGCAGTTTCACACTGGCCGCCAGAAAACTGTCCACCTCGGTGGCTCAGGTCAGCCGCCGCGTCGCGGCGTTGGAAGATCGGCTCGCCGTCAAACTGCTCAACCGCACCACACGTAAAGTGACGCTGACGGAAGCCGGAATGCTGTATTTTCAGCAATGCAAACATTTGGTGGACGGACTGGAACAGGCAGAGCTGGCTGTCACGCAGATGCAAACCACTCCAAAAGGCTTGGTGCGCGTAACCGCCCCCGTCACCTACGGCGAGCTACACCTCGCGCCCCTGATCAATCAGTTTTTAGAACAATACCCGCAGGTCGACGTCGAGTTGGTGCTTACCAACCAGAAACTCGATCTCATTGAATCCGGCGTTGATCTGGCCATACGCTTAGGGCGGCTGGAAGATTCCACGCTGCTGGCCCGCAGGCTGTCGACCCGGCAATCTTACGTCTGTGCCAGCCGCGATTACCTCGACAGGCACGGCGAACCCCATACTCTGTCGGAGCTGAGTAAACACCAGTGTTTAGTTGGCTCAGTGGATGTCTGGCGCTTCAAAGACAAACAACAATCCAGAGCACTGCGTATTTCAGGCCGGCTCAAGTGCAACAGCGGCTTTGCCCTGCGTGATGCCGCGAAACGGGGGCTGGGCTTAATCCAGTTGCCCGATTATTACATCCAGCAGGATCTGGAATCCGGCGAGCTGATTGAAGTGCTGGCCCAGTACCGCGATGACAAAGAAGGCATCTGGGCATTGTTTCCGTCCAGCGTCCGGCTGTCACCGAAAGTAAGGCTGTTGGTGGATTTTCTGGTGAAGGGCTTGAGTAAAGGCTCATCACCCGATAGCCTTTCACAACACTGAAGTCGGATTGCACTGCGCCTGACAACAGTATCATTGAACTGCATCGGTCAGGTTGGGAATGTCTGGCAGCTTGTCATGAAAAGCTCCCTTAGCCGCCATAAAGCCAAAGGTATAAGGGGCAACTTTCAGACCTTCCCGGGCCCTGACATCCTGACTTTCGCGCAGCTTATTGAACATCCAATCGTCTAACTTATGCATGACTTCCAAAAACTCATCGTGCGTCAGCTCTGCTTTTAACGTCATCAGAAAGGCCTGATTGTCTTCAGCAGGGAGATCAATCACCCGCGCCTGAAGGCGGTTCAGCACCGTTCGGGTGAAATAGATAGGAAACCGGGCCCCTTTTTCAAAAGACGTGTGGCTCGGGACTAATAACTGACAGGTTCGGTTCGCTTTGATCTCAATCAGCTGAATGGATTCCAGTTTTCTCAGATACAGATGAATTGAGGGCTCATTCAGGCCATAGCGTTCAGCAATCTCACTCACTGTCCGGTGTTCAGTTAACTCAGACCAGAAAGTAAATAACGCCGGACATTCATAAAAGGCCTGATCCTGCGCAGGCGTGAAAACGGGAATGGTGTAGATATTTTTTTCTGCTTCTTCAAGCAACTTCGACAATGGGAAGTTCAGCAAACGACTGATACGAATCAGCCGCTGCATCGACAGGGGCTGCGCGTGATTCAGCAGTCGCTTCACACTCACTTCAGAAATTTCCAATGCATCTGCTAAGTGCTGATAGGATATTTTCCTTTTCCTGAGCTCCTTTTTCAGCAAAGCGCACACTTCTTGCGACAACCTGTCATCCATTTGGTGTTCTCCGAATCACATCCCGACACTCAAAGCATCATAATACGACCCTTCATGAGATTACATTGAAACAATGAATCAATATGAGATTCTTTGCGAACATTCAGCATCACAGAGAACATCAGCATGAGCAAAAAAGGACTGACACGCCGATTCGGGATTCAACAATGCCTCCACTGGACGATTGTGGGCATCATGATTCCGGTACTGATACTGATTTTCCAGTCGAGAGGACTCAGCCTGATGGATATCGGGATCGTCATGGCGGTCTGGATTGGCAGCACCGCCCTGCTTGAAATCCCTCTGGGCGGCGTCGCAGATACCTACGGGCGCAGGAAGACTTACCTTATCTCGCTGCTGGTCAACATTCTGGGCTGCATCGTGCTGTACTTTGCAGACGGCCTGCCCTTCATTCTGATTGCAGCCATGCTGCTGGGAACAGCAAAAGCCGTCTATTCCGGTACGCTTGACGCTTGGTTTTACGACAGCTTCCGGCGCCAACCCGGCCAGCAATCTTTTCATTCCGCGATTGCAACCATTCATGTGTTCGTCACGCTCGGACTGGCGGCTGGCTCCCTGATCGGTGGCTGGCTGCCCGACTTTGCATCTCGCTCATTCCCGCCGCCATCAAGGTTCTCAGGGTTAAATATGTATGATCTGAATATCGTATTGGTTGCCATCGCCAGTCTGGTTCTGATAGTGATCACGCTGGCACTGATTCTTGAAGAGGATCAACCTGTGCCTTCACCCGCAGATCAGCATCAAACCGATGCTTTCCAGACAAGTTTGCAAGCCATCAAAACCGCTTTCCGCCATGCGGTGCTTCGCCGGCTGATGCAGACCACGCTGGTGTTTGGCATGGTCTTGAGCGGGATTGAAAACTACTGGCAACCTTATCTGTCAGAACTCATCCATGGCAC
The DNA here is from genome assembly GCF_019204055.1 of Photobacterium sp. WH24. Lineage (NCBI taxonomy): Bacteria > Pseudomonadati > Pseudomonadota > Gammaproteobacteria > Vibrionales > Vibrionaceae > Photobacterium > Photobacterium sp. WH24. The sequence continues at coordinate 4,283 of NZ_JAGSOZ010000018.1, read as the reverse complement.
AGATTATGGGGTCACCTTTTTCGGATGCCTCTCTGCCCTTTACTTTCTGATGTCTGCCGGTTCGTCAATTTTGTCTGTCCGATTACTCAAAATTCTGAAAGGATCACACAAAACCCTGATGTTCTCGACCCGTGTCGCCGCGGGCATCGCGTTCATTGCCCTGGCCAATACCTCGCAGCCCATTAGCTTTGCTTTGTGTTACCTGGTGTTCTTCTTCCTCTTCACTGCTGGTAATAATTCTGAGCGCGTCTTGCTACATGAACAGACAGAAACGCGTGTCCGATCAACCATGTTGTCCATCAGCTCTTTTATGATCACTTGTGGCGGCGTGCTCGCATCGCTGTTTTTCGGAATGATTTCAGAGCATTACGGCATTTCTGCCAGTTGGACCCTTGGTGGTCTGCTGCTTGTCGCGTCTTCTGCGCTGTTTCTCTTCATGCCGGAGAGGCTGGAAGCTGAAGTGGCGTAGGGACAGCGAGTACATGTCTAAACATTGTGCGGGTATGTCGCGCTTGAGTTCAGTGGCAAATTCAGCATTTTTCGAATGCTCGCCGGATACGTTTTGCTGGCACAATGTATGGTCCGCCCCGTTTTTGTTCTTTGGCGTGATCCGGGTCGGTTGTCGGCACTTCCGGCGCCGACAACCTGAAAATTCGTTCTGAATTTTCCCTCGTATTTTAAACATTTGAGGTTCTGGTTCGTTATTGGACAGACACGATTTGAAACTCTTGTGTCAAATCTTTCAGATCAGATTAAAAAATTGAAACTTTGAACGTTTGTTAGCAGTTTTCTATCATAGTGGCATAGGGTGCAGTTCAGCGTGATCTGTTGTAATTTTTATCCCTTTATCGACTTTGATGATCACACCATCACCTACTACTAATGTCGTCTCATCTAGTTCTACCTTCACACTACCCGTTACAACCGAAGCTGTGTCTGTCCCCCAAAGTTCATCAGATTCGACTTCAAAAGTGATCCCTTCCGGCACAAATATTTCTACATTACCGCTATACAGTTGATAGTTATTTTCATCAGAGCTTTCTATATGATCAGCACTAATTTCTATATCAAAAGCCACTGTAGGCTGCACAATAAACAATATACCACTGACAAAAATGACAATAATTAAAGACCACATTGCAGCCAGTTTCGTTTTGATATTTATCTCGAATGAATTTCTCTTGGTCTCTTCGTGTACAAGTAGTTCATTGGCGTCTAATTCAAAACAAGCCGCTAATGCCTTCACTGTTTCAGGTGAACCTGTACCTTCTTTCTCAACTCGTTGAATTGTTCTTAAACTTAAAGCACTTACATCAGCTAAATGTTGTTGACTCCATGCCCTTGATTTACGTTCATTTAATATTTTTTTAGTATTAACCTTCATCACACATCCATCCAACATCTCATTTGAGACCACAGCGTATAATAACTCAAAATTTCATATACGACAGTTTAATGCCAATAATACGTCAAAGGTGTGACAAGCTGCTAACGCCGCACTCAGCCGCAGCTTGCTGTACGCACTGGACAATGCCTGCTTGATACACCGAACCATGAATTGTGTGAGGATTGGGCCTCAAATTCATGCTTCAAATGCCTCTCTAAATAACCAAGGAGATTCGAATTGCAATCTTTGCACGCAGGTAATGTGGTTTTATTGTAAGTCTGAGAAATACCATTATTGGTTGTTTCGAAGATTTTTTTGTGCAGCGATTATAGACCCCCTGAGGAATTACGATAAATAACATCGCATCCCTCGAATGTGGAAATCCAAATAAATCACCGCCCCCTTCTCAAAGAAACCATAACCTGAGCCAGCCCGACCAAAATAGCCGAAATCAGAAACGTAACCCCAAAAGCAGTGGCAGGTTGATTCTGAGTTTCAGGAAAAAAAGTTGATGTAAAAAGGTAGAGCCATCCCATGACCGAAGCGCCAGCCATCAGGCCGAGATTCCGGGAAAAATGAAGCAATGCCGACGTCACTCCTTTTTGCCCTTCCTGAACATCTGTCATCACGGCTGTATTATTGGCCGCCTGAAACATGGCATAGCCAGCGGTAACCAGAATTAAAGCAAATAGATAGACAGGGACAGAAGTCCAGAATGCGCTGACGGAAATCAGGAGGCAGCCCAAAAGCATAATCCAGAGGCTGACACGAACCACAGTTCCTGACCCCAGATGATCCGTGAGCTTTCCAGCGGGAGCACCAGTAAGAGCAGAAACAATCGGTCCGACCGACAAAATAGCGCCAATTTGCGCTGGTGAAAGCTGCAGGCCATCAGTGAAGTAAAACGGGCTCACAACCATGGTTGACATAATGATGGCCGAAACGCAGACATTCGCAGTCAGGCTGCCTGCCAATGCCGGATTTTCAGAGAACTGAGCCAGAAAACGTCCTGACTTCACCGATTTGAAGGGCACAGGCGCATTGTCTGGTAACTGCCGGGCCAGTAACAACAAAGCAAAAATACAAAATGGCACGCTGACATAGAACAGCGCATGCCAGTCAAAATGCGAAATCAAATAGCCGCCCAAGACCGGCCCGAGTGCCGTCCCGATTGCAGAGGTTGTGCCTAAAATCCCCATCGCGGTCCCGGTTTTGGTTGCAGGAATAAAGTCACTAACAAAGGTCATCACCAGGCTGATAAATATCGCGGCCCCAATCCCCTGGACCAAACGCGCCGTGATCAGCTGTGTCAGGCTTTCCGACACAATGCAGGCAATGAGACCGCAGAAAAAGAGGCCGATACCAAAAAGAAACAGTCGCTTCCGGCCAAAGCGATCACCCCATATGCCGGCAATTGGCATAAAGCATGTCATCGCCAGCAGATAAACCACAACCAGCCATTGCACCTCAGACATTGGCACTGAAAAACTGCTGGCCAGCCTGGGCAAAGCCACATTGACGATACTGATATTTAACGAAGAAAGTAGTACAGCAACGGCTAACCCCAGCAGTGAGAACCAGTTTGTCATCGACAGATTCTCTGCCTTTGCTGCCTGTGAAATTTCCGCTTTCATGAAGAACACTCCAATTTGGGACCCGAGATAAAAGCCATCTTAAAATCTGACCTTGTTTTGCAGAAGACGCATCATTTACACTCATTGAATGCATGGAACGCCATAGGTAGACAAATGAAAGCGATCGACTTGAATCTGATTCCGGCCCTGAATGTCCTGTTAGAGGAACGCAACGTTGCCCGCGCAGCAAAACGGATGAATTTAAGTCAGTCTGCAATGAGCAGAACGCTGGCACGATTGCGCGTCACCATGGACGATCCGGTGTTAGTCCGGGCCGGACGTCATCTGGTCCCTTCTCCCAGAGCGCTGGAAATTCAGGCGCAGGTCAGCCAGCTGACCATGGATGTCAGAGCCATTCTGACCCCTGCTGTGCCCGTCAACATTGCCAGCCTGGCGCGAACGTTTACGCTGTTCGCCAGCGATGGATTTGTGGAAAGTCTGGGTGGGGCGCTGGTGAAACGCATGACAGAAGAAGCACCACGGAGCCGTGTTCGTTTCATCAGCCAGTCTTCACCACAAGGCGCGGGGCTGCGGGATGGCAGCATAGATATTGAAATCGGAAAACTAAGGGAAACCACGTATCCGGAACTCAGAGTACGACGATTATTTGAAGATCACTTCATCGGTGTGGTGTCCGCACAACACCCCTTCAGCCAGCGTCAGGTAACCGCAGAGCAATACTTCAGCGCCGACCATATTGGCGTGACAAGAATGGACGCAGACAAAAGCCACCTCGAAACCCTGTTGAACGAATCCGGACAACGGCTCAACATCCGTGCCTCCGTCAGCAGTTACACCAGTGCCGTCACGTTAGCCAGCGCCACCGCCTTAGTTGCCACTGTCCCCGCCAAGCACACACAAAGCTTCCGGCAGGGGATGCATTGCTTTCAACTGCCATTCACCGTGTCGCCGATTCCAATATCCATGCTCTGGCACCCCAGAATGAATGCCGATCAGGCCCACGGCTGGCTGAGAAAAACAATCGTCGAAATCAGTCATGATCTCTGAATCTGAGCACCATCACCACGCCGCCCACACCTCATTCAGATCAAAGCGGTATTTATACGCCATCACCACATTGTGGCCCTGAAAATCGTAATTTTTTTCGCTGAGTATTGGGCTGAAGTGACGTAGGGAGATTTTTATTTACACTTGTTCAGCTGAGAGATCCTAAGAGCAATTTGATACCTGAGCCGCGGCTCTATGGGTATTTTCGCCTATGCAACACTCACAGCTTGGCGTTATTTACAAGATCAGGAACG
>NZ_JAGSOZ010000017.1:0-82729 GCF_019204055.1 Photobacterium sp. WH24 | reverse complement strand
ACGAATTCGTCCCTTTTTTGATGCGTATTTTGATCTCACCCGCCATATGCATCTCATTGAGAGTGCTATGCTGTCCGTGCCCTTTTTGATACAGAGCACCGGACATGCGGGAAATATCGCTACTGCTGAAATTACTGATTGCCTTCGGCCTGCCCTTTGCCCTGCTGCAGATCCCGACACCCTCGCTACCGCTGGGTGAGCTGACGCTGGTGCAGCACAGGTTACTGGCCATTTTCGTGATGGCCGCATTGCTCTGGGTATTAGAGCCGGTGCCTGTCTATGCGACGTCTCTGCTGATCATAGTGCTGCAACTTGTCATGCTCTCCGATCAGAGCCTGCTGTTTTTCCGTCAGCCGGCAGACACCACCCCGCTGGGCGCTGTCATTGCCTATACCGATATTTTCCACGCCTTTGCTTCACCGATCATCATGCTGTTTCTCGGTGGCTTTGCCCTGGCGATTGCCGCTGCCAAGTACCGGCTGGACACCAATCTGGCGCGGGTACTGTTAAAGCCCTTTGGCTCACAGCCACGCTATATCATGCTGGGGCTGATGCTGATCACTGCGGTCTTCTCCATGTTTATGTCCAATACTGCTACCACTGTCATGATGCTGGCGCTGCTGGTCCCTATCCTGGCAGCAGTGCCCAAAGAAGACAGCAGTATTAAAGCACTGGTACTAGCGATACCGGTTGCCGCCAACACAGGCGGTATTGCCACCCCAATTGGCACGCCGCCCAATGCCATTGCTTTACAGTACCTGAGCGATGAGCACAGTATCAGTTTTCTCGGCTGGATGGCGTTTGGTCTGCCGTTTGTTTTAGTACAGCTTGCGCTGGCATGGTGGCTGCTGCAGCGGCTTTTTCCTACCCGGCATCACACGCTGGATTTACGGCTTGAAGGGCAGTTTCAGCGCTGCTGGCAGGCCTGGGTGGTCTACCTGACGTTCGGGCTGACCATTGTGCTCTGGCTGACAACGGCCTGGCACGGAATGAATGCCTATGTTGTCGCCCTGCTCCCCCTGACAGTGTTCGCGCTGACAGGCATTATCGGCAAAGAAGAGCTGAAACTCTTTAACTGGGATGTGCTGTGGCTGGTAGCCGGCGGGATAGCCATTGGCATGGCACTCGACCAGACCGGACTGGCCGGACAGCTGGCCCACGCGATTGACTACGCCAGCCTGCCGACCCTGCTGATTCTGATCCTGCTCTCGGTATTGTGCTGGCTGATGGCCAATTTTATGTCCAATACGGCGACTGCCAACCTGCTGATGCCCATCGGGGCCGCGATTGCCACTTCGGTCCCCGCCCTGGCCGGGGCGGGAGGATTGACTGCCATGCTGATCATGCTGGCCTTCTCTGCTTCGTTAGGCATGGTGCTTCCCGTTTCAACCCCGCCCAATTCACTGGCCTACTCCACAGGCCTGATTGATAGTCGCGATATGATGAAAGTGGGGGTACTGGTCGGTCTCAGCGGCCTGTCGGTACTGTATCTGGCAGCATTAATGGCTTTATCAATGTAACTCGATCCGATGGAAGCATAATTTTGGCACCATGATCACATCCTAACAATGGACTGCGCAATTAAGCATTAAGCAAACATAAGATTCGCTGATAATTCCGAGTGACTCACTATTTACTTCTGCCCACGCTTTTAACAGCAAAAGAAAGTCAGGGAACGAACTCGGGATTGCAGTATGAAATTCACGATAAAAATGAAAATCCAGGTGGCCATTGCAGCCATCATAGCCACAGTCAGTGCTATCCAGGCTGGCATTTCAGTCACCCAGCTTCGCACCGAAACCACCAACGAAGTCAATGCCCAGATGCGTGCCGCAGGCGGGGCCACTAGCGATTACATTGCCGACTGGCTGGGTGCCCGCCGCGATATGCTATTAGCCAACCTGCCGCTGATTGCAGCCGATAACAATATCGACAGAGAGCTGCTGCTGACCAAACGCGCCGGGGATTTTTTGTCTGTCTATGCCGGCTTCAGCGACGGCAGCATTGCCTATGGCGATAAAACGGAAGACTGGCCCGCTGACTATGATCCCCGTACCCGCCCCTGGTACCAGGACGCGAGCAAGTCCAGCCAGCTGATTCTGACCGAACCCTATCAGGATTTTGATGGCAGCCTGGTGGTCAGCTTCGCCCGTTCATTCAGCGGCGAACGTCGCGGTGTACTGGCCGCAGATCTCACCGTCACCCACATTGTCGACAAAATCCTCAGCCTGACGCTGGACAACGCAGGCAGCGCTTTTCTGATTGACGGCAACAATACGCTGGTCGCATATCAGGATACTTCGCTGAGTCGTAAGCCATTAACCCAATTAGATAATGATCTCTCCTCTGGCTTTATCCGCAATGTTACCGGCAGCCAGCAGGTCGCAGAGTTTCATTTTGATCAAGAAGGGAAAGACAAACTGATCTTTGTCTCGCCGATTGCCGGTACTGACTGGTCGGTGGGTATCATTGAGGATAAAGATCTGGCGTATGCGGCCATAGGGAAAGCTCTGTCCTTCACCCTGATGGCCTCTGTGCTCTTGTATCTTGTCATTGCACTGCTGGCAGGCTGGATCATTAACAGCCTGCTGCGCCCGCTCAGTGATCTTAATCACTCGGTGCATGCGCTAACCCAAGGCAACGGCGATCTGACCCAGCGCATTGCCATCCAGCGCATGGATGAAGTCGGCGAGCTGGCAGAGAACATGAATCTGTTCCTCAGCCAGCTGCAACAAATGATCAAAGGCATAGTATCCCGCTCACACACCCTGGGCGAACAGGCCGAACAGTCGTTTCACCAGGCTCGTCAGGCCTCGGAACGGGTCAACGGCCAGCAGAATGAGATCAACCAGATCGCCACAGCCATCCATGAAATGTCGGCCACTGCTGCCGAAGTGGCGAGCCATGCCGAGCTGACTGCCTCCGCGGCCCAGTCTTCCACCGGCGCTTGCGCGCAGGGACAAAGTGTCATCAGTCAAAACCGCGAGGCCATTGTTTCGCTGGCCAATCAGGTGCAGGATGCAGCCCGGGTGATTCAGACTCTGGAAGCCAATGCGCAGGACATCAATCATATTCTGGCAACCATTCAGGGCATTGCAGAACAAACCAACCTGCTGGCACTGAATGCCGCGATTGAAGCCGCCCGTGCCGGTGAACAGGGCCGTGGTTTTGCCGTGGTGGCCGACGAAGTGCGCGTGCTGAGTCAGCGCACCCATGACTCGACCGAAGAGATCCGAGCCATGATTGACACGCTGCAAGGTAATACCCGCCAGGCGGTCGACAGCATGGGCGCCAGTACAGAGCTGGCGGGGCAAAGTGTCGATTACGCCCAGGCCGCCAGTGACAGCCTTAGCCAGATCACCCAGTCCATCGCAGAGATTTCTGATATGGCCACCCAAATTGCCAGCGCGGCAGAGGAGCAGCGTGCGGTAAGTGAAGATATCAGCCGCAATACTCAAGCGATTCGCGATGTGTCGGATCACCTGGCTACCCAGACGCAAGACGTCAGCCAAAGCGCTCAGGGTATGAATCAGGCGGCCAAAGCAATGCGCGACGACGTCTCACGCTTTAAGATTTAACCCCGCTCATCCCCGCACGGTCAGCCCGGTCCGGCTGGCCGTGCTCGCCATTGCCATCATCCGCCGATACCATTTTCCGCCGCTTTGCTGCATGATATGCGACCACTCCGCATAACAAACTGCCTTGCAGTGTTTTCGAATAAGGATATCCATGGGTTACGAATGGCTGGCGCTGGCCGCCGCTTTGTTGTGGGCCATCAGCAGTTTAATCTCCGTCACACCTTCTCGCCATCTCGGCGCCTTTGCCTACAGCCGCTGGCGCATGGCTTGCGTTACTGTGATGCTGTCCGCCATGGCGCTCGTTAATGGTGGCTGGGCCAGTATGACTCTGGATCTGGCTTTGGTGATGGCACTGTCAGGGCTGATTGGTATTTTTATCGGTGATACCGCGCTGTTTGCCTGCTTCAACCGGATTGGTCCGCGCCGGGGCGGCCTGTTGTTTTCCTGCCATGCCGTCTTCTCTGCACTGCTCGGCATCTGGCTATTCGATGAGACCCTACTGGGCTGGAAGCTGGTCGGGGCGCTGTTGGTGTTTGCCGGTGTGGTGACGGCAATTCTATTCGGCCAGAAAAGCCAGAAGCATCAGATAGAAGCCATCACCGGCAGTTTAGCTATCGCGGTGGTGCTGGGCTTGACGGCGGCACTGTGTCAGTCGCTGGGCGCGATTATCGCTAAACCCGCAATGCAGACCACGCTGGACCCAGTGGCCGCTTCGGCGATGCGCATGGCAACGGCATTGGCTGCCCACAGTGTGCTGCGCCTCAGTGGCGCCAGCATTGCCAAACCCCTGCAGCCGATCAATCTGCCGATCCTAGGTATGGTTGCCCTCAATGGTTTTCTGGCCATGGCCGTCGGGATGACGCTGATTCTGTTTGCCCTGCAGCACGGTGATGTGGGTATGGTGGCGCTGTTATCTTCCACCACCCCTATCATGATTTTGCCGCTGCTGTGGATCTACACCCGGCACCGACCGCCCGGCGCCGCCTGGCTGGGCGCACTGCTGGCGGTGATCGGCACCGGTTTGATACTCAGTGACTGACGACATGCGCACAGTCCTCTTTCTCAGGCGATAGTGACCGGAAAAGCGGTCACTGCCGCTATGTGCGCCTGCCCCAGTGCCAGCATCACCAGGCGATCAATCCCCAGCGCCACGCCGGCACAATCGGGAAAGCCGGCCTTGAGCGCGGCAACCAGGTGCTGATCGATCGGCTGCGCCGGCAGACCCATTGTCAGCCGCTTGGCGTTATCGGCTTCAAAACGGGATAACTGCTCATCGCCGTCGGACAGCTCGTGAAAGCCGTTGGCCAGCTCAATGCCTTTAAAGTACACCTCAAAACGTTCAGCAACACGGCTATCAGACGGGCTGATCCGCGCCAGTGCTGCTTGCGAGGCTGGAAAATCATACACAAAGGCCGGCACCTGTTGGCCGATCACCGGCTCCACGCCCATGCTGAACATCAGTTGCAACAGGGTGTCTCTGTCGGTTTCATCAGCCGCCACATCACCGAGATTCAGCACCAGAGCCGCACGTTTCAGCTCGTCCATTGAGGCGCTGAGGGGACAGACATTCAACACCTGTAAAAAAGCCTGCTGATAGCTCATGCGCTCGGCAGCAGTACACTGCAGCACAAGTTGCAGCAGGGCATCCATTTCATCCATCAGCACATGGTGGTCAAACCCGGGGCGGTACCACTCCAGCATAGTAAATTCCGGGTTATGGTAACGGCCGGATTCTTCGTTGCGAAAAGCCTTACAGATTTGGTAGATAGGCCCGCTGCCCGCCGATAACAATCGCTTCATGTGAAATTCAGGGCTGGTCATCAGATAGAGCGTCTGGCCGTGGGCAAAACCGGGACCGACAAATTCCGTCTGAAAGGTATGCAGGTGAATGTCGGTGACTGTGGCCTGGCTCATGGCCGGGGTATCCACCTCCATTACACCGCGATGTGCGAAAAATTCACGCACAGACGCCAGAATTGCGGCCCGCTGGCGCAGGTTCGCCAGATCAGCTGTGGGTTGCCATTGCATTGTCATAGGAGAGTCTTTTTCATCTGAGTCGAAAGTGGTGAAGACAAAACGGGGCATGAAAACAACAAAGGCCGCATAATGCGGCCCTTGTCTGCTCACACGAAGAAATTACTTCACGCGGCTGACGTATTCCGCAGAGCGGGTGTCAACTTTGAGCACTTCACCGATCTGAATGAACAGCGGCACGCGAACCACAGCACCGGTAGACAGAGTAGCAGGTTTGCCGCCTGTACCCTGAGTATCGCCTTTCAGGCCCGGATCCGTCTCAACCACTTCCAATTCCACAAAGTTAGGTGGCGTGACGGCAATCGGGTTACCGTTCCACAGTGTCAGCGTACAGGTGTTGTTTTCTACCAGCCATTTCGCATTATCGCCCACAGCCTTCACATCAGCAGCGATTTGCTCAAAGGTTTCATTGTTCATGAAGTGATAGAATTCACCGTCGTTGTACAGGTAATCCAGTTCAATATCGACAACGTCTGCAGCTTCTACAGAATCACCCGATTTGAAGGTTTTTTCCAGTACCTTGCCAGACAGCAGTTTGCGGATTTTAACCCGGTTAAACGCCTGGCCTTTACCAGGCTTCACAAATTCGTTTTCGATAATGACACAGGGTTCATTATCGAGCATAATTTTCATTCCGCCGCGGAATTCATTAGTGCTGAAAGACGCCATTTTTTTCCTCTTAACATCTTCGAGTTATTTTTCATGCCGCACATCATAACCCGAAACGTCGCTACTGTTGAGCAAAACTGGCTCGAACAATTAGCTGATGCGATCTCGGATCCGCTTGAACTGCTTCACCGGCTGGATATCGACCCTGCCCCCTGGCAAAACGGGCTGGCAGCCAGAAAGCTGTTTGCGCAGCGTGTACCAAGAAGCTTTGTTGACAGAATGGAAATAGGCAACCCGCATGATCCCTTATTACGCCAGGTTTTGCCGCTGGCCGAAGAATTTGAGGTACACGAGGGCTTTTCGCACGATCCGCTGGAAGAACAGAATAATACCCTGCCCGGCCTGCTGCACAAATACCGCAACCGGGTACTGCTGATCGTCAAAGGCGGCTGTGCCATTAACTGCCGCTACTGCTTTCGCCGCCATTTCCCCTATCAGGACAATCCGGGCAGCAAACGCCAGTGGCAGCAGGCACTCGATTACATTGCCGCTCACCCTGAGCTGAATGAAGTGATTCTGTCGGGCGGCGATCCGCTGATGGCCAAAGACAGTGAACTACGCTGGTTAGTGGAAGGCATTGCCGCCATCGGGCATATCAAACGGCTGCGGATCCATACCCGCCTGCCTGTGGTGATCCCGGCCCGGATAACACCCGAGTTGCGCCTGTTACTGCAACAAACCCGGCTCCAGGTCGTTCTGGTCACCCATATCAACCACGGCAATGAAATTAACCACGAGCTGAGAGCGGCACTGGCACCGCTGCGCGACGCCGGCGTCACTTTGCTCAATCAGGGCGTGTTATTGCGGGGGGTCAACGACTCGGTTGACGCCCTGGTCAACCTGAGCGAAGCCTTGTTTGATGCCGGGATCCTGCCTTATTACCTGCACGTGCTGGATAAAGTACAGGGCGCTGCTCATTTCATGGTAAGCGATGATGAAGCCCGGGTGTTAATAGCCGGGCTGATAGCAAAGGTGTCCGGTTATTTAGTCCCCAAACTGACCCGAGAGATTGGCGGACGTACCAGCAAAACTCCGCTGGATCTGCATTTGGAATAACGCCCGATACCGGCCTTGTGATGTGGTGCCATCCGGCTCCCCGTTCAGACTTCGCCGATGATGACCCGCGAGTCCCTGCTTAGCCAGGGACGCTCCCGCCGAAAAAGTACAACCTTTCATTCACATCACGATCAATAGCACATACAACTGAAAAATATTAATCATACAAAATAAAAACAAATAAAATTAATCACTTATTAGCGTTTGAAAGTGTTAATAATGTCATTAGACTGGCCGCCGAATACTCTCGTATTGCATATTTTTGTGATTCATATCACTCACTAGCATTCGGAAAAAGTCATGACTGCCAATTGGAATCTTAAAACCAAGCTTTCGATGCTGTTCACAGCCATCGCGCTTATTATCATCGCGGCTCTGTCTGCGATTTCTTATCACACCCTGGTCAATTCAGCGATGAGCAGTATTGATACAGAACTGAACACTGCTGCTCAGGCCGTGGAACAGCTCATCGGCGATCTGCCCAATGAGGAAGCCGGCCGTGATGATGCCCTGTATGACGACATTTCAGCCCATCTGACCCACTTTACCCAAGGCGCTAAGCTGGAATGGGCCTACTCAACCGTGCGTCGCGGCGGCCAGGTGTACTACACCTATATCAACCGGGATGAGAATGAGTGGAAAAGCGGCCGCTATAAGAACTGGTATCTGGAGCAATACCTGAAAGTGCCGGAAATGCTGTACGAAGCCTTCCGTACCGAGCAAACCCAATATCAGAGTTATCAGGGCGAATACGGCATGTACCGCTCTATCTTTGTGCCTTTTCGCGGCGATAAAGGCGATCTCCATGTCATCGGCATAGATGTCAAACTGACAGACATCGAAGAAGTCAAAACCGAAGCGCTGAAGAAAACCTTTATAATAGCGGCCGTGTTCCTGGTACTGACAGTGATAGCGGCACGCATGATTGCCAACTTGATCGTCACCCCGGTCAATGGCCTCAATCAGGTGCTGCGTTCACTGGCAAACGGCAACTGGGATCTGAACCAGCGTGTGACAGTCCGCAGCCAGGATGAAATCGGCGAAATGTCCGATTCCTTCAATATCTTTATGGCCGCCTTGCGCCAGCGGATGCTGGAAGTGCAGCAATCGTCCGACAGTGTGGCAGCCACCAGCGCCCAGCTCGACACCCTGATCCGCGCCGTGACAGATCGCTCAATGACCCAGTCAGAACATGTCGGCAGCAGTGCCACCGCCATTGAAGAGCTGGCGGCCAGCGCACAGAGCATCACTGAGATTGTTGATAATGCTAACCAGCAAATGGGCCAGTTCGAACTGCTGACCCAAAATACCGTTGAAGCCATTGATAACGCAGTACGTGGTATGCAGTCTGTCCAGCTGGAAACCAATACTGTGGCTGACAAACTGCAGCAACTCGACAACCGAGCCAGTGAAATCAACTCCATTGTCGAAGTCATTAAAGATATCGCCGATCAAACCAACCTGCTGGCACTCAATGCGGCCATTGAAGCCGCACGTGCCGGTGCGCAGGGCCGCGGCTTTGCCGTTGTCGCCGATGAAGTCCGTCAGTTGTCAGAGCGTACCGCCAAAGCGACGGTAGAGATCAGTACTATGATCCGCTCGATTCAGACCGACACCAGCGATACCACGCAAACCATGCAGCACGCCGTCGACCGGGTCGACAACAGTGTGCAGCATGCCGATCAAGCCAACGCATCCCTCAGTTCCTTTAACCAGGAAATCTCAGCGGTCAGTTCCGGCATGGAAGAAATCGCCGGTTCGGTCAAGGAGCAGGCTCACGCCTCAGATCATCTGTCTCGCAATGTCGCTTCCCTGAGTGACAGCGCGGAAGAAAACCGCCTGTCCACCCTGGAAGCCCAGCAGGGGGTTGATGAACTGAAACGCCGCGCCAATGCGCTGCATCAGATCGTCAGTCAATTCACCCTGTAACCTGTAATAACAACAGAGACTTATAATGAAAAACTTTAAATTCTCACTGATTGCCCTCGCCATGATGGGGACCACTTCCGCTTCAATGCATGCGACTGCTGCGCCAATGCTGCCAAGCATTGAGCAGGCACACACCATGGAAGACGTTCAGACAGCCAATGCCTGGGTGGAAGTTGACAAGGCGGCGTTTGAGTCAAACATTGCGCATCTGCAAAACCATGTTGGCAGCAACACCGACATCTGTGCCGTCATGAAGGCCGATGCGTACGGGAACGGCATTGCCAATCTGCTGCCTTCTGTGATGCAAAGCGGCATTCCTTGTGTAGGGATCACCAGCAACGCGGAAGCCCGACTGGTCCGTGAGATGGGCTTTAACGGCCGCCTGATGCGCCTGCGTGCGGCGACCCCTTCTGAGATTGAAACCGCTGTTGATCTGGGACTGGAAGAGCTGATCGGCACCAAGCAGCAGGCAAAAATTATTGCCCGCATTGCGCGCCAGCACGGCACTGTGATCCCGGTACATCTGGCACTGAACTCTGCCAGCATGGGCCGTAACGGTCTGGAAATGCGCACCAAACACGGGAAGAAAGAAGCCAGAAAGATTGTCAATACCCGACATCTGCAGATAGTGGGCATCATGACCCACTTCCCGACCGAAGATCTGAATGAAATCCGTGACGGTCTGCACCAGTTCAAGCAAGACAGCCAGTGGATCATCAAGCACACGGATCTGGAACGTGATGATGTCCTGCTGCACGTAGCCAACTCTTTCACCACTCTGATGGTGCCTGAAGCTCAGCTGGACATGGTTCGTACCGGCGGCGCCCTGTACGGTGACACCACACCGGCGTTCCCTGAGTACAAGCGCATTGTGTCGTTCAAGACCCAGGTCGCATCCATCCACCGCCTGCCAAAAGGCTCAACCATAGGTTACAGCAAGACGGAAACGCTGGAACGCAATTCTGTGCTGGCCAACCTGCCGATCGGTTACTCTGATGCCTTCCCGCGCTCAATGAGCCGTGTCGGTGAAGTGCTGATCAACGGTCAGCGTGCCAAAGTGCTGGGTTCAACGTCCATGAACACCACTATGGTCGACATCACAGATATCAAAGGCGTGAAGCCTGGCGATGAAGTGGTGCTGTTCGGCCGTCAGGGCCGCGACGAAATCACCATTGGCGAAACGGAAGACCATTCAGGCCGGATCCTGTCTGAAATCTATACCCTGTGGGGCACGTCCAACCCGAAAGTGCTGAAATAATTAAACTCTCCCCTGAGACCTTTCCCCCTTTGGTCTCAGGGGAGCTTTCCAGCCCGCTTATCTTCTGCCTTCCCTTGTTGAGTAAATTTTCTTCTCGTCACCATTAAAAGAGATCATGGTCCAACCTCTCGATTCTTGGTCACTTTCAGGGCATATTCTGCGTCCGTTTTACCGAGCAGAAATTCTAAGGTTGCCAGCCCCTTTGCTCGGATTCCTCCAGCTTTTTGACGAGAACACGATGAAAATTGGCATTTTGTCCCAGAACGCAAACCTGTATTCCACCCGACGCCTGCGCGAAGCCTGCGAACAACGGGGCCATGAAGCCGTGGTCATTAACGCCCTGCGCTGCTACATGAATATCAATTCTGTGCAACCTTCTATTCATTTTGAAGGTCATGATGTGGTCGGCATTGATGCCATCATTCCGCGCATCGGGGCCGATATTACTTTTTACGGCTGTTCTGTTCTGCGTCAGTTTGAAATGATGAATGTCTTTTCCATCAATCAGTCGATTGCGATTTCACGCTCCAGAGACAAACTGCGCTCCCTGCAGTTGCTGAGCCGCAAAGGCGTCGGCATGCCGATCACCGGTTTTGCCAGCAAACCTGACGATGTCAAAGATCTGATCAAAATGGTCGGCGGTACACCTGTGGTGATCAAACTGCTGGAAGGCACACAAGGTATAGGTGTGGTGCTGGCAGAAACCCAGAAAGCCGCGGAAAGTGTGATTGAAGCTTTCATGGGCCTGAAAGCCAACATCATGATTCAGGAATACATTGCAGAAGCCGGCGGTGCCGATATCCGCTGCTTCGTACTGGGTGACAAAGTGATCGCGTCAATGAAGCGCCAGGCCGCCGAGGGAGAATTCCGCTCCAACCTGCATCGCGGCGGCAGTGCTTCCTTAGTGCGTATTACTCCGGAAGAGCGCCGCACCGCGGTGGCGGCGGCAAAAGCCATGGGACTGAATGTGGCGGGTGTTGACTTGCTGCGCTCCAACCGCGGGCCGCTGATCATGGAAGTGAACTCTTCCCCGGGCCTGGAAGGTATCGAGCATGCCACCGGCAAAGACATTGCCGGCATGATCATTGAGTACATAGAAAAACACGCGGGTAAAAAGCGCCGTCACCAGCAGCAATAAGCCTACGTATCGCGATTAGCTGCCTCTGGCACCCAGGGGCAGCCAGTACAGACTTTTTCGACAAAAACACCAATAAGCTGACCGCTGTTAGCCCTCTCTGCAATGCCCGCCTGAAAATACAGATAAGATGCTGATAATAAACAATTTTAAATTTCGTACAGCTTTTTCAGTTATTTTCCAGATGACGCTGATGCTGTCTTTTTCAGTGGCGGACAGAGTTTAGCAAAGCCATTAAGACAAGACCGTTATGATGAAACAGCTTTTACCTTTTAGAACAGCTTTTTTATGCACTTAATCAGAACTTACTAATTAAGACAACATTAAATAAACTTAACTAATTGATTTTAAATGATATCGTTAAGCGTACAGCTTTTCCGGCTTTTTTCCCGGTGAACCCAGTCACGGTTAACGACGGCCCATGGCTAACAAAAATCACACAACAACCCTCTGGTACGGCTTTTTACCTCACAGTCAGCATTTTGCTGCTCAAAATCACATCCTAAATGGAAAAGTTAAAAAATCATTTTAAAGTAATGATTTTAAACGATAAAAAACACGTACAGCTTTTCAGGCAATTTTTCAGCTGAACCTTGTACCGGCATGTCAGGGTTCAGCATTTCACTTTTATGCAGAGGAATAAATGTTCACCCGGTAGCCCCCCTCAGGATCGTCGATAAAATCAACAAAATGCTTAATCGCCTCTAACGCGTCTTCTTCATGATGCGTCACGTAGAGCAACTGGCTGATCTTCGCTGAGGCTATACGATTTAAGGCCTGATACACCAGCTTGCGATTGAGATAATCCAGCCCCTGATACGGCTCATCCAATATCAGCAAAGCAGGTTGTTTGATCAGGGCACGACCAATCAGCAGCAATCTTTGCTGACCATAGTCGAGTTCCCGGAAACTGACTTTTTCACACTCCGCCATTTCAAGCAGCCCCAGCCATTCACGGGCCAGCAGCACTTCGCGCTTGCTCGGCTGCTGGTATAAACCAATAGAGTCGTAAAATCCTGACAGCAGCACATCCAGCGCCGGGCAGCCGACGCGGTATTGCAGGTGCAAGGCCGAAGAGACCACACCGATATGTTTTTTCACGTCCCAGATAGTCTCGCCACTGCCGCGCTTCATGCCCAGCACGGTCACATCGTTGCTGTAGCACTGCGGATGATCCCCCAGCACCAGTCCCAGTAACGTACTTTTCCCGCACCCGTTCGGGCCACGAACCTGCCAGTGCTGGCCTTGCTCTATCTGCCAGTTTACGCCGGAAAAAATCCTGCTCCCCACGTATTCCACTTTGGCATCCCGCATTGAAACCAAGGGGTTGGGGTAATCATGCTCCGCCTGATGGGCCTGTAGCAAGGCCAGCATGGCGTCACTTTTTTGCGCGGACAAGGCTTTCATCTGCGCCATCACAGGGTGCGACAACCAGGCATCACGGCTGAGCACCTGCGACAGCTGCTTCTCGTCAAACAGCGCAACATGACTGATAAACGGCGGCAACTCATCTTCCCGCGAAGTCACTATCAGTAGTTGCATCTGTTGCGACAGCTCATCGAGCAACTGCGACAAAGCCTGACGGTGCTGCACATCCAGACCGGCATAGGGCTCATCTAAAATCAGCAATGCTGGCTTGGTTGCCAGCGCGCGTGCCAGCATCACCCTGCGGGTCTCACCGGTAGATAGCTGACGAAATCCCCGTAGCCTGAGCCGAAGGAGATCCGTCTTTGCCAGCAGTGCTTCCAGCTCCGCTGCGCTGCACCCGGCTTCCAGCACCAGAGCTTCGACCGTGGTGCCGTAATCAATGCTGTCGGAAAAATCGGTCTCGTCTTTGTCCAGTTCCAGATCAAGCAGTCTTTGCTGTTCATGCAATGAAATACAGGCAACAGATTGCGGCAGACCATGGATCTGGCCTTGTTGCGGCGTCAGTTCGCCACTGAACATTCTGACCAGCAGCGAAGCGGCATGACTGTGGGTGGAAAATATCCCCCAGTGCTGGTCCGGTTCAATGTGCCAGTTTGCGATATACAGTGATGCCGACTCGGTGTGATGTTTTAAATCCTGAATATACATAACGACTTCCCTTTGTCACTCATCCCCCCATAGTGCATAACTTGCTGGCTGATTTCTATGCGTTCCTGACTGTTAAGACAATAAAAAGGCCGACGTTGACACGTCAGCCTGACATACTCACATTCTGATTTCTCACACCAAGGCGGGACTCGGAGAGGATACCATCATAGTTTTCAGGTTGCTGAACAACTCGAACAGGGTATTCACTTCCCCCACATGCGCCTGATCCGGGCTCATCCCCAGTTGCAACCTGACAACCCGGCTTTTCCCCTTGGTCAGATCAACCGGTACCAAATCACCGTCCTCCAGCTTATCGGCAATACTGTGCGCGGGTAACCAGCCGAACCCCAGCCCCTGCTCGACCGACGCCATCGCTGCCGTCAGGCTGCTGACCGTCAGTCGCTGGTGGGATCCCAGCCAGCCACTGTCCACATTCTGATTGCCTGAATCACGGATCACCACCTGGCGATAACGTTTGAGCTCCGGCTGAAATACCTGAGTTTCTGTTGCCAGCGGAAAAGAAGGGGCGCAGACACAAAGCAGTTCGATCTCAGCCAGGGGTTCCAGCACGGTTTCTTTGGGAAGACGGCCGGCAATTGCCAGCGACACGCTGCCCGACTCCATCAACTGCCCGGCACCGGATAACGAGGTTTCAAATACCCGTATCGAAACCATTGGATAGGCCTGATAAAAGCGCTCAAACACGCTCTGAATAAAATCGAACGGCAGCAAAACATCCACAGCCACATTGATTTCTGTCATCAGCTGCCCCTGGTATTTCGAGGCCAGCGCTTCAATCTGGGTTGCATTGTTATGTAAACTTTGTGCCCGCGGTAACAGACTGTGTCCCAGATCCGTTAAGGTAGATTTTCTGCCTTCGACGATAAACAGTGAATGCCCCAGTAAGGACTCCATTTTCTTGATGCTGTGACACACAGCCGACTGGCTTTTATTCAATTTCTGGGCCGCCTTCATTGCGCTGCCCTGCTCGGCAATCGCAATAAAAGCCCGCCACATTTCTAAGGTTACGCGCGCTGACATGATTGATATCCCTCTAACCCACTCACTCTCGTTATGTTTTTTTATTTGCTGAACATTTGCTGAACATTGACTGAAAACCAAGTTATAGTGCAACTTAACGATTAGCAACACAATGAATAAAAATGAAATTGTGAACTCGATCTATGCAGCTACGGCATCTGCTGTCGGCCTGCCATAGAAAAACAACATCACGGAAGGGAGAAAACATGACTATTGAGTATCAGCTTGACCAACGTGGCTGTGCCCACATCCAGCTTAGCCGCGAGCAGGTGCATAATGCGCTGAACGAACAAGTGATCGCCGGCCTGATCGCCATGATCGACCGGGCCCATCAGGAACAGGCGAAAGCTATTTTGTTATCCGGCCGCGGCAAACATTTTTCAGCCGGTGCCGATCTCGCCTGGATGAAATCGATGGCCAATAACTCACGGGAAGCCAATCTGGCGGACTCCGCGCAGCTCGCGGCCCTGATGAGCACACTCAATAGCGCCCGAATGCCGGTGATCACTGTGGTTCAGGGGGCAGCCTACGGCGGCGCACTGGGACTGATCGCCTGCAGCGACATTGTGATAGCAGCCCGTAATGCCGCTTTCTGCCTCAGCGAAGTGAAGCTGGGCCTTATTCCGGCGGTGATCAGCCCCTATGTGATCAGGGCGATGGGGGAATCTCAGGCCCGTCGCTATTTTCTGACCGCTGAAGTGTTTGATGCTGAAGATGCCCTGCGTCTGGGGCTGGTTCACCAAATCAGCGATGAACCGGAACAGGTGGCTGAGCAGTTGCTGACGCAGATCCTGAAGAATTCACCTCAGGCATTGATAGCGGCCAAACAGTTGATTTCCGATGTTTCCGGCCGACCGATTGATGCAGAACTGATTGCTGAGACTGCGCAGCGCATTGCCGATATCCGCGTCTCTGAGGAAGGGCAGGAGGGGCTGGCCGCCTTTTTTGACAAGCGGCCGCCATCCTGGGTCAGTTAAGATTACTGGCTGAGTTTCTTGGCCAGCTTAGCCACATGCTGGCCTTGGAATTGGGCCATCGACAGTTCCTTGGACGAAGGCTGACGCGAGCCGTCACCGCCTGCGATACAGGCCGCGCCCAGCGGAGAACCGCCTTTGACTTCCGACAGATCAGTCAGCTCAGAGGCCGTGTAAGGCAGACCCACCACTACCATGCCATGGTGAAACAAAGTGGTATGGAATGACTGCAAGGTGGTTTCATTGCCGCCGCCGGTACCGGTTGAGGTAAACACGCTGCCGACTTTGCCAACCAGTTTCTTCTCAAACCATAACCCACCGGTCTGGTCGAGGAAGTTACGCATCTGAGCCGCCATGTTACCGAAGCGGGTCGGCGTACCAAAGATAATGGCATCGTAATTCGCCAGCTCGCCAGGCTCGGCAATCGGGGCCAGCTGATCCAGCTGAATACCGGATTGACGGGCAATCTCTTCCGGCACCAGTTCAGGCACGCGCTTAACATCGACCTGTACATCACTGACACTCTTGGCCCCTTCTGCCACTGCGTGCGCCATTGTTTCAACATGCCCATAGCTTGAATAATATAGAACCAGTACTTTTGTCGTCATTGTGCTATCTCACTTAAATGTAATTAGAAATCTGTCAGGTTTTCCGGTTATCCGGACTATCTCTGGTGTTATTGCAAAAACAGCTGATCGATTTGTTCGTTGGTCAGGGTGTCAGTCACCACATGCTCGCCGTTGACAATTAGGCTTGGAATACTGCGCAGGTTAAACTCTCTGGCACGATTGAGATCGGCTTCTACCGCCTGGCGAACTTCATCGCTGTCCAGCGCTTTGGTAAAGGCCGCCGTATCCAGGCCAATGTTGCTCGCCGCGGCGATAATGACTTCACGGTCGCCAATGTTATCGTTCACTTTCAGGTGCAGGCGCTGGATTTCATCGAAGTAATCCCAGTGGGTGTCAGAATTGCCAAGCAACTCAGCCGCTTTGGCGCCCAGTGCCGCCAGATAACCGCTCGGGTACGAAAATGGCTGAGCACGCATGCCTTCAATATTAAAGCGGGTCGGATCATCCGCTCTTTGCTGGCAGGCAACCCAGTGGTTGAGGATTTCAGATTTGGCCGCCGCCAGAGAGCCAAAGCGCTGCACCATTTCCTCATCATTACGTTGCAGGACAAAGCAGCGTTGTTTGACTTCGACATCGGCACGTTCAACCAGCTTGCGCAGCCGTGGGCTCAGGACATAACACCAGCCACAGACTGCATCGTGAAAAAATTCAATCGTTACTTTAGACATAGCTTCGTTTCCTTTGGGTTATCTTGCTAACTGTTCTCTAAAGCCTGGCCAGGCATTGCTTGCTGTTCGTTAAGCTCGAAACTGATATTAGGAGCCCCCGCCTGATAAAAAAATTGAAAAGAGTGGCGCATTGATATCGAATTATTTCAAACAACCAAATAAGTAACTGATTTTTAATAATTTAAAAGCAAACCACTGACAGCAATGAAAGCAAAAAGGAATGCAAAAAAAGCGCTAACCTTGCTTGCGGGCTGAAAAAAAGCAGTGCTCAGTAGCCAGATAACTATACCGATTCAGCTCCGTTGCCTGCGCTTCACGGCAGACAGCGAAAAGGGAAATGGAGAGTACAGACAACCCAAGTGAACAAACGCACAGGGGGAACAAGCAGGCAGACAGCCAAAGCGGATAATCGAACAGACGGACAGCTGTTCAGAACGGAAAAGGGGCGGCAGGATATATCGGACAAAAAAGCTTTCGGGCTGGCGCTGCTACTGACTGCGGCCCAGCCCGGAGGGATAGTAAAAAACGGTACACCAGACAAGCCACCACAACGGAACCCGCATCATGACTTGTCAATAAACTGCCAGCGGGCCAGCCGGGTGTCTTTGATCTGACAGGACTGCAGCGACAGGGGCCGCCAGCGATGCAGCGGGGATGAGGTCTGATCGGATTGCTCTCCCACCGCAAGGCACAACTCAGAGCCTGTCAGCCGGACTTCCCCGTCGTCGCTCCACTGAAATTTCTGCAGCGGCTGCGCCTGTAGAAAGTCGGAATGTTCACCGCAATCTCGCGCCATCAGTGCGGTACCCGGCAGGGCCTGAGTATGCGGCGCAATGGCGGTGAGGCACTTTTTATAGGCCGGCAGATAAATTTCCCCGCTTTTCAGCAACGACATGGCCTGATCCCGGAATAACCCGTTTTTGCAGTTATGGGCGATTAAAGGCAGATCCAACCGCTCATAAGGGCTGTAGCCAATCACATCCAGGCAAAAGCCGTCTTTTGGTCTGTCCAGCGGGTCGACAAGCTGAATCACGCCAATGGAGGGCGATTTCAGCGGTGCTGCCTGGGCTGTGGCGACGCTGGCGCTGAGAGTAGCCGCCAGAGCGCCGGCCAGTGTGCCCAAAGAGAGCATCTTTTGCTTCATGCCGCCACCTCTGCTGTTGTGGTCAAAGCCTGACGGCGCTTGAACTTGCTGAGCTGAGCCGTCGCTATCAGGCTGCGCGCGCCGGATGCATTAATTTTGTAAGCCTCACAATGGCTGAACAGCAGGTTGCGGCCATTGCGGGTAATGCGGGCTTCAAATTCTACCGTCTCGCCGCGCTTGGTCGCTGACATGATATTGGCGGAAAAATTATTGGTGATGGCGTACTCCCCGTCATCCAGGGTAGCGATGGTCGCCAGCATGCTGGTGACATCCATCATGGAGTAGATCACCCCGCCGTGCAGGGTTTGGCTCAGGTTATCAATCTGCTCAGTGACCGTCAGCCGCGTTTTGCAGTACTCAGGGGTCTGTGTTACCACCTCAATGCCGCAAAACTGCTGGTAGTTGTGGTTAATTAATGCCTCAGACAACAGCTGAGAATAGGCACTTAATGGCGCCGATTGTGCAGAATAAGTCATGGTTCTTCCTATTTGGTCAGAGAATGGATCAGTGATTTACCTATGATGTTCTGTAACACTTCCGTGGTGCCGCCGCCTAATGAGAGGATTTTGGCGTCGCGAAAGACCCGTTCCGGCAAATACCCCCTTTCACAGCCCCGGGCGCCGAAAATCTGTACCCCAAGGCTGGATACCAGATCCAGGGCACGGGTGGCATTGACCTTAGTGACACAAGCGGCCTCATCCGTCAGGCGCTCTTCTCTCAGCGCGGCCACACTTTGTGCGACCAGGGCGCTGGTGGCTGAAATCTGCAATTGCATCTCAGCCAGATGGTGCAATATGGCCTGTTTATTGTGCAGCGGCGCACCGTGAACCTGGCGCTTGTGGGCAAAAATCAGGCTGTCGTCCAGCAGGCTTCTGGCGTCGCTGTTTGCCATAACGGCCAGATTGATCCTCTCCTTTTTCAGCATCATCTTCAGTGTGCCGAAGCAGGCCTGACTGCCGGCAATCAGACGGCCTCTGGCCATCTCCAGCCTGACGCTCGACACGTCCAGACATTGCCAGCCCAGGGTGGGAATTCGCTCTCCGGACACAGTACCTGGCTCCCGCTCGACCAGAAACAGCCCCATCTCTTGCTGGCCTGTTGCCCGATCGCCGTACTTCGCCAGCACCACAAAATAGTTCGCATGCAAACCGCCACAGATATAGCTTTTCTCTCCCGTAATCAGGAACTCATCCTGTTGCGCCGACGGCACCGCCTGAGTAGTGATCGCAGCAATATCCGACCCGGCCTGAGGTTCAGTGATCGCCAGCGAAATGGTGGCGTCGCCATCGAGTACCTGTTCAATCACGGCATCAAACCGGCCATCGTTATGCTGGTGCAGCGCACTTAAGCTGACCAGGTAAGACGCCAGCCCCATGGCCAGACCCTGGCTGCCGCCGGCGGTCAGGGTTTCCACCAGCGCCACGGCACTGTCGGTATCGCGAAAGAGGCTGTCTTTGTCGCTATGGCCTAACCGCAATATCCCTTCGCTGCCCGCCATACTGTGCAGATCCTGCGGGTACTCGCCCGCCGCTTCCCATTGCACGATATACGGCTTGATGTAGTGGTCCGCAAAGCGGTTGAGTTCTGTTACAAAAGATTGGTTCATCATCATGTTAAAATGCCGTTGTTCGGGCCAGTTCGTGAAAGCGTCCCATCACCTCGCCGAGACGCTGTTGTTTTTGCACGGTTTCTTTCTGGAAATAAAACAAGTCTGTCAGTTGCTCCATCACCTCGATTAACTGGCAGGAACGCTGTGCCACTCGGGTCTGGTAGCGCTTGAGTGCCGGTTGAATGTCATCAAAACAGCTGCCGTTCAGTGCCTGAGCCAGCATGAAGCAGTTTTCCAGTCCCAGGGTCAGCCCGTAACCCAGCGTCGGTAACATGCCGTGAATACTGTCACCCAGCAGCACACAACGGCCGTTGTACCATTGATGACCCGGGGTGATGGCGTTGAGCGGCAGGGTCAGTATGTTGTCTTCCCGCGTATTTTCGATCATCTCCAGCAGCGGTGCCGGCAGCCCTTCCAGGCGCTGCGCCATCTCGTTTCTGTTCAGGGTGGGCTGGTCCAGGTCATGCTGGTACGCCACGAACCAGTAACGGAAACGGGTGCTGTTATCGAGCGGATAAGTCACCAGCCGGGCCTGATCATGGGCGAAAATCTGGCACGCATTCTCTTCCAGAATGTCGCAGTCAAAGCAGGTCACGCCCCGGGAAGCGATCACCCCGGTGTAGTGCGGCTGACTGTCGCAGACATATTCCCTGACCTTGGATGAGATACCGTCGGTGCCGACAACCAGATCAAAAGATTCATAGTCACTGTGGTTGATTTCAATTTTTGCCTCTTCGCGGGTATTGATCACCTTGGTACAGGCTGCGCCGTAGCGGATGTCATCCGGGCCCAGATCCTGTTTGAGCAGATTGAACAAACGCTGACGCTCAAACATCACAGCCGGTGCCGGAAAATCATGCCCCGGCATTTGAACCAGCTGGCGGTGCACTTCTTTACCGTGGCGATCCAACGTCACCAGCGAATCTATCGGCTGCCCTTCGTTAAGGAAGCTGTTGTCATTGAGAATGAAGCGCAGGATCTGTACTCCTTGCGGCCAGACGTAGATCCCTGTGCCTGAATCCCGCGGTTGCTCGCTGCGCTCGAACACAGTGACCTCATGCCCGAACTTTTTCAGCAGCAGTGCGCAGGCCAGTCCGTTTAATCCCGCGCCAACAATACCGATTTTCATTATGCCGCTTCCTTATACACAGACGGTGTCGATGCCAGGTTGAACTTACGCTGCAAGATGCACAGGCTGGTCAGCTCCATCAGCATAGGGTCGAGCAGTGCCAGACGCTGCGGTGACATTTTCGGCATCTCTGCCAGCAGGCGGCGTACTTTCTTGCTGTCGAAGAAAGGCAGTGCATCCAGGCTGGACGAGTTCAGGGTGTCGTTAACCAGTTCAAACAGCGGGCCCTGCTGCATCAGCGTGGAAGGCGGGGCGCGGAAGTAATATTTTTTACGCTTATACAGCTCTTCAGGCAGGTAAGGCTTCATGGCTTCACGGAACACAAATTTTTCAGTATTACCGCGCACTTTCAGGTGCACAGGCAATGTCGCCGCCAGCTCCATCACGCGGTGGTCCAGCAGAGGCACGCGACCTTCTACGCTGTGGGCCATTTCCATGCGATCACCCAAAGTGGTCAGCACAAAGTTCGGCAGAAAAGACTTGGCCCACAGATACATAGAGCGGTGTACCGGGTCGATCCCTGCCAGCTTGCGGTGATCGAGCTGATTGAAGAAGATACGGTAGGGTTCGACATCACCAAATCTGTCGATCTGGCTGTCGGCATAGACGTTTTGCAGCTCTTTGAACCAGCCCGCCTGATTGTCGAGCCAGGATACCCCGTGCCCCAGCTGCTGCGTCAGCCACTCAACGTCCGCCGGCATACCTTGCTGGGTATAACCCGCCTGATTAGCCTTCATTTTCTGTAAGATGGCCTGAACATCGTCCGGGTTCTGGCCCTGGGTATTAAACAGCGCCATGTCGCGCTTAAAGTGCGGGTAGCCGCCAAAAACTTCGTCCGCCCCTTCCCCGGTCAGCACCACTTTGTTACCGGCATCCTGTACTATGCCGCTGAGAATATATTTCGCCACGCCGTGAGCATTAAAAAACGGGGTCTCGTTATGCCAGACGGCTTTTTCAAAATTATCGGCCAGATCTTTTTGCGTCACAGGCACAGTATGGAAACGGGCACCGTTCTTCTCCGCCGCCAGACGGGCAAAACGGTTTTCGTCGTAATCTTCCATTTCACCAAAGGACAGGTTATAGGCATCAAACGGCTTGCCCGCCAGCTGAGTGGCCATCCCCAGAATAGCTGAGGAATCCACGCCCCCGCTCAGGTATACCCCAATCGGTACGTCCGCTCTCAGGCGCAGCTTCACTGACTCTTCAATGGCATCGTGCACCTGCTGAATGGCATCAGCATCAGACAGGGTACTGGCATTGAGCGTTTCCGCATCCGGGTAGTCGATATCCCAGTAACACTGCTGGGTCACACCGGAAGGCGTCAGGGTCATCATGTGACCCGCCGGTACGGACTGTACATTTTGGAACAGGGTATTATTCTTGAGGTAAAACGCGCGGGTGTTGTAGGACGCCTCATCCCAGACAGCGCGAACGCCAGAATCAATAATGGCTTTGATTTCAGAAGCAAAGTAATAGCGGCCCTGATCTTCGGCCACGAATAAGGGCTTCACCCCGGCCCTGTCACGCATTGCAATCACCAGGTTTTGACGCTGGTCAAACAGCACCAGAGAGAATTCGCCCCGCAGTTTTTCCAGCCCTTTGGTGCCGTACAGCTGATAAAGGTGCAGCGCGATCTCGCTGTCCGACTGAGTCACGAACTTGCAGCCCTGACGGGTCAGCTCATAGCGGATTTTCTCAAAGTCATAAAATTCGCCATTCACCACAATATGCAACGCATCATCCGTGCTGTGGATCGGTTGAATACCGTTATCCAGGCCGATAATACTCAGCCGGGTATGGCCCATTATCATGCGCTGGTCATTAGACTGCCAGACCCGTCCTTCATCGGGGCCGCGGTGAATGATGGATTTAAGACCCTGCTCAATCTGAGCAGGTTTGATCTGATTAAGAGGATTCGCACTATAAACCGTTACAAAGCCGCACATGTTACTCTTCCTTATTAAACAAATAGTGGTATTGATTGGATGTTAAAAGTGGCGATGTCTGGCTTTAAGCCGCTTTGCTCATTGGCTCGAGCACACGTTCATAGACACGCTTGTTGTCGTGAATCGCGGCCAGCCTGAAGTTCGAGCCGGAAGTCGGGTTATAGCGAATGTTGGCCTGATCGTAGTCGCGCAGCTGGTACATATACTGACAATAGGTGTCGTAGCTGAGCGCGGTTCGTGCAGTCAGCTTTTGCTGATTCGCCAGGGTATTAATGGCCTGGCGGTAATTCTTATTCACAGTGCCCGAGAAGAATTCACCCACCGCCCCTGAGCCATAGCTGAAGAAGCCGATTGTCTGTCCTGTCAAATCCTGCTCAGCGTTATCAAGCAGAGACAGCAGGCCAATGTAGAGGCTGGCGGTATAGGTATTGCCAATTTCACGTCCGTATTGCTGGCTGATGCTGTAAGCGGCATCGGTTTTATCCGCCATCTGCTCAGGATACTGGGCGCTGAGGTGCTCAAAGGCTTTTTTGGCCATCTTAGTGAAAGGCTGGTGGAAGCAGAGCCATTCGAGCTGATCCAGCGGCTTACCGCCGTTGACCAGATAGCCTTGATAGCTGCTTGTCATCACATTGAGGTAGGCATCTTTCGACAACTCGCCGTCCACCAGGGCATGTTTGAACTGGTTCGGGCGCCAGAAATCCATGATGTCGGCACTGTAGCAGCCGCGTTCAGCATCAATCTCAATGATGTCCGGGTCAGCGGTAATCAGCATGGCTACCGCACCGGCACCTTGTGTGCATTCACCCGGGGTGTTTTGCTGATAACGGGCAATGTCGCAGGCCACAACCAGCACTGACTCATCCGGACGGGCACGCACCATATCGCAAGCCATCTGTAATCCGGCCGTACCGCCGTAGCAGGCCTGCTTCACTTCAAAAGCCCGGCAGTTGGGGTGAATGTCAATCAGTCCCATCAGATAAGCCGCACCCGACTTGGACTGGTCAACACCCGTTTCAGTGGCAAAAATGAGTGTCGAAATGGTTTTCACTTCTTCCGGTGTCATAGTATTCAGCACATCCTGCGCCGCATTGGCCGCAATCGAGATGGTATCTTCATCCGGCGTCGGTACAGCCATTTTTGACTGACCTATACCATAAAGGTATTTGGCAGGATCAATCTGATGGGCCTCAGCCAGTTTTTCCAGCGTGAGATAATTCTCTGTGGTGCTGAATTCAATGCGATTAATACCGACTTTGATTGCCTTGTTCATTTTTTCATTCCTTAATTTAAGTAAATTGATTGATTAATAAATGTCTCATTGCTTGTTGGAATTCATAATAGACAAGGCAGGTAAAAATAAAATTGAAAAAAATATAAAGCTATTAACCAAAAAATTAAAAGATAAACAAATCAGGAAATAAAAAACAATAAAATCAACATATTAAACACAAAACTACGTCATAAAAAGAACGAAACAAAAGTAGAAAAACCAAGAAAAAGATTAAAAACACCCAATAACAACTATATTTAAAGGTAATACAAATGACGAAGATAAATAAATTAACAAACCACTCATCAAAAATGTACTAGCAATAAACCAAAAAATTAAATCATTAACAATTAAGATAATTCCTGCTTATTGATGAACCGCATAAAAACTATACCTCAAAGAGATAGAGCAACGATGACAGCAATGTGCAAGGCAGTAAACTGCAAGCGATGACGTGCAGCTAAAAAGAGATGAGCAAGATAAGAGAAATAAAAAACGCAGAGCAGAAACCTGACTCGTGGCGCACCCATAACGATGTAGCACCCTGACACAGCATCAAAAAAGCCCGAGCCAGAAGGCCGGGCCTGAAAAACCGAATAAGCCGTAACCGCTACTGGCGGGTGATTACATAGGCATTATTCCCCATGCCAATGCCGACCCGGCAACTTGTAGAAAAATGGTGTCTGCTGCGGGTGTAGTTGGCAGGAATCGGCGAGTTGGCACACACAGTGAAACTGGATCTGTACTTATCGGCATACACCTGCGTGCTGCCGTTGACTGAGTTACCAGATCCAAAATTACAGGCCGGATTGTAGATGTTGGCGATAATCACAAAGCCATCGTACACCCGGCTGTGATATCCGGCGCAAGTGTTAAACCGTGAACCGTCCTTCGGCGCTACAGTCAGAATGTAGGCATTGTCGCTGTGCTGCCAGCTGCCGCAATCGAAATTAACTGTAGTACTGGTGATGACATAGCCGTCAGGAATGAAGTCGCCCCGGCAAATGGTCATTCTTCTCGACTGCGCCCGGAACATGTCACTGAGACGCTCGTCAGACAACATCTGATCGCCCGGGATCTGATGGATCTGAGCATCCATATGATATTGGTCAATAAAGCTTTGCTCTGCATCACCGGCATGACTACTCGTGGTGCCAAGAACGCAGCCGGCCATTAACAACGCCAAAGTGTGTTTCAACATAGTGCTCTCTCTGAAATACCGTTGAAAACACAGAGTCTTAAAGCAAGCTCAAGCACAAAGATATGGCTGAGTAGTAAATATGCAATAAAGCTAATAACAAAACTGTACTGATAGTCAGCATGGTTACAGACTGGCGCCCTAGCTGTCACTGATGGCCTAGCCAGCCACTCATCGGTCACCGTGACAAAGAACGCATGTGCTGTAATAGATAGAGGAAACCTCGCCTGCCAGAAACAAAGAACCCGCCATACGGCGGGTTCTTTTATCTTTTTCAGCAGGTGACAGGGCTGATTACATCATGCCGCCCATACCACCCATGCCGCCCATGGCCGCGCTCATGTCCGGCGCGTCAGCTTTAGGCAGCTCAGTGACCATGGCTTCGGTGGTGATCATCAGACCCGCTACAGAAGCGGCGAACTGCAGTGCAGAACGGGTCACTTTAGTTGGATCCAGGATACCCATTTCCAGCATGTCGCCGTACTCGCCAGTGGCCGCGTTATAACCGTAGTTACCTTCGCCACGCTTCACTTCGTTCGCCACGACAGACTCTTCATCGCCCGCGTTACGCACAATTTGACGCAGTGGTGCTTCCATGGCGCGCAGCGCTACACGGATACCGACAGTTTGCTCTTCATTGTCGCCAGTCAGATTAGTCACTTTAGAGGCTGCACGAACCAGAGCAACACCACCACCGGCAACCACGCCTTCTTCAACCGCAGCACGGGTTGCGTGCAGGGCATCTTCGACGCGGTCTTTTTTCTCTTTCATTTCAACTTCAGTCGCCGCACCGACTTTGATCACAGCAACACCGCCAGCCAGTTTGGCTACGCGCTCTTGCAGTTTCTCTTTGTCGTAGTCAGAGGTAGCGTCTTCGATTTGCTGACGGATCTGAGTCACACGGCCCTGAATCGCCACTTCTTCACCATGACCATCAATGATGGTGGTGTTTTCTTTAGTGATAGAGATACGCTTGGCCTGACCCAGATCTTCCAGCGTCACTTTATCCAGTTCCATGCCGATTTCTTCAGAAATCACAGTACCGGCAGTCAGCACCGCGATGTCCTGCAACATAGCTTTACGGCGATCGCCAAAGCCTGGTGCTTTCACCGCCGCCACTTTCACAATGCCGCGCATGTTGTTCACCACCAGGGTAGCCAGTGCTTCGCCTTCAACATCTTCTGCGATAATCAGCAGAGGACGAGAGGCTTTCGCCACCGCTTCCAGAGTTGGCAGCAGCTCACGGATGTTAGAGATTTTCTTATCTACCAGCAGGATGAACGGGCTTTCCAGCTCGACACTGCCTGCTTCCTGGTTGTTGATGAAGTAAGGAGACAGGTAGCCACGATCGAACTGCATACCTTCAACCACGTCCAGCTCGTCATGCAGAGCCTGACCTTCTTCAACAGTGATAACGCCGTCACGGCCGACTTTTTCCATCGCTTCAGCGATGATGTTACCCACGGTAGAATCGGAGTTGGCAGAGATAGTACCTACCTGCGCGATCGCTTTGCTGTCTGCACAAGGAGAAGACAGCGCTTTCAGTTCTTCTACCGCCGCAATCACGGCTTTATCGATACCGCGCTTCAGATCCATCGGGTTCATGCCCGCTGCGACCGCTTTCAAACCTTCGGTGATGATCGCCTGAGCCAGTACAGTGGCTGTTGTTGTACCGTCACCCGCCGCGTCATTGGCCTGAGACGCCACTTCTTTCACCATTTGTGCGCCCATGTTCTGGAATTTATCTTCCAGTTCAATTTCACGCGCAACAGAAACGCCATCTTTAGTGATAACCGGCGCACCGAATGATTTGTCCAGTACGACGTTACGGCCTTTAGGACCCAGGGTGACTTTTACGGCATCGGCCAGAACGTTGACACCTTCCAGCATTTTTACGCGAGCATCGTTACCGAATTTTACGTCTTTAGCAGCCATGTTTATCTTCCTTTCTTAATTCTTAATTCAAAGTGAATGGATTATTCAACGATTGCCAAGATGTCATTTTCAGACATGATGAGAACTTCTTTACCGTCGATCTTCTCAGACTTGGTGGCATAACCTTCAGCGAAAATAACGCTGTCGCCAACCTTAACGTCCAATGGCTGCACAGAACCATTCTCCAGAATGCGGCCCTTGCCTACAGCTAAAACTGTACCGCGGGTCGATTTTTCTGCAGCAGAACCAGTCAGAACGATGCCACCAGCAGATTTTGATTCAACTTCCTGGCGCTCAACGATCACTCGGTCATGTAAAGGACGAATATTCATCGGGTCGTCTCTCCTGATTTTGGTAATATTTATGGGTTGTTAGAAAGCAGGACGGTGTTTGGTTCCATCCCGCCAAAACTGATACTTAGACATGTTGGGTCGTTTTTCTGGAACCCAAGTCCTGACGATGATTTTTTTTACTTTTTGTGCCAGATTTTTTGCCCGATCACATTCTTTGCATTAGGGTGTGCAGGCAAAGACAGACCTGAGAGCCTTATGACCCAAACTGTACGACCTGATAAACACGGTTTACTGTCCGATCCTATCCCGGAAGTCCTGCGACGCCTGACCATCCCTATGGTGTTTGGCATGGTCGCTATCCTGATGTTTAATCTGGTCGATACCTTTTTCATTGCTTTGCTGGGTACCCAGGCTCTGGCGGCAGTCAGTTTCACCTTTCCGGTCACGTTTGCCATCAACTCCATCACCATGGGCGTGGGCGTCGGGTTATCAGCCTGCATTGGCCGCCTGCTGGGCAGCGGTAGCAGCCAGGCGGCGGCCAGAGTCTCCAGCCATGGTTTGTTACTAGCATTGCTGTTGGTGATCCTCGCTGTAATCGCCGGACTGCTGACCATCAATCCGCTGTTCCGCCTGCTGGGCGCCGAAGACAGCCTGCTGCCGATTATTCATGACTATATGGAAGTCTGGTATCTGGCGATCCCGCTGCTGGTCATTCCCATGGCCGGTAACAGTGCTATCCGGGCTACAGGCGATGCGAAATCGCCGGCAAAAATCATGATGCTGGCCGGAGTGATCAACGGCGTGCTCGATCCCCTGCTGATTTTTGGCTACGGCCCTTTTCCGGAACTGGGAGTGCGCGGCGCGGCCATTTCAAGCGGCGTTAGCTGGGCGTTTGCATTAGTCTGGTCGTTACGGATATTGATTGTGCGCGAAAAGCTGCTGGCGATACCGGATCTCCGGCTGATCGTTGCCGACTGGCGACAGATACTGCACATAGGGACCCCGGCCGGGCTGTCCAACGCCCTGGCACCTTTATCCAATGCCCTGGTGATGGTCTTGCTGGCCAGCCAGGGCACCGCCTCTGTCGCAGCCTATGGCGCGGCTATACGGGTGGAATCGTTGCTGATGCTGGTCATGTTCGCCCTGAGTTCAGCCCTGATGCCTTTCATGGCGCAGAATTTCGGCGCAAAACAGCCCAGACGGGCCTTTGATGCCCTGTTCACGGCCATGAAATTCGCGTTGGGCTTTCAGTTGCTGGTGTTTGTGATGATGGTGCCGCTGAGCTGGCCCATATCGCTCATGTTCAGCCAGGATGAAGCGGTGCAGACCCAGCTTTGGCATTACCTGATACTGGTACCGGCCAGCTACGGATTGCTGGCCGTGTGCATGCAATTGATCAATGCCCTGAATGCCATGCATCTGTCCTTTCAGGCACTGTTGTGGAATCTGATCCGTCTGTTCGGTTTGTTGCTGCCGGCAGCCTGGGTTGGCAGCCGGTTAAATGGTACTGAAGGATTATTTACCGGGATCGCCGTAGCCAATCTGCTGTGCGGTCTGGCGGCACTGGGGTATGTACGCAGGCTGCACCGGCAACATGTCAGTTCAGGGCACCAACATGACGCGGGCTCGTCTTCACGCTCGCGATAGCTGCCGCTGACAGTTGCGCGTTTAATGGATTCCCGCCTACGCGGGAATGACATTTATTTCATTTAAATCAACAACCTAACAAATCACTCAGTGCAGCCGGTGCTGATCATCGTCATCTGATTTGTCTTTCTTCTCTTTCTCGTCTTTGTCTTTGCGCTCATATTCGCCGTCAAATACATCACCGTTTTGATCGCGGTGGAATGGATCGCGGTCTGAAAACGGCCCTTGCGGACCAAAGCCACCGCCAAAGCCGCTCTGATGCATGCTCTGCACTTTCACTTTAGTCATCAGAAACTTCGCCAGCGCGGCACGAGGCCCGGGCAGTAACACCACCAGCCCCATAGCGTCAGTCATAAAGCCCGGTGTCAGCAGCAGCACACCGGCTACCGCCAGCATCACACCTTCCACAATTTGCTGGGCGGGCAATTCCCCTTTATTTAGCCTGTCCTGCACCGACATAAGGGTCGCAAAACCCTGGCTGCGAACCAGTGAAGCGCCGACCACGGCCGTCAGCAGTACCAGCAACAGGGTCGGCCACAGACCAATGACACCGCCAACCTGTACAAACAGGGCGATCTCTATGATGGGAACCAGAATGAATAAAAACAAAAGTACCGGAAACACAAACACCCCTTATATAAGGCTGGCGATTATTGAGGAAACGGCTGTCCACAGTTGAGCTGCAGCCGCATTGCGTAAAGATGCCGACTATGATGGCGAGATTGCCCTGATTTTCAACCATAGCAGCAGAGGCTTTTAGCTGGATCACCTTTTCTGCATCGATTTTTTGCCGCTGACTCGGCTGAGGCTCCGAAACCAACAGCGGTTAGTGCACTTCGCCAAGCCTGCCGGGAGCTATAATTGCCTGAGAACACAGACAATGAAACTCTGCCTGATTTCTCGGGTCTGACACATAGTCCCCATATGGGGTATATTGGCAACATGAAAGCGCCATCTTCAAGCCTATGACCCGAGACTGAACGAGCCCGAATCCGATGACTATACTGCGACACTTGCCCATTACGCGTTTATTTGTCTTCTGCCTGCTGATACTCAGCCTGCCGCTGCGGGCGGAATTTTCTCTGCCGGGGCTGACAGGTTCATCGAGTCAGAACAGTTTTGTCCCTGTTGATCAGGCCTTTGCCTTTAACTTTTCGCAGAACACCGATCAACTGGTGCTCGACTGGCAGGTCAAACCGGGTTACTACCTGTATCAGCATCAGTTTTCTGTGGTGGCAAACGGGGCAACCATAGGCGATATCCGTTTGCCGGCAGGCACACCCTACAAAGATGAGTTTTTCGGCGAGGTACAGATATACCCTGAATCTCTCTCACTCACAGTGCCCATTGTACAGGCCAGTGACAACGCGACCCTGACCGTCCGTTATCAGGGCTGTGCCAAGGCCGGTTTCTGTTATCCCCCCGAAACCCGCGAGGTGCCTCTGTTTGCTACCGCCTCCGCCGCGGGTACGCCGTTGTCTGGCCAGGAGCCGGTCAAAGCCAAGCTGATAGTAAGCACTGACAATCAAACAGCAACAGTGGCATCATCCGGCTCAGCCGGACAACCGCTCAGCAGCAGTGCGCCACTGAGCCAGCAGGATCAACTGGCCAGCGATCTGGCGCAGCAGTGGTGGACGCCGCTGCTGTTTCTGGCGCTGGGCATAGGGCTGGCGTTCACGCCCTGTGTGCTGCCTATGTACCCGATCCTGACCGGTATCGTGTTGGGCCGTGGCCAGCTCAGCAGCGGACGCACGTTCACTCTGGCTTTCACCTATGTCCAGGGTATGGCACTGACTTACACCTTACTGGGGTTAGTGGTCGCTTCGGCGGGCATGCAGTTTCAGGCTGCCTTGCAACATCCTTATGTCCTGATTGGCCTGAGCATTCTCTTTGTCGTATTGGCATTGTCTATGTTCGGCGTCTACAATCTGCAACTCCCTTCCAGTGTGCAGACCTGGCTGAATCAGCTGAGCAATCAGCAGAAAGGCGGCCAGCTCGGCGGCGTATTTGCGATGGGCGCCATTTCCGGACTGGTTTGCTCGCCGTGCACCACAGCGCCCTTGTCCGGCGCCTTGATTTACGTTGCCCAAAGCGGCGACTTACTGACTGGCGCGGTCGCACTGTACGCTCTGGCGATGGGGATGGGGATCCCGCTGATGCTGGTCGCCATGTTCGGTAACCGCCTGCTGCCGAAAGCAGGCGCCTGGATGGACAGCGTTAAAATATTCTTCGGCCTGGTGCTGCTGGCTGTGCCGCTGTTCCTGCTGGAACGCATTCTGCCCGCAAACCTGATGCCGTATTTATGGGCCGCATTCGGACTGGGTGCCTTCGGTTGGTTGTACCATGTGAAACAAGGTATGGCCCATTCCTGGCGCAGCAGTCTGGTGGGTGTCATCGCCATTATTGGTCTGCTCGTTTCCCTGCAGCCCGTCTATCAGGGACTGACAGGCACTCAGCCACAAACCGTGCAGCAGAACGCGCCAGAGATCAGCTTCCAGCGCGTGGCCAGTATGGATGAACTCAATTCAGCGCTGGCTCAGGCCAAAGCCGAAGGTAAACCTGTGATGCTGGATTTTTACGCTGACTGGTGTGTCGCCTGCAAAGAGTTCGATAAGTACACTTTCCACGATGCCAGCGTGGCGCCAGAATTACAGCGTTTCGTCCTGTTGCAGGCCGACGTCACCGACACGAATCCGGACGACATCAAGCTGCTGCAAAAGATGAATGTGCTGGGTCTGCCGACGCTGGATTTCTGGCATGCTGATGGTGAACAGGCTCCGAAAGCCCGCCTGACCGGTTTCGTTGAAGCTGAGCCCTTTCTCGATCACCTGAAAGCCAACCAGCTGATAGGCCAGTAAGCAGAAAAGTATTCTCTTAAAGCATAAAATACCCCCCAAATACACACGGGAACGGATCCAGTTCGTATCTTGGGGGGGAACAAATTGATCTGGCATTTCAGCAATGCTAGCGTTAGGAAAAACAAGAAGCTTAATGTCATGGACGCTCAGTACACTATAGTCATTGCCGATGACCACCCGCTGTTTCGAAACGCCCTGTTTCAGTCAGTACACATGGCGGTCAGCAAGGCCAATCTGCTGGAAGCAGATTCTCTCGATACACTGTTACAGCTGCTTGATAAAGAACCGGATGTTGATCTTTTGCTGCTGGATTTAAAAATGCCGGGTGCCAACGGCATGTCCGGTCTGATCCAGCTTCGCGCCCAGCACCCGGAACTGCCGGTCGTGGTGGTGTCTGCCAATGAAGAAGCTTCCGTCATCCGTCAGGTCCGTCATCACGGTGCTTTTGGCTTTATTCCCAAATCCAGCGATATGCGTGAACTTATCAGCGCACTGAATCAGGTGCTGGACGGAGAACCTTATTTTCCGCCGGGTATCGGTGAAGATGAAGACAACCCCGAGCTGGATGCACTGGCGGCCCGCATCGCCACCCTGACTCCGCAACAGTACAAGGTCCTGTGCATGCTGTCCGATGGCCTGCTCAACAAGCAGATCGCCTACGAGCTCAATGTCTCTGAAGCCACCATCAAGGCGCACATGACAGCCATTTTCCGTAAGCTCGGGGTAAAAAACCGCACTCAAGCGGTTATCCTGTTAAATGAGCTCAGTGACGAGTAAGTGATCACTCACCGTTATCACCTTGTTCCGCCTCTTCTTCTGGCAGGCGTAAGCCGACCTTAGTGACCTGCCAGTCGGCGATATCTGCCACCACCCAATGCAAGCCATTCCACTCAAAGTTATCCCCCAGTACCTGATTGGTTCCCAGATGCTGAATAACCAGATCTTTCAGTGTCATGGCTGGATTGACTTCCCCTAACTCCAGACCATAAGCGATGGCGACATCAGCCAGCCGGGCTTCGGCATCCAGAAAAAAGTCACCAAAGAAACGCGCCAACTCGGCTTTCTCTGGGGCTTCACTGAACAGCTGACTCAGGGCTTCCAGATCTTTCTCCTGCGCCAGCACACACAAGGTATCCCCCTCTTCCAGCCGGGTACTGCCCGATGGGTGCAGCAATTGCTGCTCGCGGAACACAGCCGCAATCCGGGTGCCCAGCGGGAGTGACAAGTTACGTAAAGGCTCACCGATACACCACTTATCGGCTTTCATTTTGTAGACAAACAGCTCCCACTCACTGGTTGGAAACACTTCCACCCCGGTGCGGAACACAGGTTCGGGACGAGGCGGCAGCTCGACTTTGGCCAGCGACATGGCTTTGGTCAGGGTTCCCCCCTGCAGGATCAGCGATACCATGACCACGAAAAAAGCCAGATTGAAATACAACTGAGCATTGGGCAGTCCGGCCATCATAGGAAAAACCGCCAGGATAATGGGCACGGCGCCGCGCAGGCCCACCCAGGAAATAAACCATTTTTCCCGTGCCGTGAAGCTGCGAAACGGCAGCAGGCTGATCCAGACCGATATCGGACGGGCAAAGACAATCATCCCGAACGCCAATGCCAGTCCGGGCAGTGCAATCGCAATCAGATTTGACGGGGTGACCAGCAGCCCTAGCACCAGGAACATACAAATCTGGCTGAGCCAGGTCATGCCATCCAGCACATTGAGAATAGAATGACGGCAGCGGGTCGGACGATTACCCAGCAGCAACCCCACCAGATAGATGGATAAAATACCGCTGCCGCCCAAGGTGTTTGAAATGGCAAAGATCATCAATCCGCCGCTGACCGCCAGAATTGAGTACAGCCCCTCTGGCAGATGATTACGATTAATCAGGCGCCACAACAGCCAGCCTCCCGCCAGTCCGGCGATGGCACCTATGCCAAACTGCTTGACGAAACTCAGGGCCAGAAAACCGGCGCTGAACTCAGTTCCCTGGCTGCTGAGCACCGCAATCAGGGTCACGGTCAGAAACACCGCCATGGGATCATTGGTGCCCGATTCAATCTCCAGGGTCGAGCCTACCCGCTCATTCAGGCTACGCCCTTTGAGCAGGGAAAACACCGCCGCGGCATCGGTAGAGCCGACAATCGCGCCAACCAGAATGCCCTGCAGCGGCTCCAGATCAAACAACCAGGTTGCCATCAGGCCGGTCAGCGCGGTAGTGATCGCTACCCCTAAGATGGCCAGCGCCACGGAGGGCCATAAGGCGACCCGGAAACTGGCCACCCGGGTCCGCATGCCGCCATCAAGCAGAATAATCGCCAGCGCCAGGTTACTGACCAGATACGCCACAGAATAATCATCAAACAAGATACCGCCCGGGCCGTCTTCACCGGCCATCATGCCGACGATCAGAAACACCAGCAGAATTGGAATGCCTAATTTGGATGATACCGGGCTCAGGAGAACACTTAACGCAATCAGTAAAGCGCCAACCAGAAAAAAACCGTTAATGGTAATCGCGTCCACTCATCCTCCAAAGATTATTATTAATTCAGCAACCTGCTAACAAACCGGTTGCTCCTGTATTTTGCCCTAATATACAGCGACATTAAGAAAACTATATGTAAACAATTCCCCGACATTGCCAGTATTTAACGCTTACCAAACACTGTTTCGCCCGCGAATATTCGGAACGGAGTCATGGTAACCGCCTGATCTTTATCTGCTGACCGCCTTATACTTTCGGCTAACTTAACAGCAATTTAACATCCCATTTTTCTTGAGTCATATCACTAACTTTCTAAATTTAGCTGACATTTGATGGTTTTTTGCCCGACTAAAGTTGCACTGTGCGTCTTCAATAAGCTTGCTATTGTCATCACGTAACATTTTTATAACTGAAAAATGACTGACCATAGTAAGGAGATGACCATGGCGTTTGAATCCAAGGAGCAAGCGCAAGCCTACTGGAAGGAGAACCTGACGATTATGGGTTCTTTGCTTGCCATCTGGTTCCTCGTGTCATACGGGGCCGGTGTGTTGTTTGTGGATGTCCTGAACCAGTTTCAGCTGGGCGGCTTTAAGCTCGGTTTCTGGTTTTCACAACAAGGTTCCATTTACATCTTTGTCGCATTGATATTTGTCTATGTCTACAAGATGAATGCGCTGGACCGCAAATTCAACGTTCACGAGGATTAAGGGAGTAGTCACTCATGGATATTCAAACCTGGACCTTCATACTGGTTGGTCTGTCTTTCGCACTCTATATCGGGATCGCAATCTGGTCCCGCGCCGGATCTACCAGCGAGTTCTACGTGGCCGGCGGTGGTGTCCACCCTGTTGCTAACGGCATGGCGACTGCTGCTGACTGGATGTCTGCCGCTTCGTTCATTTCTATGGCAGGTATCATTTCGTTCGCCGGCTATGACGGCGGCGTGTACCTGATGGGCTGGACCGGCGGTTATGTGCTGCTGGCACTGTGCCTTGCCCCTTACCTGCGTAAATTCGGCAAGTTCACTGTGCCAGACTTCATCGGCGACCGTTATTACTCCCGCACTGCCCGTATGGTAGCTGTGTTCTGTGCCATCTTTGTTTCTTTCACCTATGTAGCAGGACAAATGCGTGGCGTGGGCGTGGTTTTTGCCCGCTTCCTGGAAGTCGACATTAACGTCGGTATCATTATTGGTATGGCTATCGTGTTCTTCTATGCGGTCATGGGCGGCATGAAAGGCATTACCTATACCCAGGTTGCACAGTACTGCGTGCTGATCTTTGCCTTCATGGTTCCTGCCATCTTCACCTCTATCATGGTCACCGGCTCTGCGATTCCGCAAATCGGCTTCGGTTCGACCATCAGTGGGACGGATGTCTACCTGATGGACAAGCTGGAAGGGCTGAGTACCGAACTGGGCTTCACCTCCTACATCGACGGCTCCAAGAGCATGGTAGATGTGTTCTTCATCACCGCGGCTCTGATGGTAGGTACGGCGGGTCTGCCGCACGTGATCATCCGTTTCTTCACCGTACCTCGCGTAAAAGATGCCCGTATTTCTGCTGGTTGGGCACTGCTGTTCATTGCCTTCCTGTACACCACGGCGCCAGCTGTGGCAGCGTTTGCCCGTATCAATATGTTTGAAACCTTAAATGGTCCGGACATGCAGGGTGTCGCGGCAGAACAAGCACCAAGCTGGGTAACCAACTGGGAGAAAACCGGTCTGGTAGCCTGGGAAGACAAGAATGGCGACGGCAAAATGTTCTACTCTGGCGATGAGCGTAACGAGATGAACATCAACCGTGACATCATAGTACTGGCAAGTCCTGAGCTGGCCAAACTGCCAAACTGGGTTGTTGCCCTGCTGGCAGCGGGTGGTCTGGCCGCGGCACTGTCGACGGCGGCCGGTTTGCTGCTGGTGATTTCCACTTCGGTGGCGCATGACCTGCTCAAGAAAGGCTTCAAACCCAATATGACGGATAAACAGGAGCTGAGGGCGGCCCGGATAGGGGCAGCGCTGGCCATTATCGGTGCTGGCTATCTGGGGATTAACCCACCAGGCTTTGTGGCACAGGTGGTAGCCTTCGCCTTCGGTCTGGCGGCATCGTCCTTCTTCCCGGCGATTATCATGGGCATCTTCTACAAGAAGATGAATAAAGAAGGCGCTATCGCCGGTATGCTGAGCGGTATCCTGTTCACCGCGGCTTACATCATTTACTTCAAGTTCATCAACCCTGCGGCCAGCACCCCGGACAACTGGTGGTTCGGCATCAGTCCTGAAGGAATTGGTACACTGGGTATGTGTGTGAACTTTGTGGTATCAATTGTCGTGAACAAGTTCACGGCAGAAGTCCCGGAAGATGTACAGGAGCTGGTGGAATCTATCCGTTATCCGAAAGGGTCTGGTGAAGCTCACAGCCACTAAACAACACCGACATAATAACAACACTCAGTAGCAACAAATGGGGGAAACCCCGCTCGCTGACGGAGCCATGATGGCTCCGTTTTTTTGTGCGCAGAATGACAGTTAAGCCACTGAGTGAAACCCCTTCCCTCATCCCGCGAAAGCAAAGATCCACTGGATGGATACAGAAAAGAGAGCAAACGGCTTCAACTGATCCTGGCCTGCGCGTACTGGTTCAGCAAAGAGCGCAGTTTCAGCGGTTTCACCGGCTTACTGATAAAGGCAAAGCCTTTACTGCGGATCGTTTGCTGGTTTTCCGGCAATCGGTCGGCACTGATGATCACACCTTTAAACACCTCTCCCAGCTTGGCTTCACACTGGATCAGTACATCCAGCCCCGTTTCCAGTTCAGTCAGGTGATAGTCACTGAAAATGACATCTGGTATCCAGCCATCATGACATTGCTCCAGCGCGGCCGACACAGATTCCGCCAGCCGGATGTCACATCCCCAGCGGTTCAGCAGACTTTCCATACCTGTCAGTATGTCTTTCTCATTGTCGACACAGAGCACCCGGGTGCCGTACAGTGGCAACGGCTGTTCCGGCGCTGCCTGCGGTTTTTCTTTCGGCAGATGCATCGCCTGCCCCCGGCGCACAGACAGTGCGAACACTGTCCCCTCGCCCAGCCAGGACCGCAATGACAACGGATGATCCATCACCCGGCTGATCCCCCGGGCAATTGCCAGCCCGAGACCAAGACCGTGATCCCCGCGTCCGCGGTCTATACGGGTGAACTCATCAAAAATATTGGCCTGTTTCTCTTGCGGTATTCCGGGGCCGTTATCCCAGACTTCTATCCTGAGCTGGCTGCCAACCCGCCTAACACCCAGCAGCACTTTACCGCCAGGGTTATAGCGAAAAGCATTAGTCAGGAAGTTTTGCAGCGCCCGGCGCAGCAGCTTAGGATCGGAATGCACCAGGGCCTTGCTGTCTACCACGGAAAAATCTATACCCTGCTGTTTTGCCAGCGCACTGAACTCGGCATTAAGATTATTGAACACATCACTGAGCGGGAAAACGTGGACATTGACCTGCAGTTTTCCGGCCTCCAGACGCGATACATCGAGCAAATCACCAATCAAATCTTCCGCAGCCCCCAGGGCACTTTCGATATGGTGTGCCAGTTTTGTGCTTTCTTCATCCTTGGCCACCTCAGACAGCGACGATGAAAACAGACGGGCCGCATTGAGCGGCTGCATCAGATCGTGGCTGACCGCGGCCAGAAAGCGGCTTTTCGAGTGTGCCTGCTGCTCGGCATGCTGAGTAGCCGAGACCAGCCGGCGGTTCAGCTGTTCCAGCTCTTGCGTTCGCTGCCGCACCCTGGCCTCCAGATTTTCATTGGCTTCTTTGAGCGCTTCCTCTGCCTGACGAAATGCCGTGATATCGGTAAAGCTCATGACGAAGCCGCCCCCCGGCATCGGATTACCCTGCACTTCAATCACCCGCCCGTCCGGCCGGATCCGGGAAGAGGTATGTGCCGTGCCGTGCTGCAGGTGCTTTACCCGCTTGGCGACATGGACTTCAGGATCCCCCGGTCCGCACAAACCCAGACGCGCGTTATGGCGGATCACATCCGCAATCGGCCGCCCGACCTGAATCAAACCGGGCGGGAAAGAAAACAGTTCCAGATAACGCTGGTTCCAGGCCACCAGCCGCAGCTGTTTATCCACTACGGCAATCCCCTGGCTGATGTGCTCAATGGCGCCTTGCAGCAGTCCGCGGCTGAAATCAAACAATTCAGAAGCTTCATCGACTATGGTGGCCACTTCTTCCAGCTGCATGTTGCGCCCCTGCAACGCAGAGGTCAGCACTAGGCGGGCCGAAGAGGCGCCAAAAACCCCCGCCAGTACCCGTTCGGTATGGCGAATCAGGCTGGCCGGCGCCTGCTGCTGGGGCTGAAAATTAAACTGGTGTTGCTGGGCAAAGTGAGTGAAGGCCTGACGCATCCGCTTGCGGCCGACAAACCGCGCCGCCAGGAGTTCAAGCTCAGACACTGTCACTCTGGCCTGGTACAGACGGGCGTCATCGGCCTCCGGCATGGGGGCGCCGACAAAAGTGGCCGCCTGCAGGCGCTCTGTCAGTGATGAGCGGGTCACCATAGACACCAGAACGTATAGCAGCAGGTTGGTCGTCAGACTGATCAGCATGCCCCAGTCCACTGTGGTCAACTCGCTCAGTACCGGCAGAGCCGGGGGTGTCAGCAACCACAGCAACAGGTTAGTGTCGGCACT
This sequence comes from Photobacterium sp. WH24, assembly GCF_019204055.1. Taxonomy (NCBI): domain Bacteria; kingdom Pseudomonadati; phylum Pseudomonadota; class Gammaproteobacteria; order Vibrionales; family Vibrionaceae; genus Photobacterium; species Photobacterium sp. WH24. The sequence continues at coordinate 43,460 of NZ_JAGSOZ010000017.1, read as the reverse complement.
GCCGGCCAGCATACCCGTCTGGCTCATCAGGGTGATCACCCACAGCGCGGTGCCGCCCAGCATACCGGCATAGACACCGTTGCGGTTGCCTTCGCGCCAGTAAATCCCCCCCAGCAACGCCGGTGCGAACTGGGCAATCGCCGCAAAGGATAACAACCCGATCGCCGACAGCGATTCGATTTCATCCAGCACTTCATGGAAGCCCCAGGCCGCCAGCAGCAGCAGCAGAATCAGGCCGCGGCGGATATTGAGCAGCAGTCCGGAAAACGCCGCATGGTTACGGCTCGACACTCGCAGCCGGCGCAGCAACAACGGCAGCACCAGATCGTTGGATGCCATAATGGCCAGTGCTATGGTCGAGACAATCACCATGCCGCTGGCCGCTGAGGTGCCGCCCAGAAAAGCCAGCAAGGCGATGGTGTCAGCCCCTTGCAGCAAAGGCAGGTTGATCACATAGGTATCGGCTGCGACATCCGGCAGCAGCACTTTTCCGGCCAGTGCCAGCGGAATCACAAATATTCCCATCAGTAACAGATACACAGGGAATACCCGGCGGGCGAGATGCAGATCCGGGGCGTGGGTATTTTCCACCACAGTCGTATGGAACTGGCGCGGCAGACAGATGATCGCCGTCATGGTCAGCAAGGTATGAATAATAAAACTGCCGGCATTGATATCCATGGATGGCAGCACAGACACGTCCAGCTGGCTCAGTTCCAGTGCCGGTATGTCCCACCACAACAGCATGACAAACAGCCCCACCACCAGAAAGGCCGCCAGTTTGATCAAAGATTCAAACGCCACCGCCATCATCATGCCGCGATGGTGCTCAGTGGTATCGAGATGACGGGTGCCGAACAGCACAGTAAATGCGGCCAGCGCCAGTGTCACCAGCCAGGCGATATCACCGTCATTGAGCATACTGTTGCGGGTCAGATCCGGGGCAACCTGGGCCAGCCCCATGGTGATCCCCCGCAACTGCAGGGCGATATAAGGCAGAATACCGGCAGTGGCAATCAGGGTGACCAGTACCGCCAGCCCCTGAGACTTGCCATAGCGGGCGGCGATAAAATCGGCAATCGAGGTAATATGCTCGCGCTTGGCGATCAGAATCAGGCGGGCAAAAATACGCCAGCCAAAGGTGAAGACCAGAATGGGCGCCAGATATATCGGCAGAAACGACCACAGATCCCGGCTGGCCTGACCGACAGTGCCGTAAAACGTCCAGGAAGTGCAATAGACCGCAATCGACAGACTGTATATCCAGGGGCGCCAGCGGGACATCCATCCGGCATGTTTATCGCCGTACCAGGCAATAAGAAACAATAGCCCAAGATAGGCCAGTGATACCGGCACGACTATCCATCCCTGCTCCATAGGATCTCCCTGAAAAATGTTCCCTGATTCGGCCCCGTGCCTGGGGCCGAGTGTACCTCACTCTCGGGTGAGTATCCGTCCGGCAGGTCACATCTCACCGGCCAGGCTGTATGACTTAATGCACTTCGCGCGCCGCTGCCCGTTCCGCCTGAGGCGATTCATCAATTTTCATCAGCAATACCGGCAGCCCCATCACAGCCATCAGCCAGAACACATCGGCTCCCCACCAGCCGTATCCCCAGCCGCTCAGGGTGGTCAGCGCCGCCATTACCGCGCCCAGCGGCAAGGCATTGTACAGCGCCTGCAGGGCAACCATCTGGTGGCTTTGCGCATGCTGGATATAACGAATCGCCGCCAGATGCGCCGCCGCAAAGGTCACCCCATGCAGCGCCTGCGTCAGCACCAGCATCGGCAGTTCTGTCATGGTCGCGGTCAGTCCCCAGCGCAACAAGACACCCGCCGCCGCCAGCCGGAACATGGCTGCCACACTCCAGCCGGCAAACAACCGCTTGCTGAGTGCAAACACCGCAACCTCAGCGATCACACTGAAACTCCACAAATAACCACTCACCGCTTCGCTGTAACCGATCGTTTTCCAGTACATGGCGCTGAAGCTGTAATACGCGGCGTGGCTTCCCTGCAGCAGGGCCACAATGATCAGAAAACGCATCACCCGTTTATCGCGCAGAATCCCCAGTAACGGAGGCCGGGGCTGACGTACTGTGGTGGCTTCGCTTGGCAATACAGTTGGTTGGCGCAATGACAATAACAGGGCGGCAGCCAGCCCGCCAACCGCCACCCAGGGGATCACCGCCGCGCCAAACTCGGCAGCCGCCATACCGGCTATGGTCGAACCGACAATAAAAGCGATCGATCCCCACAGCCGGGTTCGACCATAGTCTAAATGCCCATGTTTGGCGTAATAATTAGCCAAACTGTCTGTCAGCGGGATCACCGGCCCGACGAGAATATTAAACAGCACAATCACGGCTGTCAGTGCGATCAAATTGCCGCTGACCATCACAAATGACACGCAGCAGATCAAACTGAGTACCGCCAGCCAGCGCAACGCCGGCAACAGATGCTCCACCTGGTGCACCCTGGGCGTCAGCACCATATTGGCAAAGCAGCGCACCCCCAGGCCCAGGCCCAGCAACACGCCGATATCACCGGCTGGTATGCCCAGAGAATTCAGCCAGACGGCCCAAAACGGCAGATACACGCCATAGTTAAAGTAAAAGCCGAACATATACTGCGCTGTCCAGCCAAACGGGCTACTTCTTAACATCCCAAAACCCTGCTGCATGAAAATGGTCGCCATTATGCCTGTCCAGCACATGGCAGGAAAGGCGGCAGCAACGTTATTGGCCCTGAAACCGTACATTATCCCGCCTTTAACCGCACAACAGCGGTTTGGTCGTCCCCTAGACTAAAGTCGGCTGGAGCAAAAGCGGGCACTGGGCGACACTGCTTAGCAGAGGAGTCACCATCACCACTGTGCACACCCGCGCCACCCGCGCTAGCACCACAAAGTGAGAGAGTAATGCCGGATACCTTTAATACGTCACTGATCCCTTTTGACCGGCTGGATGGCAGCCAGCAGGACGCACTGCTCAAAGCGCTGGATGTGGCATATTTTCGCAGCGGTGGGGTAATCATCCGGGCCGGCGATCCCTGCCAGTCGCTGCACATCATAATCAAAGGCAGCGTGGAAGAAACCTCGGCTGACCGGCAAGAGCACTATGCCCACTACACCACAGATGACCTTTTTGATGTGCGTGCCCAGTTCAGCGGCCACAGCCGCCATCAGTACCGGGCCACAGAAGATACGCTGTGCTACCTGCTCCCTCAGGCCCATTTTACCGCGCTGTGCCAGCAGAATCCGGCATTCGCGGCTTATTTCAACAGCGATCTGGCCACCCGGCAGCAACTGCTTGAACAGACCCATCAGCAACAGAATCTGGCAGAATTTATTCTGACCCGTGTCCGCCAGGACAACATTCAGCCCTGTCTGATCCTGCCAGCCGGCACAGATCTGCGTACTGCCACCGAACACATGCGCCAGCGCAACTGTGACGCGGCTTTTACCCTAGTGGATGACACGACTGAGCAGGCCGAACACAGGTTTGGCATTGTCACCCGCACCGATCTGCTGCACGCCGTGATGCTGGATAATCGGACTGCCGACACAGCGGTCGGCCAGATAGCTTCCTCACCGGTGATCAGCATTGAACTGGGTGCATATCTGTTCAAGGCCATGATTACCATGACCCGGCACAAGGTCAAACGCGTGCTGGTCACACAGGGCAATGATATCGCCGGTATGCTGGATATGACTCAGGTACTGAGCCTGTTTTCCACCCATTCCCATGTACTGGCGCTGCGTATTGCCCGCGCCACCCGCATAGAGGAACTGGCACTGGCGGCAGCCAGCCAGCAGGCACTGGTAGAGACACTGTTCAACAACGGCATTCATACCCGTTTTTTGATGGATCTGATTGCCAGTATTAATGAACAGATTATTGAAAAAGCGTTTCAGCTGGTGGTGCCTGAGCAATGGCAGCCGCTCTGTTGCCTGTTGGTGCTGGGCTCAGAAGGCCGCGGTGAGCAAATTCTGAAAACCGATCAGGATAACGCCCTGATCCTCGCTGATGGCGTCGACTGGCCCGAGTGCCGGACTGTAATGGCGCAACTGAGCGACACCCTGTGTCAGCTCGGCTACCCGCCCTGCCCCGGAAAAGTCATGGTCAATAATCCGGACTGGGTCCAGAGTGTCTCCGGCTGGCAACACACCCTGCAAACATGCTGCGATAAAGGGGATGAAGCCGCCATGATGACGCTGGCGATCCTGGCGGATGCTCAGGCCGTTGCCGGTAACAGGCAACTGCTGGCACCGGTCAAAAACCGCCTGCATCAAAGACTCAGCAGTCAGGAATTACTGCTGGCAACCTTTGCCCGCCCGGCGCTCAAGTTCAGCGTCCCCCTGACCCTGTTCGGCCAGATCAAACGCGGTAAAAGCGGACCGGACATCAAACGTGGCGGTATTTTCCCGATTGTTCACGGCATCAGAACCCTGGCACTCGAACACGACGTGACAGACACCAACACCTTTCGCCGCCTGGCCGTGCTGGAACAGCGCCAGGTGCTGGAGCCGAGTACGGCGTCCAATCTGAGCGAAGCACTGAAACTTTTCATCCGTCTCAGGCTGCGCCAGCAGCTCAGCCTGCCACCGGACTCGGCCTCAGCCGGACAGCATCATCTGCTGGATCTGGCCACACTCAGCCGGGCAGAACGTGATCTCTTGCGACACAGCCTGCATGTGGTGAAAAAATTTAAAGAATGGCTCGGCTATCACTACCAGCTCAGAGACTGATACTAAGGAATGGTGAGATGAAATGAATATTCTGCGTCGTTGGTGGTATCAGTACAAATTCCGCCATCACCCGATACACACCCTGTTTCAGCGCTATAGCGGCGATGAGCTGGTGTCGGTTGACTGTGAAACCACCAGCCTGGATCCCGCCAGCGCAGAGCTGGTGACTATCGCGGCCACCCGCATCAAAGCTAATCGGATTCTGACCAGTGAGTCACTGTATCTGACCCTGAGTCCACCCGATAGCCTGAGTGCGGCCTCGGTCACCATCCACAAAATGCGCCATCAGGATCTCAGTCTCGGCCTGGCGCCCAGAGAGGCCCTGACCCTGCTGCTTGAGTTCATCGGCAACCGGCCCCTGGTCGGCTACCACATCCGTTATGACAAGGCGATTCTCGACCGCTATTTCAAGCGTCTGTTCGGCTTTGCCCTGCCCAATAAACTGGTAGAAGTCAGCCACCTGTACCATGAGCAGCTTGAGCGCCAGTTGCCCAATACCTGTTACGATCTGAGCCTTGAAGCCATCAGCCGTCATTTGGGACTGCCGCACCCCGAGCGGCACGATGCCTTGCAGGACAGTATTACCGCCGCCCTGATCTATGTCCGGCTCAAGCACGGGGATCTGCCCGCTCTGACCTCGCCCTTGTGAGTTTTTTGCTCGCCACTCCTCCAACCAGCCTGGCGGAAAATAATGTAAGCCAATGCAAATACACAGAAAAAGCCATGACAGCGCACACTCATCCTAAAGTCTAATTGAGCCTGTTCCGAATCTGGCTCAAGTTAACACAACTATAATGATCAATGATCCGGTCCGCGCAGGACGAAGACGGAAACACAAGGAGAATGAGATGAGTGAGGTTCATGTTTACCCTGTCAACCAGCAGATTGCTGAGCGGGCTCATATCACGGAAGAGCAATACAGCGACATGTACCAGCAATCTGTCAGCGACCCGGAAGCCTTCTGGCGTGAGCATGGTAAGATTGTTGACTGGATCACCCCGTACAACAAAATTAAACAAACCTCTTTCGATACCGGCCATGTCAATATCAAATGGTTTGAAGACGGCACACTGAACGTCTCCGCCAACTGTCTCGACCGTCACCTGGCAACCCGCGGCGATCAGCCTGCCATCATCTGGGAAGGCGACGACCCGGCCGATGACGCTACCCTGACTTATAACCAACTGCACCAGCAGGTCTGCCAGTTCGCCAACGCCCTTAAAGCACAAGGGGTCAAAAAAGGCGACGTGGTTTGCCTTTACATGCCTATGGTTGCTGAAGCCGCGGTGGCCATGCTGGCCTGTACCCGCGTCGGTGCGGTACACACTATCGTATTCGGTGGCTTCTCACCGGAAGCACTCGCGGGCCGTATCATAGATTCAAAAGCCAAAGTCGTTGTGACTGCCGATGAAGGTGTCCGCGGCGGCCGTGCTGTACCACTGAAGAAAAACGTCGACGATGCCCTGAAACATCCTGAGGTCACCAGCATCGAGAAAGTGGTGGTGTTCCAGCGTACCGGCAATCCGGTAGAGTGGGACAATCAACGTGACGTCTGGTGGCATGACGCAACCGCAGCCGTGCCGGATCATTGCGACCCGGAACCTATGAACGCCGAAGATCCGCTGTTTATCCTCTATACCTCGGGTTCGACCGGTAAGCCGAAAGGTGTGCTGCACACCACAGGCGGCTATCTGGTGTACGCGACCATGACCTTTAAATACGTCTTCGACTATCAGGAAGGTGAAGTGTACTGGTGTACCGCCGATGTAGGCTGGATCACGGGCCACAGCTACCTGGTGTACGGGCCACTGGCAAACGGTGCCACCACCCTGCTGTTTGAAGGCGTTCCTAATTATCCGTCCACCGCCCGCATGAGCGAAGTGGTCGACAAGCATCAGGTCAACATTCTGTATACCGCCCCGACCGCCATTCGCGCCCTGATGGCCAAAGGCGATGAGGCCATTGCCGGTACCCAGCGTTCATCACTGCGTATCATGGGTTCTGTCGGCGAGCCGATTAACCCGGAAGCCTGGGAATGGTATCACCGCACTATCGGTGACAGCCGCTGCCCTATTGTCGATACCTGGTGGCAAACCGAAACCGGCGGCATCCTGATCACCCCGCTGCCTGGCGCGACCGCGCTGAAACCCGGCTCGGCCACCCGTCCGTTCTTTGGCGTTCAGCCGGCTCTGGTCGATAACATGGGCAACATTCTCCCTGGTGCAACTGAAGGCAACCTGGTGATGCTGGACAGCTGGCCGGGTCAGATGCGTACACTGTGGAGTGACCATGAGCGCTTCGAACAGACTTACTTCTCGACCTTTAAAGGCATGTATTTTACCGGTGACGGTGCCCGCCGCGATGAAGACGGTTACTACTGGATCACCGGCCGTGTCGATGACGTACTGAACATTTCAGGTCACCGCATGGGGACAGCGGAAATTGAATCGGCGCTGGTGGCCTTCGATAAGATTGCAGAAGCCGCTATCGTCGGCGTACCGCACGACATCAAAGGCCAGGCGATCTATGCCTATATCACCCTGAACGACGGCGTGATACCAACGGCTGAACTGCATAAAGAAGTCAAAGACTGGGTACGTAAGGAAATCGGCCCGATAGCCACACCGGACTTCCTGCACTGGACTGACGCTCTGCCGAAAACCCGTTCAGGCAAGATCATGCGCCGGATTCTGCGTAAGATTGCCACCGGTGATACCGGCTCGCTGGGGGATACCTCCACCCTGGCCGATCCCAGTGTGGTCGACAAACTGATCGCCGAAAAAGAAAAAGTCGTCTAACCGACAAAACCTGCATTCAATCCAAGCCGCCGCCAGGCGGCTTTCTTCTTTGTCCTCCCAACTGGCTCCAGTGCCCGCGAATACACAGCAGATCCGTATTGCAGGAACTCCCGGCCACCTCCCATTGTCTGATTTGTCTTATTCACCGCCACAGCATCATTGTTTGAACCTGCTGCATTGTGCGGTGAATTTCAGCAAAACTGATTAAGATTCAAGGTGATTGGCCGCTTATCTTGTAAGTGAGGTTAATCGATCCGCTATCTTACTGAAAAATGGGGGCTGCAGGCGGCTGCTTACGCTAATTGCGTACAGTTGTAAGGTCAAAAAAGTGGTGATTAGACCAGTATTTTGCTGCGAATTGCGCTGAATTCTCTATAATTGAGCAACTAACAGGTTTTCAGCCGTGATGGTTTGCATGAAAGGAAGCAAAGTCACAGTTTTTTTGTGCTTTGTCGCTTGAATTAGCAAGAACAGGTATAGATAACAGAATATGTCGACTAATTACCGCATTTTACTGCTTAATGGACCCAATCTGAATTTGCTGGGCCTGCGCGAGCCGGGACACTATGGCCAGCAGACACTGGATCAGATTGTAGCAAACCTGAGTGCCAAAGCCGCCAGTCTGGGCGTGACACTGGATCACCTACAGTCCAATGCAGAACACGAACTGATTGAGGCCATCCACCAGGCGCACGGTAACGTGGATTTTATCCTCATCAACCCGGCAGCCTACACCCATACCAGCGTCGCCATTCGCGATGCGCTGTTGGGCGTGGCTATCCCGTTTATTGAAATACATTTGTCAAACGTGCATGCCCGCGAGCCCTTCCGCCACCATTCCTACCTGTCTGACAAGGCAGTCGGAGTGATCTGCGGCCTGGGCCCGGATGGTTATGAATTCGCCCTGGAGGCAGCTGTCCGCCGCCTTCAGAACGCTCAATGAACAACATTAAGAGTAAAGATACATGGATATTCGCAAGATCAAGAAACTTATCGAACTGGTAGAAGAATCAGGCATCTCCGAGCTGGAAATCTCTGAAGGTGAAGAATCGGTACGCATCAGCCGTACCACAGCAGCACCGGTTGCTGCACCTGCGCAAATGTACGCAGCGCCTGCACCAGCCGCTCCTGCGGCACCGGTTGCCGCACCTGCTGAAGCGGCGGCACCAGCTGCTCCTGCTGCGCCTGCCGGTCACCAGGTACTGTCTCCTATGGTCGGTACTTTCTACCGCGCGCCTAGCCCGGAAGCAAAATCCTTTGTGGAAGTCGGTCAAAGCGTAAACGTTGGCGATACCCTGTGCATCGTTGAAGCCATGAAGATGATGAACCAGATCGAAGCCGATAAAGCCGGTACCGTTGTGGCTATCCTGGCCGAAAACGGTGATCCGATTGAATTCGATCAACCTCTGGTTATCATCGAGTAACTGAGGCGCATATGTTAGATAAAGTAGTCATAGCAAACCGCGGCGAAATCGCCCTTCGTATCCTGCGTGCCTGTAAAGAGCTGGGGATCAAAACGGTCGCTGTGCACTCCACAGCTGACCGCGATCTGAAACACGTTCTTCTGGCAGATGAGTCTATCTGTATCGGTCCGGCACGAGGCACAGACAGCTACCTTAACACTCCCCGCATCATCAGTGCGGCAGAAGTGACCGGGGCAGTCGCCATCCACCCGGGTTACGGCTTCCTGTCTGAAAATGCGGATTTTGCCGAGCAGGTTGAACGTTCAGGTTTCATCTTCGTGGGCCCTAAAGCGGACACTATCCGTCTGATGGGTGACAAAGTGTCAGCCATCAACGCCATGAAAAAAGCGGGCGTGCCTTGTGTGCCGGGTTCTGACGGCCCGCTGGGCGATGATGAAGCCAAAAACAAGTCTATCGCCAAGCGTATCGGTTATCCGGTAATCATCAAAGCCTCCGGTGGCGGTGGTGGCCGTGGTATGCGTGTGGTACGCAAAGAAGCGGATCTGATCCAGTCGATCGCCATGACACGTGCAGAAGCCAAAGCGGCGTTCAGCAACGACATGGTGTACATGGAAAAATTCCTGGAAAACCCGCGCCACATCGAAGTACAGGTGCTGGCTGACGGTCAGGGCGGTGCTATCCATCTGGGCGAGCGTGACTGCTCCATGCAGCGCCGTCACCAGAAAGTGGTTGAAGAAGCACCGGCACCGGGCATCACCGAAGAAATGCGTAAGTACATCGGTGAGCGCTGTACCCGTGCCTGTATCGAAATCAACTACCGCGGTGCCGGTACGTTCGAGTTCCTGTATGAAAACGGCGAGTTCTATTTCATTGAAATGAACACCCGTATCCAGGTTGAACACCCAGTTACCGAAATGGTCACTGGCGTTGATCTGATCAAAGAGCAGCTGCGTATCGCTGCCGGTCAGCCGCTGTCATTCAGCCAGAGCGACATTCACCTGCGTGGTCACGCGATTGAGTGCCGTATCAATGCTGAAGATCCGGTGCGTTTCCTGCCTTCTCCGGGCAAGATCGAGCGTTTCCATGCGCCAGGTGGTATGGGTATCCGTTGGGAATCCCACATCTACAGCGGCTACACGGTTCCGCCGCACTACGATTCAATGATCGGCAAACTGATTGCCTACGGTGAAAACCGTGACGTGGCGATTTCGCGTATGCGTAACGCCCTCAACGAAATGATCATCGACGGCATCAAGACCAATGTTCCGCTGCAGAAAGACATCATGGCAGACGAGAACTTCCAGCACGGTGGCGCTAACATCCACTATCTGGAGAAGAAGCTGGGTCTGCAATAACAGACACCTCGCTTTCAGAACTGAACCAAGGCTGCCGCAAGGCAGCCTTTTTATTTTCCGAATCAATGGTCTGCCGCTGGTGCATACGAATGTCATTTGTCACAATACTTTTCTTTTTCTTCTTTTTCGGAACGATTTCGAACAGATTTCGACGTCGTTCGACGTTTTACACTGACTGACCGGAAATTCAGTATGAAGACACTTTCCACCCGATACCGTCAGGCGCACAGAGAAGCCAGATGGGCGCTGGGACTGGCTGTCGCCTATTTTCTGTGGTGGTACTGCTCTGCCTATTTCTTTGCCCCTGACCCCATACAGAGCAGCCTTCCTGCGCTTTACTGGGGATTACCGCTTTGGTTTCTGCTCGCCTGTATCGTCGGCCCGGTACTCTTTACGCTGCTGTGCGCCCTGATGGTGAAATGTATTTATCAGGATATGCCGCTGTCAGCGGATGCGGAGGATGACGATGCCTAATCAATTACTGATCCCGCTCGTGCTGTATCTGGCAGCCGTGTTTGCCCTGGCCCTGTTTACCCGGCGCCGCGCTCAGCAAGGCAGCGGGTTTTTAAACGAGTATCTGCTGGGTAACCGCAGTATGGGCGGCTTCGTGCTGGCGATGACGCTGGCGGCCACCTATGCCAGTGCCAGTTCCTTCATTGGCGGCCCCGGTGCGGCTTACAAGATGGGGTTGGGCTGGGTATTGCTGGCGATGATCCAGCTCCCGGCGGCCTGGCTGACACTCGGGGTACTGGGGAAAAAATTTGCGATTGAAGCCCGCAAACACAACGCGCTGACCCTCAATGACATGCTCTATGCCCGTTATCAGCACCGGGGCGTGGTAGTCTTTGCTTCCCTGGCACTGCTGCTGGCGTTTTTCGGTACCATGGTGGTGCAGTTTGTCGGTGGGGCCCGGTTGCTGCAAACCGTTACCGGCCTGTCTTACTCTCAGGGTCTGATGATTTTTGCCGCCACCGTTGGGCTGTACACTACGATTGGCGGATTCCGTGCCGTGGTCATGACCGACACCTTACAAGGCATCATGATGATCATCGGCACGCTGGCTCTGCTGGCTGGCATTATTCACGCAGGCGGTAGCCTAGGTGAGCTGGTCGCCACGCTGCACCAGATCGATCCGGCGCTGATTTCGCCGTACGGTCCAGACAACTTTATGTCACAGCCCTTTATGCTCAGCTTCTGGATATTGGTCTGCTTCGGCGTCATTGGTCTGCCCCATGCCGCCGTGCGTTGTATGTCCTACAAAGACAGTCAATCCCTGCATCGCGGCATGGTGATCAGTACCGCCATGGTCGCTTTTCTGATGCTGGGGATGCACCTGGCTGGCGCACTGGGGCGGGCGATTTTCCCGGATATTGCCACGCCGGATCAGATCATGCCGACTTTGATGATGGGCGTACTGCCACCTGTCGTGGCTGGCATTTTTCTCGCCGGCCCGATGGCGGCCATTATGTCGACCATTGATTCCCAGCTGATTCAGGCTTCCGCGACACTATTGAAAGATTTGTACCTGAACTACATCAACCCCAAAGCAATGGAACAGCCTGATATCGAAAGTCGGTTGCCTAAGTTATCGCTGTGGGTGACCGGCATTTTCTCGGTGCTGGTTTTTATCGCGGCAACCCACCCGCCGGATATGATTATCTGGCTTAACCTGCTGGCCTTTGGCGGGATGCAGGCCGTCTTTCTCTGGCCACTGGTGCTGGGGTTGTACTGGCAAAAAGCCTCGGCCGCCGGGGCATTTGCCTCCATGCTGAGCGGGCTGGGATGTTACATCACACTATCGCTTTTCAAACCGGATATGCATGGTGTGCATGCGATTGTTCCAACCCTGCTGGTCGGGCTGATCAGCTTTATCGCCGCCAGCTACCTCTGGCCCAACCGGGCACATTGCCAGAACGCAAAGGCGGAATTCACTGCAAACTGACAAAATAGCACCATGGGGTGCTATTTTTTACTCTACCGTCAGTATCCTCTGCCGTGCGCGCTAGGAAGCTAATGCGAGCTGACTACTTTTCGTGCTAAACTCCGCGGCCTTATGCCAAAGTCTCTTTGATAGCGAATTTACTCATGCCTTGGATTCAACTGAAACTGAATGCCACTGCGGCCAATGCAGAAGCCATTGGCGACTTGCTGATGGATGAAACCGGCGCTCTGTCGGTCACTTTTCTCGACGCACAGGACACCCCTGTTTTCGAACCGCTGCCGGGCGAAACCCGCCTGTGGGGCGATACCGACGTCATTGGCCTGTACGATGCGGAAAGTGACATGGACATGGTGCTCTCGCTGCTGAAAAACAGTCCGTTGCTGGCTGACGATTTTGCCTACAAGGTTGAGCAGCTGGAAGACAAAGACTGGGAGCGCGAGTGGATGGATAACTTCCACCCGATGAAATTCGGTCAGCGTCTGTGGATCTGCCCGAGCTGGCGTGAAGCGCCTGAGCCGGGAGCCGTCAACGTGCTGCTCGATCCGGGCCTGGCATTCGGCACCGGGACGCACCCAACCACCTCTCTGTGCCTGGAATGGCTGGACGGCCAGGATCTGACTGGCAAAACCGTGATCGATTTCGGCTGCGGCTCCGGCATTCTGGCTATCGCTGCACTCAAGCTGGGCGCCGCCAAAGTGATCGGGATTGATATCGATCCGCAGGCAATTCTGGCCTCGCGTGACAACGCTGAACGCAATGGTGTGTCTGAAAATCTCGACCTGTATCTGCCCCAAGATCAGCCGGAAAATCTGCAAGCCGATGTGGTAGTTGCCAACATTCTGGCCGGCCCGCTGCGTGAGCTGTCACCGGTTATCAAGAGCCTGGTCAGGGACAATGGCCTGCTGGCGATTTCCGGGGTACTTGAATCTCAGGCGGAAGATGTGGCCAGCCATTACAGCGACGAACTGGCACTGGAACCTATCGCCGCCCGTGAAGAATGGTGCCGGATTTCAGGTCAAAAAGCCTAATCCTGACAAATTTATCCATTGTGCATTTTGTGAGCAATACACTGAATTCCATGACCTTTTGCAATCCAAAATCAGGATGCTCAAATATTGGCCTTTTCAGCACAGCAAAAAATGCGTAAAATGCGCGCCCTTACTGGCATAGTCAGGAACAGACATTGAAGATCGGTCCATATCAATTAGACAACCCGTTAATTGTCGCGCCAATGGCAGGTGTGACCGATCGTCCGTTTCGTGAGTTGTGCCTGCGCCACGGCGCAGGTATGGCGGTCAGCGAAATGATGTCTGCCAACCCAGACGTTTGGAAAACGGCCAAGTCGCTCAACCGCATGGTGCATGAAGGTGAGTCTGGACTTCGTTCGGTACAGATTGCCGGGGCAGATCCCCGCCAGATGGCCGACGCCGCCCGCTTCAGTGTGGAGCACGGTGCCCAGATCATTGATATCAACATGGGTTGCCCGGCCAAGAAAGTGAACAAGCGCCTGGCTGGCTCTGCCCTGCTGCAATACCCGGATCTTGTCGAGGATATCCTCAAGGCCGTGGTAAGCGCCGTGAACGTCCCTGTGACGCTGAAAACACGGACCGGCTGGGATACAGAGAACCGAAACTGTGTCGAGATCGCACAGCTCGCTGAACACTGTGGCATTCAGGCACTGGCCCTGCACGGCAGAACCAAGGCCTGTATGTACAAAGGGGAAGCGGAATACGATTACATCAAGGCAGTGAAACAGGCGGTGTCGATTCCTGTGATTGCGAACGGTGATATCGACTCACCGGAAAAAGCACGCTTCGTCCTGGATTATACCGGGGCCGATGCCTTGATGATTGGCCGCCCAGCGCAGGGACGGCCGTGGATTTTTCGGGAAATCCAGCATTATTTAACAACCGGTGAACACCTGCCAGCGCCTTCTTTTGAAGAAGTCAGCAGTATCTTGCTGGAGCATGTACAGGCACTCCACGCTTTCTATGGGGAGTACCAGGGGTTACGCATCGCACGTAAACACGTGTCGTGGTACCTCAAAGAACAGGCTTCTGCGGGTGATTTCCGCCGGACCTTCAACGCACTCGAAGATGCTCAAGAGCAAATCGATGCGCTGCAAGGCTACTTCGACAACGTTGCATAAATACCAGAAGAGCTTACAGAATATGTTCGAACAAAATCTGACTTCCGAAGCACTTACAGTGACTACTGTCACTTCTCAAGACCAAATCACTCAGAAACCACTGCGTGACTCCGTCAAAGCCTCGCTTAAGAACTATCTCGCCCAGCTGAACGGTCAGGACGTCGATGATCTGTACGAGCTTGTACTGGCTGAAGTCGAGCAACCCCTGCTGGACACCATCATGCAGTACACCCGCGGCAACCAGACCCGCGCGGCAACTATGATGGGCATCAACCGCGGCACCCTGCGTAAGAAACTGAAAAAATACGGCATGAACTGATCATCCGTTCAAATGACGCTGATTTTACAGGGTTATGCGCACGCATAGCCCTTTTTTGATGGCCCTTCCCCTGTCCACCTCTGACGCTCACCCAGCCACACTTTCCCGATGCAAGTCCATAAGCCCGTAGATGCATAATCCCAAACTGTAACTAAGCTACAAATTTATAGCACCTGAATAATACATTTTTATTTCACAGCGCGAACAAAATCAGAGGAGTGATTCAGATCACTAACACCACTAGAGAGCGTTTGATCAGATGCATGATACGTGATCAAGATCACCATAAGATTAATAACCAATCAGTTAATAAATGTGACATCAAGCAGCTAAAATTAATTGACTATTAAAAATTATTGAAAATGTAACTTTATTACACAGGATAAATGTTAGATGGATCACGATATCTTGATGAGGAACAGCTAAAAAAGGAGACGGGGATCACGAGAACCCCGTTATCAGTTCCGTTTTCAGGATCTGTGGTAGATTGATTGGGTACGAAGCAATCGACGGTTTTGGCGAACCGTTATCGACACAGCAGAACTTGAAGCTGAACATCAAACGGGGAAACGTTATGATATCACCAGACACCAAGGTCAAGATACAGAATTTTGGCCGCTTCCTCTCCAACATGGTGATGCCCAATATTGGCGCATTCATCGCTTGGGGGTTTATTACCGCTCTCTTCATTCCGACTGGCTGGCTGCCCAACGAGACGATTGCCAAACTGGTTGGCCCTATGATTACTTACCTGCTGCCACTGCTGATCGGTTATACCGGGGGTAAACTGGTGGGTGGCGATCGGGGCGCCGTGGTGGGTGCCGTGACCACCATGGGTGTGATCGTAGGTACAGATATCCCCATGTTCATGGGCGCCATGATTGTCGGCCCTATGGGCGGCTGGGCGATTAAGCACTTTGATAAAGCCGTTGAAGGCAAAATCAAAAGCGGCTTCGAAATGCTGGTCAACAACTTCTCGGCTGGCATCATAGGGATGTTGTGTGCCATCGTTGCCTTTTTCCTGATCGGCCCTTTCGTGAAAATCCTCTCTGGCGGTCTGGCTGCCGGGGTCAACTTCTTGGTCGATGCCGGTTTGCTGCCGCTGACTTCAATCTTCGTTGAACCGGCGAAAATCCTGTTCCTCAACAATGCCATCAACCACGGTATCTTCTCGCCGCTGGGCATTCAGCAGGCCAATGAGGTCGGTCAGTCTATTTTCTTCCTGATTGAAGCGAATCCGGGTCCTGGCCTGGGCATTTTGCTGGCTTACATGGTGTTCGGCCGCGGTACGGCTAAACAGACTGCCGGTGGTGCTGCCATCATCCATTTCTTTGGGGGGATCCACGAGATTTACTTCCCCTATATTCTGATGAATCCGCGCCTGATCCTGGCCGCGATTGCCGGTGGCATGACAGGTGTCTTCACCCTGACCCTGTTCAATGCCGGTCTGGTCTCGCCTGCATCACCTGGCTCTATTTTTGCCGTGATGCTGATGGCGCCGAAAGCCTCGATCTTGGGCGTTTTGTGCTCTATCGTGGCAGCCGCGACTGTGTCTTTCCTGGTGGCTGCACTGCTGCTGAAAACCCAGAAAGTGACCGAAGACGACGACGGCAGCGCGCTGAAAAATGCCAGCGAGAAAATGAAAGCCATGAAATCGGGCAAAGCCGCTGAAGGCAGTGCTGCCACAGGCTCTGCGCCGACTACCGCCAGCAGCCACCCAGCATCCAAGGTTCAGCTCAGTCAGGTTCGCCGCATCATAGTGGCTTGCGATGCCGGTATGGGTTCCAGCGCCATGGGGGCCGGTTTACTGCGCAAGAAAGTCAGTGAGGCCAGACTAAATATTGATGTCACTAACAGCGCCATCAACAACCTGCCCGATGATGTCGACATTGTTATCACCCACAAAGATCTCACTGAGCGTGCCCGCAAGCATGCCCCGCAGGCTCAGCATATTTCGCTGACCAACTTCCTTGACGTTCAGATCTACAATGATTTGATCACCCGTATCATTGCCGCGTCCAGCCCGGAAGCGGCGAATGACCCGAACCTGGTAAAACTGACACCTGTTGCCGCCAATGACGACAGCCTGGAACCGCAGCAACCCTCTGTTTTCCAGATCCAGGCGGCCAACATCCATCTTGGGCTCAAAGCCACCAGTAAGGACGACGCCATCCGCTTTGCCGGTGAGCAATTGGTCAAAATGGGCTATACCGAACCTGAATACATTGATGCCATGTTTGCCCGCGAGGCACTGGTGCCGACTTATCTCGGTGAGTCTATCGCTGTGCCGCACGGTACGGTGGAGGCCAAAGACAGAGTGATCAAAACAGGTATCGTCATTTGCCAGTACCCTGCCGGGGTGGCATTTACCGATGACGAAGACGACATTGCCCATCTGGTGATCGGCATTGCCGCCAAAAATGACGAACACATTCAGGTGATTACTACCATCACTAACGCACTGGATGACCACGAGGCCATTGAACGCCTCAAGCGTACCCAGGATGTCCGGGAAGTACTCAGCATTCTGGCCAGTGAAGAAGCGGCTTAACCGCCAGTGCAGATACCGGGGCCGCCCAGCGCGGCCTCTCACAAACTTAAGGTAGTCATCATCATGAAAGCAGTTCATTTTGGCGCCGGCAATATCGGCCGGGGTTTTATTGGTAAAGTGCTGGCGGATGCCGAGGTAAACGTCACTTTTGCCGACGTTAACGGGCCTTTGATCGATCAGCTTAGCCATGCGCAGTCTTACAATGTCAAAGTGGTAGGCAATGACTGTCATCTGGATACCGTCAGCCATATCACAGCGGTCAATGCCGCCGGACCGGATGTAATCAATCAGATAGTGCATACCGATTTGATCACCACAGCCGTCGGCCCTGCAGTGCTGGATAAAATTGCCAGTACCATAGCAAACGGGCTGGCCAAGCGATTTGAAGCAGGTAACACCCAGCCGCTCAATATCATCGCCTGTGAAAACATGGTACGGGGCACCACGCATCTGAAAGAAGAAGTCTATAAGCAATTAACGCCGGCGCACCGGCAGCTGGCGGATCAGTATGTCGGTTTTGTCGATTCGGCCGTCGACCGTATTGTGCCGCCCGCGGGAGCTGCCAACGATGATCCTCTGGAAGTCACAGTAGAAAGTTTCAGCGAGTGGATTGTCGACCAGCAACAGTTCAAAGGCGAGATTCCCAGCATTGCCGGGATGGAAGCCACAGATAACCTGATGGCATTTGTCGAGCGGAAGTTGTTTACCCTCAATACAGGCCATATCATTACCGCCTATCTGGGCGCGCTGAAAGGTTACCAGACGATCCGCGACGCGATAGAAGATGAAGACATCCGCGGACAGGTCCGAACTGCAATGCTGGAAAGCGGCGAAGTGCTTATCCGCCGGTATGGCTTTGATCGTGAGCAGCATTATGCTTACATCGAAAAAATCCTGACCCGCTTTGCCAATCCCTTCCTGCGCGATGAGATTGACAGGGTAGGCCGCCAGCCGCTGCGCAAGCTGGGCAGCAACGACAGATTGATCAAGCCCCTGCTGGGCACTCTGGAGTATGGCACTGACAACTGCATGCTGATCAAAGGCATAGCAGCGGCCTTGAAGTATGTTAACGATACCGATCCGCAGGCAATGGAACTGCAGCAAACATTACACGAGAAAGGGGTCCGTCAGACACTGGCACAGTACACAGGTCTGGACGCTGACAGCGAAGTGGCCCGTGATATTGAACACTGCTATCAGACGCTGACCTGATCACCTTGCGGGGAGTTCGCTCCCCGCCTTTGCGGCACAAAGAGAAGACGAAGCCATGGCACCCTGTGAACACGAAGCTGACATGATTGAACGCCTGAACCAGGCCACCACAGTACGCGGCTTTTTTATTACCTCTGTGGATATCTTGGAAGAAGCCGTCGATGCACTCATCCAGCGAATTTTCCGCAAGGACGACTTTGCGGTGAAATCTGTGGTGGAGCCGCTGCTGCACGACACAGGTCCGCTTGGGGAGCTCAGCGTGCGCCTTAAACTGCTGTACGGCCTGGGGGTGATTGCCCAGCCTGTCTATCAGGATATTGAACGCTGCCTGCATATCAAAGACATGCTCAACCGTGATGTGACCGAATACCATTTTACCGACCCTAAAATCATTAAAGAAATCAAGGCGCTTCACCAGGCCAATGTGATGGGCATTGCCCAGTTGGACATGGCCCCGATCACAGAAGACATCGATCTTGCTTTTTACCAGATGCAGACCGCTCGTCAGGAACAGATAGTCAAATCCACTCTTGCACTGGCCATTTCCGGCATTGCCACTTCCCTCAACAAAGACAGCCCGTTTTAAATCCGTCCGCTTTACCCTGCCCTGCCTTGTGGCAGACAACCTGAACAACGACTCGTCCCGTCAATTGCTCCGCTCACATGAACGCTCAGTAAGCCATTGATATAACCAAATATAAAATATAAGAAAGGGATAGCAGGAGGGATTATCGGGCAGGAAAACCAGCTGGTATCCCAGCTGGCGGGTATCACGACAGATTACAGATAGTCACACAGATAAGCGGTTGTTTCTGCAATCTTGACATCGAATGAGGCATCACCCGGGACTTCAAAATCATCACCAGCATTGTAGGTTTCCCAATCGACATGGCCCGGCAGCTTGACCGAAATCGCCCCTTTGACCACTGTCATGCGCTCTGGAGCAGCGGTGGCAAAGGTATAAGATCCCGGAAGCATCACGCCGACACTGCTGCGCGCACCCTCGGCTTCGAAACCAATAGATTTTACATTTCCATCAAAATATTCGTTAGTATTCAGCATGATAATCCTTATCCTGTTATTCTGTTCGGGCATTGGAAACCCATCACGCTATCACAGTTTTTTGCGGTCGCATACACCTTTATCAGCCCTTGCTGAGGGCTGAGTCATTACTGTTCATCGGCCAGGGCTTCCAGGATGGAGCAGTGGCTGGCATCGTCATCCGCCTCGCCGCAACAGGCATCATTCAAGCGCTTCAGTGCCCGGCGTATTCGCTGTAATTCCGCTAGTTTGCTGTCAATATCGTCTAACTTGGCCTGAGTGATGGCTTTTACTTCCGCACAGCTGTGCTGATCGGCTTCGACCCGTATCGCCAGCAGCTCCCGGATCTCCTCCAGGCTCAGGCCGATGGCTTTTGCCCGCAGAATGAAGCGAATGCGGGAGACATCGTCGTCGCTGTAGAGCCGGTAGCCGCTTTCACTGCGCTCGCCGGGGATCAGCAAGCCATTCTTCTCGTAAAAGCGCAAGGTATCACTGCTGACCTCGCAGAGCTTTGCCAGTTGTCCGATCAAGTACCTAGCCATATAACCTCATGATCCTTATTAACTCTCCCTGCACAGCGCTCACAGCTGACCGTTTACGGCCCAAGGCAAACGTTTGCGCAATGCCGGGAATCATGTAAAATACGCGCCATTACGCAAATCCCATTCCGCCTGACGGATGAGGCTATTTGCCAAAGGCAATCTCAGTATAACAGGTCAGCTTTTGGCAAATAATTCACCGCAATCAAAGAGATGGTAGCAATGGAAAACGCTCGTCCTATTCGCCGTGCTCTGATCAGCGTATCAGACAAAACGGGAATTGTTGAATTCGCACAAGCTCTTGCCAACCGTGGCGTCGATATCCTGTCCACTGGCGGTACTGCCCGCCTGCTGGCTGATAAAGGTATTCAGGTGACTGAAGTCTCCGACTATACGGGCTTCCCTGAAATGATGGATGGCCGTGTTAAAACCCTGCACCCGAAAGTGCATGGCGGCGTACTTGGCCGACGTGGCCAGGACGATACGATCATGGCTGAGCATGGCATTGCACCGATTGATATGGTGGTGGTTAACCTCTATCCGTTCGCGGCGACAGTCGCAAAGCCGGGTTGTACATTAGAAGACGCCGTTGAGAACATTGATATCGGTGGTCCGACTATGGTGCGCAGTGCCGCAAAAAACCATAAAGATGTGACTATAGTCGTGAATGCGCACGATTATGACCGCGTGCTGGCTGAAATGGCCGACAACGACGGGTCACTGACTCACGCTACCCGCTTCGATCTGGCGATTGCGGCGTTCGAACACACAGCCGCTTACGACGGCATGATCGCCAACTATTTCGGCACCATGGTGCCCTCTTATGGCGACCAAGCTGACGAAGACTCTAAGTTCCCGCGCACCTTCAATCAGCAGTTCGTCAAGAAGCAAGGCATGCGCTATGGCGAAAACAGCCATCAGGATGCCGCTTTCTACGTCGAAGCACAGCCGGAAGAAGCCTCTGTGGCCACAGCGCGCCAGTTGCAGGGCAAAGCTCTGTCTTACAACAACATAGCCGATACCGATGCCGCGCTGGAATGCGTTAAAGAATTCGACCAGCCAGCCTGTGTGATAGTGAAACACGCCAACCCTTGCGGTGTGGCACTGGGTGCTAACCTGCTGGAAGCCTATGATCGCGCTTACAAGACAGACCCGACGTCTGCCTTTGGCGGTATTATTGCCTTCAACGGTGAGCTGGATGCCGACACCGCCAAAGCCATTGTTGAGCGCCAGTTCGTTGAAGTGATTATTGCCCCCAGCGTCAGCGCCGAAGCCGCTGAAGTGGTGTCTGCCAAGCAAAACGTGCGTCTGCTGGAATGCGGCCAGTGGCACAGCAAAACCACAGGTTTCGACGTCAAACGCGTCAACGGTGGTTTACTGGTGCAGGATCGTGACCAGGGCATGGTCGGTCTGGCTGACCTCAAAGTGGTTACCCAGCGCCAGCCGACGGAAGAAGAACTGCGTGATGCCCTGTTCTGCTGGAAAGTGGCGAAATACGTGAAATCCAATGCGATCGTGTATGCCAAAGGCAACATGACTATCGGTGTGGGCGCCGGCCAGATGAGTCGCGTATATTCAGCCAAAATTGCCGGTATCAAAGCGGCGGACGAAAAGCTGGAAGTGGCTGGCAGTGTGATGGCATCAGATGCCTTCTTCCCGTTCCGCGACGGTATCGATGCGGCGGCAGCAGCCGGTATCACCTGTGTGATTCAGCCGGGCGGTTCAATGCGTGATGACGAAGTGATTGCCGCTGCCGACGAACACGGCATGGCCATGGTCTTCACAGGCATGCGTCACTTCCGTCATTAATCAATCGTTAAGGCTCCGCGATCACTGTGGAACCTTGCTTTATTTCTTGGGCGCTCAACAGGTTTGGGCGCTTTCGATTAAGCAACTTTTAAGCATTTAGCGCTAAGCCAGGTTTTCGATCTCAAGGAAAGCGCACGCAGTTGATACCGAATCAATGAGTACGCTTGACACAGAAATCGCCAACCTGGCGACGCGATAAGGATCAAAAGATGAAAGTTCTTGTCATTGGTAATGGCGGCCGCGAGCACGCCCTGGGCTGGAAAGCCGCACAATCAGCACAGGTAGAGAAAGTCTTCGTGGCACCGGGCAATGCTGGTACTGCCTTAGAGCCAAAACTGGAAAATGTCGCGATTGGCGTGGAAGACACTGCGGCACTGGTGGCGTTTGCCAAAGAGCAGCAAATCGGCCTGACCATTGTTGGCCCGGAAGCACCACTGGTGATAGGTGTGGTTGACGCATTCCGTGCTGCGGGCTTGCCGATTTTCGGTCCGACCCAGGCCGCCGCCCAGCTGGAAGGCTCCAAAGCCTTCACCAAAGACTTCCTGGCCCGCCATCAGATCCCGACGGCAGAATACCAGAACTTTACCGAGATCGAGCCAGCTCTGGCTTACCTGAAAGAAAAAGGCGCGCCCATTGTGGTCAAAGCCGATGGTCTGGCAGCCGGTAAAGGCGTGATCGTGGCCATGACGCAAGAGGAAGCCGAGGCGGCAGTGCGCGATATGCTGGCAGGCAATGCCTTTGGTGAAGCCGGTCACCGCGTTGTCATTGAAGAGTTCCTCGACGGCGAAGAAGCCAGCTTCATTGTGATGGTGGACGGCGAACACATACTGCCGATGGCAACCAGTCAGGATCACAAGCGCGTAGGTAACGGCGACACAGGTCCGAATACCGGCGGCATGGGCGCTTACTCGCCGGCCCCTGTGGTGACTCAGGAAATCCACCAGCGCGTGATGGACGAAGTGATTGTTCCTACCGTGCGTGGCATGGCAGCCGAGGGCAACCCCTACACAGGCTTTCTGTATGCCGGCCTGATGATCATGGCCGACGGCACACCGAAAGTGATTGAGTATAACTGCCGCTTCGGCGACCCGGAAACTCAGCCTATTATGCTGCGCCTGCAATCGGATCTGGTTGAGCTGTGCCTGGCGGCTGTCGATGGCAAACTGAATACCGTGGACTCTCAGTGGGATCCGCGCGCGGCGATTGGTGTGGTGCTGGCTGCCGGTGGTTATCCGGGCGAATACAGCAAAGGGGATGTGATTTCCGGTCTGCCCCTGCAAGACGGCAACGCACAAAAAGTCTTCCATGCCGGCACTACCAGCAAAGACGGTGCCGTGGTGACCAATGGCGGCCGCGTGTTATGTGCCACTGCTATGGGCGACACAGTGTCTGATGCTCAGCAACGTGCTTATGCGCTGGCAAAACAAATCCGCTGGAACGGTGTGTTCTTCCGTGACGACATTGGCTACCGCGCCATTGCCCGTGAACAGGACTGATCTGCCACCGCACACAAACTAAAAATAAGGCGCCGAAAGGCGCCTTATCTGTTGTTATCCACTTATCTTTCGCTCTGTTCGTCAGGACACATCCAGTAATCTGGGCGGCGTCAGGCAGTGCTGCGCGGTTGTCCGGTTCAGCACCATCTGCTGCGCGGTGACCTTGCCCCGGCCATCCGATTTTCCGATCAGTGCGATATAACCTGGCTGGGCATTGATCTGCTGCCAGTTAATCTCAATCTCAGCCTGAGCATCACAATGGACAAACCGTTGACCGTCCCACACACCCTGCACCAGCTGGAATCCCTCTCGCGACTGCTCTCGGACAAGAGCCACCGCCATGTCAGCCTGCTGGCTGAGCTGATGCAGCTGAGTATCAGACAAAGGAAAAACCGTGTCGCCAACTTTATAGCGCTGGAACACCGCCTCGCCGTGCTGATCGTAACGCACATGCAATTCAAACGGCTGGTGTTTATCGTCTTTCAGCGCTGTACCAGCCCGCTTCAATTCACGCAACTGCCCGTCATGCCAGCGATAATCCGTCTGATACTCACCGTAATCGCCCATCCAGACCCGTTCAGCCAAAGACTCGGTTTTCGACTGACGCAGGTTGACCCAGTACAGTGATGACGCATCACCGACGACCTGACCGCCGCTAAGGCGTTCCAAAGGAGACAGTGTGTGTTGTGATAAAGCAGAGCTGCCACAGGCAGAAAGCAGGAAAGTCAGTACAATCAGGCAGGTTCGTTTCATAAATAAAAACTCCGCCGAAGTTATCCCCGGCGGAGTTAAGATTATTTTACAGAATCTTTCAGCGCTTTACCTGCAACGAAAGCAGGTACGTTGGCTGCAGCGATCTGGATTTCTTTACCAGTCTGCGGGTTACGACCTGTACGCGCTGCGCGGTGGTTTACTTTAAATGTGCCAAAGCCAATAAGTTGAACCTGGTCACCGGATTTCAATGCTTCGGTGATGCCGCTCAGGGTTGATTCCAGCGCATCTTTTGCTTGCGCTTTAGTCAGGTCCGCTTGTTCAGCAATCAGGTCAATCAGTTGGGTCTTGTTCATTCGGTTTCCCTTCTAAGGTTTTTTCTTCAGACTCATCCACTCTAATTCAAAAGAAGCCCATGTGGCAAAGGTTTGTCGGCTTTCCTGTGGTTAGCTGCGGGGTCTTTAACCATAAACTGAGCGCAAGTTCACAAATTGTTACTATCCTGAAGAAGACGCTGGTTGCTTTTGCTTCTTATTGCACCAATTAATACTCAAATAACTCAAGAAGCTAGGTGCCGTGAGTTCAACGTATTCATACACACCAGTGCTGTTGCGGTCCTTATCATTCGACAATTTGAGGCCACTTGAGTCCTTCATGGTTATTCCACTAAGAGCAAATCAAAACGCATGTTACTTCTGACCTTCTATATCTCAATCGCAATAGGTATTTCTTTTATCTGCTCTGTGCTGGAAGCTGTACTGCTCAGTATTTCTCCCAGCTACATTGGCACCCTGCGTCAACAAGAACATCCCATGGCAGACAAACTGGCAGAGCTGAAAGGCAATATCGATCGTCCACTGGCGTCGATTCTGACCCTGAACACCATAGCCCACACCATTGGTGCCGCAACGGCCGGTGCCCAGGCCGCCGTCGTCTTCGGCAGTCAGTGGCTGGGGGTATTCTCTGCCGCGCTCACAGTCGGCATTCTTCTGCTGTCAGAGATCATTCCCAAAACCATAGGCGCGACCTACTGCCGCCAGTTGGCACCGTTCACGGCTCATGTACTGGAATGGATGATCTGGCTGCTTCGTCCTTTCGTGTGGGTCTCGGAGCAAATCACCCGCCGTTTGTCGCAGGGCCACCAGCCCCCGAAACTGCGTGATGAGCTCTCAGCCATGGCCATGCTGGCCAAAGAGTCCGGCGAACTGGCCGAAGGGGAATCGAAAATCATGCATAACCTGCTGCAGTTCTGTGATGTCAGCGTGAGTAAAATCATGACGCCGCGGCCGGTCCTGTTCCGTGTCGAGGGCAGTTTGTCTATCAACGAATTTTTGAGCCAGGCCAAAGACAGCCCTTTTTCACGCCCGTTGATCTACCAAGGCAGTAAAGACAATATTCTCGGATTTGTTCACCGTCTCGAACTGTTTGCCGCCAGTCAGAGCGGACAGGGCAATCTGCTGCTCAGTGACTTAATGCGTCCGCTGCCTGTGGTTCTGAATCTGGATACTGTTCCGGTGGCGTTTGAAAAACTGATGAAAGAGCGCGTCCAGCTGGCGTTAGTGGTCGATGAATACGGCACTGTGATGGGACTGGTTACCCTGGAAGATATTTTCGAGAGCCTGGTCGGCGAAGAAATTGTCGATGAAGCCGATACCAGCACCGACATGCAGCAACTGGCGTTTCAGCGCTGGGAACGCTGGAAGAAAAAACACGGGGTGATTGAAAACCGCGACGACGACGAAGACGATTACAACAACTGACCCCTCAACAAAGACGAACCAGGCAGGATAGCGATCCTGCCTTGTTCGGCACAGACTCTCAAATCAGAGCGCAATCCCGATATTACTCACCCCGTCGTCACGCAGTTCACGGCGCAGGCTTTTAATCAGCTCGATATCCCGGCCATCTGTCTCTTTCAGTGCACGGTAGATAGCCCACTGGACATCCCATTCTTCGCACACGGCCTGATTGTTCTTCTGGTTGTCGTTGGTGATTTCCTCACCCTCGCGCGCTTGTTCCAGATTGGCTACCGTTTCAACCGACAGGGAACTGATGCTCAGTGCGGTCTCAGGGATCAGATCACGATCCAGCAGCGCATGCAGCAGATCAGACAGCCCGACACAGGCATCGATCGCCGGATTCACCGCATACAAATCAAAATCGTCGGCAGCAGGCACCATCTCTTCCAGCTTCTCCAGCTGGTTTTCAAAATTGATCTTGGCATTTTTCACCGTCAGGATTTCCCAGACGCTGTCGAGGATAAGACGATAAGGCTGAGGATCCGCAAATTCAGTCTCGCGGCAGAAGAAAGCGTAATTGGGATACATCCGCTCGCAAAGTGAGGCCATAAAGGTCAGGTATTGCCAGGGTTCAAATTTTTCTAGGCGAAGCTGAATTGGATTCTTAAGCATGGGATAATCTGTCTGAAAACGTTAACTTGAATTTTACTTGATAACCCGCCAGCGCAAAAGGAAAAAGCCATGCATCAACTCTGTATTGTTTCCCGACGGGCAGACCTGTACCGCCAACTGATTGAAGAAGCAGACTTACCGGCGCTGTCACTGACAGACAATCCTGACGAGGCGACGCTGGTGCTGGCCGATCCGCCATTAATCACTGACAGGTTGACGCAATTTCCGCAGCTGCGCTGGCTGCAATCCACCTATGCCGGCATTGACGCCCTGATCCAGCCCGGATTGCGCAACGATTATGCGCTGACCAATGTCCGGGGGATCTTCGGCCAGTTGATCAGCGAATACGTGCTGGGTTTGCTGATCAGCCACCAGCGCCATTTCAGCCGTTATCAGGCCCAGCAACAACAGACGCTGTGGCAACCGCACAGCTACGGCGCTCTGTCTGACAAAACCATGGTGATTCTGGGCACCGGCTCGATTGGCCAGCACCTGGCTGGCGCTGCCAAAGCGTTAGGAATGACAGTGCTGGGCGTGAACCGCTCCGGCGAAAGTGCTGCCCCGGGTTTTGATAAGGTCATGGCTATCAAGGATCTGAGCGAGGCACTGCAACAGGCTGATGTTCTGGTGTCAGTGCTGCCTGCCACTGCGATGACAGACAATCTGCTCAATGCCGACAGCCTGAGCCATTGCCGCGGTAGCTTACTCTTCAATGTCGGCCGGGGTAATGCGGTGTGTGAGCCAGGCCTGCTGCAGGCACTGGCCAGTGGCGCGCTCAGCCATGCTTTTCTGGATGTGTTCAAACAAGAGCCGCTGCCGGCTGAGCACCCTTTCTGGTGTCACCCTCAGATAACTGTCACCCCGCACATTGCCGCCGAGAGCTTCCCGCAACAGGTCATGGAGATATTCAAAACCAACTACCTGCGCTATGTTGAAGGTAAGCCGCTGCAATACCAGATTGACTTCACACTCGGTTATTAAGGCTGATTATGGCAAATCTCAACCCTCCGCACACCTTATCGGCATTGCTGAACCAGATCCGTCAGTGCGAGCTGTGTAAAGCCCACCTGCCGCTCGGTCCGCGGCCGGTGATTCAAGCCAGCAGCGAAGCACGCTTAATGATAGTCGGCCAGGCCCCGGGCACCCGGGTCCATGACACTGGCATTCCCTGGAACGATCCAAGCGGCGACCGGCTGCGCCGCTGGCTGGATCTCGATCGTGGTACTTTCTATGATCCCAGCCGTATCGCCATTATGCCGATGGGGTTTTGTTATCCGGGAAAAGGCAAGAGCGGGGACTTGCCGCCAAGACCCGAATGCGCGCCGCAATGGCATGGCCAGGTCTGGCCGCTGCTGCCCAATATCGGCATGACACTGCTGGTCGGCCAGTATGCGCAGAATTACTATCTGTCAGATAAACCCAAAACCCTGACCGACACAGTCAGAGCCTGGCGGCAATGGGCGCCAGATTATCTGCCACTGCCTCACCCATCGCCGCGCAATACCTTGTGGCTGAAGAAAAACCCCTGGTTTGAAACCGATGTCGTGCCCTACATCCGCGACTATGTCCACCAGCACCTGGGGCTGTAAGCTGCCTGTAAAACGCAAAAAGCGAGCCATTCAGCTCGCTTTCTGGTGTCATCAGCCGCCGCTTACTTGTGATAAGGGGCAGACAGCTCATGGACCGCCTCGACAAAGACGCCGGCATTTTCCGGCGGTACGTCGAGATGGATACCGTGGCCCAGGTTAAAGACATGGCCCGTGCCTTCACCGAAGCCAGACAGAATACCGGCCACTTCTTCACGGATACGCTCTGGCGACGCGTACAGCATGGACGGGTCCATATTGCCTTGCAGGGCCACTTTGTCACCCACACGGCGCTTGGCGTCGGCAATATCAATGGTCCAGTCCAGACCCACCGCATCACAACCGGTTGCCGCAATCGCTTCCAGCCACATACCACCGTTTTTGGTAAACAGGGTCACAGGGACACGGCGGCCTTCGTTTTCACGGATCAGGCCATCGACAATCTTGTGCATGTACTGTAGCGAAAACAGCTGGTAATCACGCGGGGTCAATACGCCACCCCAGGTGTCAAACACCATCACTGACTGGGCACCGGCTTTGATTTGAGCATTCAGGTACTGAATCACACTGTCGGCCAGTTTATCCAGCAATGCATGCAGAACTGCAGGTTCGGCGTACATCATTTTTTTGATTTTTGTAAACGCCTTAGTGCTGCCGCCTTCCACCATG
Source organism: Photobacterium sp. WH24 (assembly GCF_019204055.1). Lineage (NCBI taxonomy): Bacteria > Pseudomonadati > Pseudomonadota > Gammaproteobacteria > Vibrionales > Vibrionaceae > Photobacterium > Photobacterium sp. WH24. The sequence continues at coordinate 14,698 of NZ_JAGSOZ010000017.1, read as the reverse complement.
TAAGTAGCCAGCGTCCACGGGCTGCCGGAAAAGCCAATCAGCGGCACCTCACCTTTCAAATCTTTTCGGATTTGACGCACGGCGTTCATAACATATTGCAGCTCACCTTCCGGGTCAGGGATACCTATCTTATCGACATCGGCTTTACAGGTGATAGGACGCTCGAATTTTGGCCCTTCACCGGTTTCAAAATACAGTCCAAGACCCATAGCATCCGGAATGGTCAGGATGTCAGAAAACAGGATAGCGGCATCCAGCGGAAAACGGCGCAAAGGTTGCAGAGTCACTTCGCTGGCCAGTTCAGCATTCTTACACAGCGACATAAAGTCGCCAGCCACGCCGCGGGTTGCACGGTATTCTGGTAGATAACGGCCTGCCTGACGCATCATCCATACAGGGGTGCAGTCAACTGGCTGCTTGAGTAAAGCACGCAGATAGCGATCGTTTTTCAATTCTGTCATTGTCAACATCCTGGCAAATAATTGAGTACATTGTAACACCCTGATCCGGCAACAGCAGCTATGCATTCACCCTGAATGGCAATTAATGCCGCGTAGAGCACATCGCTTGTCAGCCGTACGGTTTAAGCATCTGCTGTTTCATTTTTGGCAATCTAATGTTGCAGATATTTTAATCAATAGCCTATCGGTTCTCTGATACTGTTATTAACAGCCAACATCGGCTAATGCAAAAATTGGAGGATCTATGGACCTGCAAGTTGTTATCGAATTTACTGAAACCGGTGTGTACAAAGACCGCTGTTGGGAAAACTCTTTCAAAGCCATGAAAGGACAGCTGCATAAAGTCACCCCGCATTATGCCGCACACCTGATTAAGCATTCCAAAGCCATTTTCCGCGGACTGCCAGAAAGCCACTCAGGCTGATAGGAGCCTGGGTCCCTTCCAGTAAATTATCTCCCTGGCATTTACTGGTCACCATCTTTCCGGATTGCTGCTTCCTGCCTGATAGCCTCGCAAGTAGCCTGAATAAGACGATGCGCAATCGTCCCTGGTGGCGCGATCTGCGGTAACTGATCATGTTTAAACCAGCGGGCATCCACCAGCTCTTCGTAATCCGGACGGATAACACCACTTTGGTGTTCCGCCAGAAATCCCATCATAATGTTGGACGGAAACGCCCAGGGCTGACTGTCAAAGTAGCGGATATTGGTCACTTCAATACCCGTCTCTTCTTTGACTTCACGAGCCACACATTGCTCCAGGGTTTCTCCGGCTTCAACAAAGCCGGCAATAACGGTATACATGCCACTTTTGTGGCGGGGATGCTGCGCCAGCAAAATGCAGTCATCTTTCTTCACCGCAACAATGATACAGGGAGCAATGCGCGGATAATGGTAGCTGTCACAGGCCTGGCATCGCATGGCCTGTGCACTGTCGGCCAATGTCGTTTTCCCGCCGCAGGAAGCACAAAACGCCTGCGTCTCGCACATATGGGATAACTGCATCGCTTTGCCGGCCAGCGCAAACAGATCCTCATGTTCGCGAAGAAATTCCCTGAGAGAATAAAATTTTTTATCGGCCAATAAATCAGGATCTTCCAGCCATCTCACCGGGTATCCCTGATGAAAACCGATCACGGTGGATCTTGCAAGATCCAAGTCAGTAAAGCCTTCCAGTGTAAGCGGTAACTTACCATTTTCTAAATAAATTCTGCGGTCACGAATGACACACCAGTAGCTGTGTTCTTGCTTTTTTGACATTAGCTGCTCCTCCATCCTTGCAGGGTATCAGTTTTGCTGGCAATCTAAACCTAACAGTGGAATTTGGCTTTGCCATATTGGTACTCTTAGTGTCACTAAGAGTTTGACAGGTATTGTTTTCGGCTCCTGCTTCTTGCGGGGCGATCATGAGGACATGGTCATGCTTAGTAAATTCGAACAAGTGCAAAAACAATGGGGTGGCAACAATGATGTCATCGATCATTGGCTGATGTCGAGGCAGCAGCTGCTGATAGATTACTGCAAATTAGCAGGCTTACCTCCCTTTGAAAATAAATCCCGGCAACTTCCCACGTCATCGCAGCTCCAACTCTTCAGCCAGCAACTGGTTGATTACATCTCCGAAGGTCACTTTAAAATTTATGACAAGGTGATGGCAAGGTGGCAGGCGACCGGATATTCCCCAACCACAGAAATCTCACAGCTCTACAACAAAATTACTGATACCACAGATCCCTTGCTGAATTTTGCAGACCGCTATTGTGAGATCACAGACGACAGTGATGATTGGGATAATTTTGATAACGAATTGTCCATGGTGGGTGAACAAATCGAATTAAGGTTCGAGCTGGAAGATGATCTGATTGAGCTGATCAGTGAAAGTTTAGCCGTTCCACCCGGCGCTTAATCACAGCAAATCACACGCTGTGCTACCAAGAACGGGTAATCAGAATCCCTGATTACTGTATGCATCTTTGTCTGTTTAAAATCAGCCAGAGCCCAAAAACAGTCAGGCCGCTGAAAACACATAACCAACGAATTTAAACATAAAAACAAAAGGCACCCCTGAGGGTGCCTTTTTCAGTTTTCGGTTATGCAAGAACCAAACAGATCTTAATCTTCGTCGTTCAAACCGGCATTCAGCAGTGCTGCCAGGTCTTGAGACGCCTGCTCGGCATCAACCTGAGGCTCTACCGGAGCCAGATCCGCATCACGACGACGCTGACGCTGCTGGTGATAAGAGAAACCTGTACCCGCAGGGATCAAACGACCCACGATGACGTTTTCTTTCAGACCACGCAGCTCATCACGCTTACCGGCAACCGCAGCTTCAGTCAGTACGCGAGTCGTTTCCTGGAACGACGCGGCAGAGATGAAGGACTCAGTAGCCAGAGACGCTTTGGTAATACCCAGCAGATCACGCTCAAACAGTGCAGGCTGCTTGTCTTCAGCAATCAGCTGACGGTTGGCGATGTTCACGCGGGAGAATTCCACCTGCTCGCCTTCCAGGAACTCAGAGTCACCCGGAACCGTAATGGTTACCTTACGCAGCATCTGACGGATGATAGTCTCGATGTGCTTATCGTTAATCTTAACGCCTTGCAGACGGTAAACTTCCTGAACCTCGTTAACGATGTATTCTGCTACCGCGTGAACGCCACGCAGACGCAGGATATCGTGTGGAGCTTCCGGACCATCGGCAATAACATCACCTTTTTCAACTTTCTCGCCTTCAAAGACGTTCAGCTGACGCCACTTAGGAATCATTTCCTCATATGGCTGGCCGTCAGTTGGGGTGATGATCAAACGACGCTTACCTTTGGTCTCTTTACCGAAGGATACTGCACCTGTGATTTCAGCCAGGATTGCAGGCTCTTTCGGCTTACGCGCTTCGAACAGGTCAGCAACGCGTGGCAGACCACCGGTGATATCTTTCGTACCGCCAGATTCCTGAGGAATACGAGACAGCGTGTCACCGATACCAACCGCAGAACCGTCTTCCAGCTGAACAATGGCTTTACCCGGCAGGAAGTACTGCGCAGGCATATCTGTACCCGGAATCATGACATCGTTGCCTTTGTCATCAACCAGTTTCACCATTGGACGCATATCTTTACCTGCACCGGTACGCTCGGCACCGTCCAGGATTACGATAGAAGACAGACCGGTCAGGTCGTCCGTCTGGCGAGAAACCGTCACACCATCGATCAGATCCACAAACTGGATATGACCTGCCACTTCAGTAATGATTGGCATTGTGTGTGGGTCCCAGTTCGCCACCACTTCACCGGCTTCAACCGCATCGTTGTCGCCTTTGCCCAGCATCGAACCGTATGGCAGCTTGTAGCTTTCCTTGGTACGACCGAACTCATCAACAATAGTCAGCTCAGCAGCACGCGAAGTGATAACCAGCTTGCCATCGTTATTAGTAACGAACTTGGCATTGTGCAGCTTCAGAGAACCTTTGTTCTTCACCTGAATACTGTTTTCTGCTGCCGCACGAGAAGCCGCACCACCGATGTGGAACGTACGCATCGTCAGCTGTGTACCTGGTTCACCGATGGACTGTGCTGCCACAACGCCGACTGCTTCACCCTGGTTAACCAGGTGACCACGAGCCAGGTCACGACCATAACAGTTACGGCAACAACCGAAGTCGTTTTCACAAGTAACAACAGAACGCACTTTAATCTGGTCAACTGAGTTGTCTTCCAGAATGTCACACCACTTCTCGTCCAGCATAGTGTTGCGTTGAACCAGTACTTCTTCAGTACCTGGTTTCAGCACATCATCGGCCACGACTCGACCCAGTACGCGATCTCGCAGCGGCTCTTTAACATCACCACCTTCGATCAGCGGCATCATAGTGATACCTGCGTGCGTACCACAGTCATCAGCTGTGATCACCACATCCTGGGCAACGTCTACCAGACGACGAGTCAGGTAACCTGAGTTCGCTGTTTTCAGTGCCGTATCCGCCAGACCTTTACGCGCACCGTGCGTGGAGATGAAGTACTGGAGTACGTTCAGACCTTCACGGAAGTTCGCGGTGATTGGCGTTTCGATGATCGAACCATCTGGTTTCGCCATCAGACCACGCATACCCGCCAACTGACGAATCTGTGCAGCCGAACCACGAGCACCGGAATCGGCCATCATGTATACACTGTTAAACGATTTCTGCTGTTCTTCTTTACCTTCGCGGTTGATAACTGTGTCAAACGACAGGTTATCCATCATCGCTTTAGCAACCTGTTCGTTCGCGGTTGCCCAGATATCGATCACTTTGTTGTAACGTTCGCCAGCGGTTACCAGACCGGACTGGAACTGATCCTGAATTTCTGCAACTTCAGCTTCAGCTTCAGCGATCTTGGTGTACTTAGCGTCTGGCACCACCATGTCGTCGATACCAACAGATACACCAGACAGGGCCGCGTAAGCAAAGCCTGTGTACATGATCTGGTCAGCAAAAATGACAGTTTGCTTCATACCCAGTTCACGGTAACAGGTGTTCAGCAGGTTCGAGATCTGCTTCTTACCCAGTGCTTCAGTGTTCACCAGGCTGTATGGCAGACCCTTAGGCACGATTTGCCACAGCATGGCTCGGCCAACAGTGGTGTCCATCAGCTGGGTGTTTTTCACCAGCTCACCTTGCTCGTTTTTCACGTGCTCAGTGATACGCACTTTAACGCGAGCATGCAGCTCTGCATTACCGGTACGGTACGCTTTCTCTGCTTCCGCAGAGCCGGCCAGGTACATGCCTTCGCCTTTAGCGTTGATCTTGTCGCGGGTCATGTAGTACAGACCCAGTACAACGTCCTGAGACGGTACGATGATTGGATCACCAGACGCCGGAGACAGGATGTTGTTGGTCGACATCATCAGCGCACGTGCTTCCAACTGCGCTTCCAGCGTCAGCGGTACGTGTACCGCCATCTGGTCACCATCGAAGTCGGCGTTATAAGCCGCACAGACCAGCGGGTGCAGCTGAATCGCTTTACCTTCGATCAACACAGGTTCAAACGCCTGGATACCCAGACGGTGCAGTGTTGGTGCACGGTTCAGCATAACCGGGTGTTCGCGGATCACTTCGTCCAGGATATCCCAAACAACAGCTTCTTCGCGCTCAACCATCTTCTTGGCAGCTTTGATGGTGGTCGCCAGACCACGGGTTTCCAGCTTGCCGTAGATGAACGGTTTGAACAGCTCCAGTGCCATTTTCTTCGGCAGACCACACTGGTGCAGACGCAGGTATGGACCTACGGTGATTACCGAACGGCCTGAGTAGTCGACACGCTTACCCAGCAGGTTCTGACGGAAACGACCCTGCTTACCTTTGATCATGTCAGCCAGAGATTTCAGCGGACGCTTGTTCGAACCCGTGATGGCACGACCACGACGACCGTTGTCCAGCAGTGCATCCACAGACTCTTGCAACATACGCTTTTCGTTACGTACGATGATGTCTGGGGCAGCCAGATCCAGCAGGCGCTTCAAACGGTTGTTACGGTTGATCACACGACGGTATAGGTCGTTCAGATCAGAGGTCGCGAAACGACCACCGTCCAGCGGTACCAGAGGACGCAGATCCGGCGGCAGTACAGGCAGTACTGACAGGATCATCCACTCTGGGTTGTTACCGGATTGAACAAATGCTTCTACCAGCTTCAGACGCTTGGTCAGCTTCTTGCGCTTGGTTTCAGAGTTGGTTTCTTCCAGCTCTTCACGCATCAGTTCGATTTCAGCATTCAGATCCATGTTGGCCAGCAGTGCTTTCACTGCTTCGGCGCCCATGCGCGCGTCGAACTCATCGCCCCACTCTTCCAGCGCGTCCAGATACTGTTCTTCAGACAGCAGCTGACTACGCTCAAGATTGGTCATGCCAGGTTCGATAACCACATAAGATTCGAAATAAAGCACACGCTCGATATCACGCAGCGGCATGTCCATCAACAGACCGATACGGGATGGCAGTGATTTCAGGAACCAGATGTGGGCAACAGGAGAAGCCAGCTCAATGTGACCCATACGCTCACGACGTACTTTGGTCTGAGTAACTTCTACACCACATTTTTCACAGATCACGCCGCGGTGCTTCAGGCGTTTGTATTTACCACAAAGACATTCATAGTCTTTGACCGGGCCAAAGATACGTGCACAGAACAGACCGTCACGCTCAGGCTTAAAGGTACGGTAGTTAATGGTTTCTGGCTTTTTCACTTCACCAAAAGACCATGAACGAATCATGTCAGGTGAAGCAAGACCGATTTTGATCGCATCAAATTCTTCGGTCTTGTGCTGTGCTTTCAGAAACTTAAGTAAGTCTTTCACATTCGGCTCCTGTGAGGAGTTGACCCATAAAGGCGCCGTGGCGGCGGCGCCTTCATATTGATACCGGATTCAAGTAGTACTGACAGTGTCAGGCTTACTCGTCTTCCAGCTCGATGTTGATACCCAACGAGCGGATCTCTTTCAACAGTACGTTGAAGGATTCCGGCATACCTGGTTCCATACGGTGATCGCCATCGACGATGTTTTTATACATCTTCGTACGGCCATTCACGTCATCCGATTTCACTGTCAGCATTTCCTGCAGCGTATAGGCGGCACCATAAGCTTCCAGTGCCCACACTTCCATCTCACCGAAGCGCTGACCACCGAACTGAGCTTTACCGCCCAATGGCTGCTGAGTTACCAGACTGTACGAACCGGTAGAACGGGCGTGCATCTTGTCGTCGACCAGGTGGTTCAGTTTCAGCATGTACATGTAACCAACAGTTACAGGACGCTCAAACTGCTCACCGGTACGGCCATCAAACAAATTCAGCTGACCCGATTCTGGCAAGTCTGCCAGTTTCAACAGCTCTTTGATTGCTGGCTCAGGCGCACCGTCAAAGACAGGTGTCGCGATCGGCAGACCCGCACGCAGGTTCTCAATCAGGGTACGAACTTCATCATCAGACATAGATGCAATATCAACATTCTGACGGGTATCGCCCAGATCATAGACCTTCTGAAGGAATTCGCGGAACCTATGCAGTTCCTGCTGTTCTTTCAGCATCTGATTGATCTTGTCGCCGATACCTTTTGCCGCCAGACCCATGTGAGTTTCCAGGATCTGACCGATGTTCATACGCGAAGGTACACCCAGTGGGTTCAGTACGATGTCGACCGTCTGGCCTTTCTCATCGTAAGGCATGTCTTCAACCGGACAAATCTTCGAGATAACACCCTTGTTACCGTGACGGCCGGCCATCTTATCACCAGGCTGAATACGGCGTTTAACGGCCAGATAGACCTTAACGATCTTCAGGACGCCAGGGGCCAGGTCATCACCTTGGGTGATCTTACGACGCTTGGTTTCGAACTTCTTATCGAACTCAGATTTCAGCTCGTCGTACTGCTCTGCCAGCTGCTCCAGCTGGTTTTGCAGTGACTCATCATCCAGAGTCTGAGAGAACAGCTTCTCACGGTCCATTGAAGACACACGCGCGTCATCATAACCGGCAGACAGCAGCAGAGTACGGACACGAGCCAGCAAACCACCTTCCAGGATCTGGAATTCTTCGGTGATATCTTTCTTCGCTTCTTTCAGCTGCATCTCTTCAATTTCGAGTGCACGCTTGTCCTTCTCTACGCCATCGCGCGTGAAGACCTGAACGTCGATGATGGTACCAGACACAGAGTTAGGTACACGCAGCGACGAGTCTTTCACGTCAGACGCTTTTTCACCGAAGATGGCACGCAGCAGTTTCTCTTCTGGCGTCAGCTGAGTCTCACCCTTAGGCGTTACTTTACCAACCAGAATATCGCCACCCTTCACTTCCGCACCGATGTAAACGATGCCGGACTCGTCCAGTTTGGACAGGGCTGCTTCACCCACGTTCGGGATGTCTGCTGTGATTTCTTCCGCACCCAGCTTAGTATCACGTGCCACACAGGACAGTTCCTGAATGTGGATAGTCGTCAGGCGATCTTCCTGAACCACACGCTCAGAGACTAAGATGGAGTCTTCGAAGTTGTAGCCGTTCCAAGGCATGAACGCGATACGCATGTTCTGGCCAAGAGCCAGCTCACCCAGGTCAGTAGACGGACCATCAGCCAGCACGTCACCACGTGCTACAGGTTCACCCGGCATCACAGTTGGACGCTGGTTGATACAGGTGTTCTGGTTAGAACGGGTGTACTTAGTCAGGTTGTAGATGTCGATACCGGCTTCGCCCGGTACCAGCTCGTCTTCGTTCACTTTGATAACGATACGAGACGCATCTACCGACTGAACCATACCGCCGCGTTTAGCCACCGAGGTTACACCGGAGTCAACCGCTACCGCACGCTCAATACCTGTACCTACCAGCGGCTTATCAGCACGCAGAGTCGGTACTGCCTGACGTTGCATGTTCGCACCCATAAGGGCACGGTTAGCATCATCGTGCTCCAGGAACGGGATCAGGGACGCTGCCACAGATACCACCTGGTTGGTTGCAACGTCCATATACTGAACGTGGTCACGTGGGTGAAGACCAGATTCACCTTTGTGGCGGGCAGTGATCAGCTCATCGGTAAAGCTACCGTCTTCTTCAAGAGCGGCGTTTGCCTGAGCGATAACAAACTGACCTTCTTCAATCGCTGACAGATAATCAATCTGGTCGGTAACCTCACCATCAACCACTTTGCGGTATGGTGTTTCCAGGAAACCGTACGGGTTACAACGCGCAAATACAGACAGCGAGTTGATCAGACCGATGTTCGGACCTTCAGGGGTCTCGATAGGACACAGACGACCGTAGTGCGTGGCGTGAACATCTCGAACTTCAAAGCCTGCACGCTCACGTGTCAGACCACCTGGACCCAGGGCAGAAATACGACGTTTGTGCGTCACTTCTGACAATGGGTTGTTCTGATCCATAAACTGAGACAACTGAGAAGAGCCAAAGAACTCTTTCACTGCCGCAGAGATAGGCTTAGCGTTGATCAGATCCTGTGGCATCACAGCATCCAAATCGCCCAGGCTCAGACGTTCTTTAACTGCGCGCTCAACACGTACCAGACCGACACGGAACTGGTTTTCAGCCATTTCGCCAACACTACGGATACGGCGGTTGCCCAGGTGGTCGATATCATCAACTTCACCTTTACCGTTACGAATGTCGATCAGCTTACGCATCACGTCGATAATATCGTCGTGATCCAGCGTGCCAGAACCTGTTGTTTCTTCACGTACCAGAGAGCTGTTGAACTTCATGCGGCCAACCGCAGACAGGTCATAGCGATCTTCAGAGAAGAACAGGCTTTCAAACAGCTGCTCTGCCGCTTCGCGCGTTGGTGGCTCACCAGGGCGCATCATGCGGTAGATTTCAACCAGGGCGCTCAGACGATCTGTTGTACTGTCAATACGCAGGGTATCAGACATGTACGGACCGTAATCCAGGTCGTTGGTAAACAGCACTTCGATGGCTTTGTGGCCAGCCTGAGACAGCTTAGCCAGAATTTCCAGGCTCAGCTCTTGGTTAGCTTCAACAATCAGCTCACCCGTGTCTTCATTCACATATTCACGTGCTGACACTTTGCCCACGATGTACTCAACCGGTACTTCGATGTGGTCAATGTTATCTTTCTGCAGCTGTCGGATATGGCGCGCAGTAATACGGCGGCCTTTCTCAACGTACACAGTGCCGTTCGCTTCAATATCGAAGCTCGCAGTTTCACCACGCAGACGGTCTGGCACCAACTCCATAACCAAAGACTTGCCCTGTACTTCGAAATTGATCTTCTCGAAGAACAGGTCAAGGATTTGCTCAGTGGTATAGTTCAGCGCACGCAGAATGATAGACGCAGGCAACTTACGACGACGGTCGATACGAACGTAGACGTTATCCTTTGGATCAAACTCGAAATCCAACCATGAACCACGGTAAGGAATGATGCGTGCGTTATAAAGCACTTTACCTGAGGAGTGGGTTTTACCCTTATCGCTGTCGAAAAAGACGCCCGGGCTACGGTGCAGCTGGGATACGATAACCCTCTCGGTACCGTTAATAACGAATGTACCGTTATCTGTCATGAGCGGAATTTCGCCCATGTAAACTTCTTGTTCTTTAATGTCTTTTACTGTGCCAGCTGGTGCGTCCTTGTCATACATAACAAGACGTAATTTCACGCGTAACGGCGCGGAATATGTTACACCACGAATCTGACATTCTTTGACATCGAACACCGGCTCACCGAGACGATAGCTAACGTATTGCAGCTCGGAATTGCCGTTATAGCTCTGAATTGGGAATACAGAACGAAAGGCAGCTTCTAGACCGTAATGCCCTTCCGGATCCTGCTCGATGAACTTATCAAAAGACTCAAGCTGGATCGACAGCAAGTAAGGTACATCCAATACTTGAGGACGCTTACCAAAATCCTTACGGATACGCTTTTTCTCGGTATAAGAGTAAACCATAGGTTCCTCAGATCGCTGATAAGTGATCCAAACTACCTCTAGTAAGAGGCAGTGACTAATAACATTGTTTGTAGCAGGAACAGCACTGGAGTACAGGCTGTGATTTGCACGGGAAGCGGTTGCAAAACAATGTGAAAAACACCACTACCCTACAGCGCAAAAGGGCCGGTGGCTTTTTAGCCACCAGCCCATAGCCATAAAGGCTAAGAAATTAAGTAATAATTACTTGATTTCAACAGATGCACCAGCTTCTTCCAGCTGAGCTTTCAGAGCTTCAGCTTCAGCTTTCTCAACACCTTCTTTCAGAGGTGCTGGAGCGCCGTCAACCAGAGCTTTAGCTTCTTTCAGGCCCAGACCAGTTGCGCCACGTACTGCTTTGATTACAGCAACTTTGTTACCGCCAGCAGCAGTCAGGATTACGTCGAATTCAGTTTGCTCTTCAGCAACTGCTTCAGCAGCGCCGCCAGCAACTACTGCTGCAGCAGCAGTAACACCGAACTTCTCTTCCATTGCTTCGATCAGTTCAACAACTTGCATTACAGACATTTCTGCAACTGCGTCTAGGATTTGCTCGTTAGTGATAGACATAACAATTCTCTTTTAAAGTCAACAATTAGTTTAAATAGCAACCAATAAAAAACCAAACTTATTAAGCGGCTTCTTTCTGATCGCGAATAGCTGCAATAGTACGAACCAGCTTGCCAGCAGAAGCTTCTTTCATGCACATCATCAGACGTGCGATAGCTTCGTCGTAAGTTGGCAGTTTCGCCAGAACATCTGCATCAGTCAGTACGCCTTCGAATGCAGCAGCTTTGATCTCGAAATCTTTGTTCTCTTTAGCAAAGTCTTTGAAAAGACGTGCTGCGGCACCTGGGTGCTCTGTAGAGAAAGCCAGCAGAGTAGGGCCTACGAAAGTGTCAGCAAGACACTCGTAGTTAGTACCTACTACTGCACGACGAGCCAGAGTATTACGAACAACACGTACGTAAACACCCGCTTCACGCGCTTGTTTACGCAGAGTCGTCATAGCACCCACGGCTACGCCACGAGAGTCAGCAACAACTGCAGACAGGGCACCACTGGCAGCTTCGTTGACTTCAGCAACAATTGCCTGTTTGTCTTGAAGGTTTAAAGCCATTGGATTTGCTCCTGGATTGTGTTTACCCACTCACTGCAAAATTGCAGGAGAGTTTGTACGGCGCAGATCCAAGAAAGACAGTAAATCAATCATGTTCCTGGCACCGTCTACGTAGGTTGAAGTATTAAGTTCTGAGAACACCTACGGTCTAGGACGAAGATCCCGGCAGAATGCTGCCCAGATCTTAGCCATTAATTCGAAACGCAGGATTATACATAATCCCAGCGATTCTGCAAATATTAAACGTTAGCGTCCAGAGTATTCTGGTCTAGCGCCACACCTGCACCCATAGTGGTAGAGATGCTGACTTTCTTGATGAAAGTACCTTTAGCTGATGCAGGTTTTGCTTTTTTCAGCGCAACCAGCAGAGATTCCAGGTTAGCTTTCAGTTTGTCAGCGTCGAAATCAACCTTACCGATAGTGGTGTGGATGATACCGTTCTTGTCGTTACGGTAACGAACCTGACCCGCTTTAGCATTCTTCACAGCTTCAGCAACGTTAGGCGTTACAGTACCCACTTTCGGGTTAGGCATCAGGCCACGAGGACCCAGGATAGTACCCAGCTGACCAACAACGCGCATTGCGTCTGGAGAAGCGATAACAACGTCAAAGTTCATTTCGCCTTTCTTAACCAGTTCAGCCAGATCTTCCATACCAATCAGATCTGCACCCGCTTCTTTCGCTGCTTCAGCGTTAGCACCTTGAGTGAAAACCGCTACGCGGACATCACGGCCAGTACCGTGTGGCAGTACAGTTGCGCCACGAACGTTCTGATCAGATTTACGAGCATCGATACCCAGGTTAACTGAAACGTCAACACTTTCTACGAATTTAGCAGTAGCCAGTTCTTTCAGCAGAGCAACAGCTTCGTTGATGTCGTACTCGCGAGTAGCGTCAACTTTCTCACGGATTACGCGCATACGCTTAGTTAGTTTTGCCATTGTCTTAACCCTCAACTACCAGACCCATTGAACGGGCAGTACCCGCGATAGAGCGCTTCATCGCTTCGATGTCGGCACCAGTCATGTCTGCAGCTTTAGTTTCTGCGATCTCTTGGATCTGAGCTTCAGTCACTTTACCCACTTTTTCAGTGTTAGGACGGCCAGAGCCTGACTTAACACCAGCTGCTTTCTTCAGCAGAACTGCAGCAGGTGGAGTTTTAGTAACGAAAGTGAAAGAACGGTCGCTATAAACAGTGATAACCACTGGAGTTGGCAGACCTTTCTCCATTGAATCTGTTTTAGCGTTAAACGCTTTACAGAATTCCATGATGTTCACACCGTGCTGACCCAGAGCTGGACCAACTGGTGGAGATGGGTTTGCCATACCAGCTGCAACTTGCAGCTTGATGTAAGCTTCTACTTTTTTAGCCATTGCTTAATTACCTTAATTTGGGTTCAAACGTCTGCTTTTAGCAAACAGACTCCCCGTCTAACGAAAGGGCGCGAAATTATAGTGTAATTCCACGCCCTTGACAATATGACTTGATTACTTATTGATCAGTTTTTCTCAACCTGACCAAACTCCAGTTCAACCGGAGTCGCACGGCCGAAGATAGAGACCGAGACTTTCACACGGCTCTTGTCATAATCGACTTCTTCAACCACACCGTTAAAGTCAGCAAACGGACCATCCGTCACGCGAACCACTTCACCCGGCTCAAACACAGTTTTGTGAACAGGCGATTCACTCGCCTGCTGCAGACGATTCAAAATCGCAGCAGCTTCTTTGTCTGAAATTGGCGCCGGACGATCAGATGTTCCGCCAATGAACCCCATCACACGAGGAATACTACGTACCAGATGCCAGGTTTCATCATTCATCACCATCTGTACGAGAACGTAACCAGGGAAGAACTTACGCTCGCTTTTGCGGCGCTGGCCAGCACGCATTTCCACTACTTCTTCTGTAGGTACTAATACCTCGTCGAAGTAGTCTTCCATGCCATGCATCTTGATATGTTCACGTAGTGACTGTGCAACTCGCCCTTCAAAACCAGAGAAGGCCTGCACAACATACCATCGTTTTTTTGGAGCTTCGCTCATGAACTCTTACCTCTATACACCGGTAACCAGGCGGACCAAACGGACCATAATGCCGTCGATGCCCCACAGGGCTAACGCCATAATGACAGTGACAGCTAAAACGATAAAGGTTGTCTGCGTAGCTTCCTGACGAGTTGGCCACACTACCTTGCGGACTTCCATGCGCGATTCACGGGCAAAAGTGATCGCTGTTTTACCTTTTGCTGTTAGAGCTGCAACACCACCAGCAGCGGCAACCAGGACCACTACAGCTGCGGCACGCAACGCTACAGATACATCACTGTACAGGTAATTACCAACCACCGCGGCTGCCAGCAGGGCAAATACAACAACCCATTTCAGGCTATCCATGCTACTAGAGCTGCTTTGGTTTTCGGCATTCGCTTTCATACAACCAACCTGTAACTTGTCTCAATATAGACGAAAATAACCTCGCAGGTAGCGAGGCTTCTAAGGATTAAGTAAATCCCTTTCGTAACGCTCTGTACACCTTAACGCATTTTTTACTCGGCACACTGACCAAAAAATACGCTAATCTGAGGCGGAGCGTAGAAAAAGGGCATCAAATGATGCCCTTTTTCGTGCCTTGTCGTCAAATATTATT
>NZ_JAGSOZ010000016.1:0-83706 GCF_019204055.1 Photobacterium sp. WH24 | reverse complement strand
ATTATTGAAAGCCCCAGTCGACAGACTGGGGCTTTTTTGCATTTCTGCGACCCAAAAAGTGCTGCGCACTATGCTCATATCCAATTGCTGGCTGCTATGAAACAGTCTGGTTCTGAGCCCGCTCTAGCAGGTAGAAACTGGTTACAATTTGGTTGGTTAAGCTCTTGCCTTAGGTGTGAGGCTGTGAGAGGGTTAGGGCAATTTTTCTGGGATGATTAAAGATAATTCGCCATGAGTTTATTCTACGAGCGGCAAGAAACCGCTGATTCTGTCACTATTACACTGAAACCGCATTCCTTGTACCTGATGCTGGTGATGCTCGCGGTCTGGTTAGGGAATGATTTCTTGTTAAAGTCAGCCTCCATGGCGCAAATCATCATGCCGATATTTATTGTGTTTATGGTGATACGTTTCTTTTCATTAGTCAGAGTACAGCGCG
This sequence comes from Photobacterium sp. WH24, assembly GCF_019204055.1. NCBI lineage: Bacteria > Pseudomonadati > Pseudomonadota > Gammaproteobacteria > Vibrionales > Vibrionaceae > Photobacterium > Photobacterium sp. WH24. The sequence goes on along the minus strand of NZ_JAGSOZ010000016.1, from coordinate 83,267 downwards.
AAGTGCTGGTTGCAATGAAACAGGGGCGGGTTACCACTCAGGGCAGCAAGTTCTCTTTCACTAATCCGTTTCGTTATGTGATTCAAAAAGCACAGAGCTCCGACTCCTAAGTCTTTCACTTCATGAAATAGCCGTAAAACAGTGCGGCTATTCTTTCCTGTCAGGACATAGCTCCTGTTGCCAATGATGGCTTATTCCTGACCAGTATGCAGGCATAATATCTGTGTTGTTATCGATATAGAGAAATGTATGCCAGCATTCCATTGGAAACCCCTGTTATTTGCTTGTTTGATTGTCAGTATTGGTCAGCTCAGTCTTGGCCTGGTGTTTCCATTGTTACCCTGGATTGGACAGGATCTGACATTGACCTCAGATCAAACACAGCTTCTGGTTGCCATTTATCTTTTAGGTTTTGGTCCCTCACAGCTGGTTTACGGTCCGCTTTCTGACGTGCTGGGTCGTCGGCCAGTATTGCTTGCTGGGGTAATGATAGCTTTGTTCGGTGTTGCACTGGTGATTTTCAAAGCGGAATCGTTTTCCGGATTATTGCTTGGACGCTTTATTCAGGGCTGTGGGGCCGGCAGTGTGTCTGTACTGGCCAGGGCGACAATCCGGGATAGCTACCAAAAGCAAAATCTGGCGAAAGCCATGACTTGGTTAGCCATTGTTGCCGCATTTACTCCTATTATGGCCCCAGTGATTGGCGGTATGGTTAATCATTATCTGGGCTGGCTTTCTGTTTTTGTGCTGCTTATTGCTTACATCGCACTGGTTTGGTTATTGCTTGTATTTAGCTTTCGCGAAACCTTAAAGACAACAGGCATGCCACCTTCAGTTAAGCAACTTGCGGGTAATTACCTGTCTTTGTTTAAAGACCGCCATTTCCTGACATTTGCCGGTATAGGCTGGATCAATTTTGCCATGGTTGTACTGGCAATTTCCATGATGCCCTACATTATGCAAGTTCAGTTAGGGATAAGCTCTGACCAGTATGCGATGTGGGCTATGGTGCCGGCTTGCGGACTGCTTTTGGGTGGTTTGCTGTGTCAGCGCTTACGGCCAAAGTTGGGGACAGCAAGAATGTTGCAGCTGGCACCTTTGATGCAATTGGTCTCGGCCGCTGTGTATGTGTTGGCCCCGTTAGACCCGGTCTGGATGTCAGCGGCCCATTTTCTGCTGGCGATGACAAACGGCATTGCTTTTCCGTGTGCACAGTCGATGCTTTTGGTTCCGTACGGTGAAAAAGCAGGGACTGTGTCTGCGTTATCCGGGGCTTGCCAGATGGTTGCGGCGTCTGTTATCAGCCATTGCCTGTTACAGATGGGGATCAGCCAGCCCTGGCATCTTGGGGCAGTATTGCTGAGCGCCGCATTTCTTGGGATCGTATTGGTGAATCTGGGGGTAAGAAGTGAATCAGGGCGGCAGGCATCGCTGGAACTGAGCCAGCCTTGATAAAAGGCTCAGATGAGAAACTTTCTCACGCCAGAGATATTCTTCCATACTTAAGACACCGGATCGCAGTTGGCTGAGGAGGTCGTATGCGTCAGCTGATCTGTTTGGTGGTGATTATTTTGCTATCGGCTTGTGTCAGTCAGTATGAGGCTAACTTGTCTCAGCATGGTGAATGGCAGGAACTGGGGGCTTATCACGGAGAGTATGGTTATCAGGAGTGGGAGAAAAAGCGCCTGGACCGGCTTGGCGTGATGTCTGAATCTGATTATGAAAAATACCGCGCGGGCTATCTGCAGGGGCGATATGAGTACTGCACGGGTAAGAAAACAGTGACCACAGCGCTTAACCCAGGTTACCCAGATGAATGCCGGCAAGATGCCAGCCAGTTCGGGCTGGCGGAAAGAGGCTACTGATACAAATAAGAAAGGCTGCCATTGGCAGCCTTTTGCGATCTTTCACTCAGTGACTGAGGATCAGTTGTTGCTGTGCAGCTCGCTGTTCAGCTCAACCGCAGTTTTATTGGTCAGACATTCGATCGCGCCGCTTACTGAGTTACGACGGAACAGCAGATCGGATTTGCCCGCCAGATCACGTGCCTTGACGGTTTCAACGACATTGCCATCTGCATCCAGCATAGTTACTTTGGTGCCTGCGGTGACATACAAGCCAGACTCAATGGTACAACGATCGCCAAGCGGGAAGCCAAGACCGGCATTGGCACCCAGCAGGCTGTTTTCACCAATCGCAATGACCACTTTACCGCCGCCACTCAGGGTACCCATGATAGAAGCGCCGCCGCCGATATCGGAACCATCGCCGACCACAACACCGGCAGAAATACGGCCTTCAACCATGCTCACACCTGTTGTACCAGCATTAAAGTTGATAAAGCCTTCGTGCATCACTGTGGTACCTTCACCGACGTGAGCGCCGAGGCGAACACGGGAGGTATCGGCAATTCGCACGCCAGCCGGGACTATGTAATCGACCATTTTCGGGAATTTATCAACGCAATCGACGCTCAGCACCTCGCCGCTCAGGCGAGCTTCAATCTGACGCTCTGCCAGTTCAGGCAGATCAATCGGGCCTTTATTGGTCCAGGCAATGTTGTGCAGCAAACCAAAGATACCGTCCAGTACCAGACCATGAGGCTTAACCAGTCGCTGAGAGATCAATTGCAGTTTCAGGAAGCCTTCAGCAACAGAAGCCGGCGCCGTATCAGCAGCCAGAATGACTACCACGAGAGACTGGCTGGATTGTGCTGCTTTTTCAGCAAAACCAGCACTGGCTTGCTCGCCATTCGCTGCGAAAGCACCGGCTAGTTCAGCCGCCTGAGCCGGGGTAATCTCAATGGCTTGGTTACCTTCCTGGTAATCAACAACTTTTGCGATGGTATCAACCAGAGCCTGAGCTGGATTCAGCAGCGGGGTCGGGAAGAAAGCTTCGATGATTTTACCGTCACGGTTTTTGGTCGCGGTACCCAGGGCTAGAGAAAATGTCGCCATGATGAAATGGTCTCCATGTCAAAAGGGATAACGACTGCAATGTATGGCAGTCTGTCTGATATTAAAAAAGTGAGATGTTCCCATCATAAAGAGACTGAGCGGGATATTGAAGGGGAAATCTGCCATTCATGGTAAAATGACTGAGAAATGACGAAAATCCGCACTTAACCACATATAAAATCAGTCTTTGTGAATAAACACGGAAATAAATAAACCTCCCGGCGGAGGTTTATTATTCATCGTCAAGGGGACTGACTCAGGCGGCTTCGCTGTCAGCGTCGTCTTGCACAGCTTCGGGTTCTACCGCTTTCTTTTTAGCGGCGGGTTTGGCTTTTTTCGCCCCCAGAGCGACAAGGACTTTTTCACGCTCTTGTGCCAGGAATAGTGCTAATTCTTCCTGTTTGGCTTCGTCTTCAAGCAGTTTGCTTTCACTCAGAACAGCAAACAGCTCGTCAGCCATATCCAACATTTTATCGTAGGCATCAGCTTCAGATTTAGAGGTAAAAGTCATCTTCTCTTCTCCGTTGCGCTCTACTACATATTTGACGATAACAGCCATGGTCACCCTCTCCAGATATTGATTAACTGGTTTTTTATACAGTAGGATAAAGGCATAGTCCAGTGCTGAGTTCTGACAGAAGGTGTTCTTGTGAGCATGAGAGAAAAATTTGAACAAATTTATACCCGTGCCGCTGATCGCAAAGGGGGCAAGGCGGCGTTGGAAAGCTTGTTGTCGGCCCCGCTTAGTGCAGAGGCGTTGACCGCCATTGCCGATGATCGCTGGCTGGCCGCCTTTACGCAGAAAGTGTTCCAGTCTGGTATGAGCTGGAAAGTGGTCAGGCAAAAGTGGGACGGTTTTGAGTCGGTATTCTTTGGCTTTGATATAGAAAAGTTATTGCTGGTGCCGAACGAAATGTGGGAGCGAAAAGCCACAGATCCGGCCATTATCCGTCATCTCGGCAAAGTCATGACGATTCCGGAAAATGCGTACATGATTCACCGAGCCGCGAAAGAGCACGGCTCGTTTGCCGCTATGGTCGCAGCATGGCCATCGGATGACATTATCGGCTTATGGCACTATCTGAAAAGTAAAGGTAAGCGTTTGGGCGGTAATACCGGCCCCTATACATTGCGGGTGATGGGCAAAGATACTTTTATTCTCAGCCAGGATGTTGAAGCTTACCTGCGCAGTACCGGAATTATTGATGGCGGTCGGGACACCCAGCGCTCCCTGTCGGCGGCACAGGCGGCGTTTAATGACTGGCAGCAGGAATCCGGCCGGCCTTTATGTCAGATCAGCCAGATCATTGCCTTCAGTGGCGGCGATAACCGGATCTGAGCCCGGTTGCCAATGCTGGCAGAATGCAATAAATGCAGATAACAGCGGGCTGTTGTATTTGTCTTTGTGATACAGCAGCCAGTATTGTCTCTGCTTGCTCAGCGTGATGGGCAGTTCAGCCACGCGTTTTTCCTGTACTGCATGATGGACCGCGCGCCGCGATAAACAGGTCAGGCCCAGTCCGGCGGCGACGCTGTTGATAATGGCTTCTGTGGTGTTGAGCTCAAAGGCCAGCTGCCAGTTATCAATTCCCGGGGCGAGATGATGCAGGAAATAATCCCGGGTGCCGGATCCAGCTTCCCTGAGTACCCATTCCGAGTGTTCAAAATCTGACAGAGACAGGTTGTTTCTGGTCAGCAGTGGGTGCTCGGGATGACCGATAATTACCATCTCATCCTTAAGCCAGGGTTGGCTTACCAAGTGTTTTTCCGTGACCCGGCCTTCAACCAGTCCGATATCCAGTTCAAAATCACCTAACTTTTTCACGATTGACGCGGTATTGCCGATCAGCAGTGACTGGTCAGTATGTGCTGTCTGCGCCCTGAAATCCCGCAGCAGAAAAGGCGTGAGCTGATTACCTACGGTATCGCTGGAACCTACAGCCAAGCTGCCGGACAACGCGCCGGTTTGTGCGAAGAGTTGTTCAATACTCTGGGTACGCTGGAGCAGTTCATCGGCCAGAGGTAACAGGCGCTTGCCTTCGCTGTTCAGGGTCAGCCGGTTGTTGTGGCGATCAAACAGTGGCTGGCTGAGTTGTTTTTCCAGCTCGGCCAGCGCCATGCTGACAGCCGGCTTGGTTAGAAACAGCCGCTCGGCGGCAGCAGTAATGGTTTTTTCCTGTGCTACGGCAACGAAGACTCTTAATTGTTTCAGCGCAATGTTCATAGTCGTTCTTTATCGGTTAAATTAAATTTAACTATTGTTTAAATTTATTCAATTATTCTAAACCATGCGAGAGAAGTACACTGCCTCTATCGACAAAAAGAACAAAAAACGAATCGGATGTGATGGAGAGCAAATCATGAATCAAGCCTGGAAAAATCGGTTTACCTTGATGCCGACACCCATGGCCGGGCTGGCGCTGGCCATTGCCAGCCTGGGCTGGTGCTGGGAGAATGCGGCGCCATTTCAAGGTATGGCGCAAACGGGCAGTGCCGTCATTGCCGCTGTGATGCTGCTGGGGCTGACGCTGAAGTTTGTTTTACATCCTCAGTTACTGTGGCAGGATTTGAAGCACCCTGTGGTCGGCAGTGTCGTGCCTACTTTTTCGATGGCACTTATGGTGGTTTCTCATGCGCTGGCGAAATATCTGCCGCTTGCCGGGTTAGTATTGTGGCTGGCGGCTGTGATCTTGCATCTGGCGTTTTTAGCCTGCTTTGTCTTCCACCGCTTGAGCCGGTTTGAGCTGCACCATATGGTGCCCAGCTGGTTTGTGCCGCCTGTCGGTATCATAGTGGCCGATGTCACTTTTCCGGGTGGGGCGCTGGCACCCCTGGCGCAGGGCTTGATGGTGTTTGGCCTGAGTGCTTACGCCCTGATGCTGCCCGTGATGTTATACCGGCTGATTTTCTGTCATCAAGTACCGGATGCGGCCAAGCCGACCATTGCGATTTTGGCGGCACCGGCCAGTTTGTCACTGGCGGGTTATCTGACAGTGACGGCGCACCCTTCAGTGTTACTGGTAGCGCTGCTGGCGAGTATCGGATTGCTGATGACGCTGGTGATTTATCTGGCCTTCTTCAGACTCTTGCGATTACCCTTCAGTCCGGCTTATGCCGCGTTTACGTTCCCTATGGTGATCGGGGCGACGGCCTTGTACAAAACGGCTCACTGGATGAGCACTCAGCCCCTGCTGGCCGACTACGCGCATCAGGTTCAGGTGCTGGCTCTGGCCGAGCTGTTAATCGCTACTGTGGTGGTCAGTTATGTCATAGTGCGCTATCTGGCCCATTATTGTACCGCTGAGGTAGGCTATCGCAGAGCAGCGATGTAATGCATTGAAGCGAAAGGTCGGCGGTCATCACAGGCACTGCTGTTTACACCCTGCGTGCCTTGGTAGACAATCATGGCATTATTCTCTGCCAGCGAGCCTGATGCGTGTTTACTGTCTACCATTCCAACCAGCTGGATCTGCTGAAGTCTTTGTTGGTTGAGCTGATCCGCCGGGATCCGCTTTCAGACCCTTTTATCCCTGAGCAGATTCTGGTGCAGAGTCCGGGCATGTCACAATGGCTCAAACTCGAACTGGCCCAGTCGCTGGGCGTGGCCGCCAATATTACTTTTCCGCTGCCAGCGACCTTCATCTGGGACATGTTCACCAAAGTGCTGCAGGACGTGCCGGCACGCAGTGCCTTCAATAAAGACGCCATGACCTGGTCGCTGATGCAGGTGCTGCCCGGATTGCTGGAGCAGCCGGAATTTGCGCCACTGGCGCGTTACCTTGCAGAGGATGCCCATCAGCAGCGCCGTTTTCAGCTGGCCGGAAAAATTGCCGACATTTTTGATCAGTATCTGGTGTACCGGCCGGAGTGGATACAGGAGTGGGAAGCGGGGCACATTGATCCTGAACTGGCGGGCGATCACTCCTGGCAGCCGGTGTTATGGCAGGCGCTGTATGACCACATTCTGGCGCAGGGGCAATCGCCATACCACCGCGCTAATTTGTATCAGCAGTTTATTGAAACGCTGACGCATTACGCCCAGTCCGGGACAGAGCTACCGGATGGATTACCTCAGCGTCTGTTTGTCTTCGGTATCTCAGCGCTGCCGCCACGCTATATGGATGCCCTGGCGGCGTTGGGGCAGCACATTGATGTGCACCTGATGTTTACCAATCCTTGTCGCCACTACTGGGGGGATGTCAGAGATCGCAAGTATCTGGCCCGGCTGGCAGCGCAGCAGCGTCAGCAGGTGATTTGGCAGGATCAACACAGCGAGAAGGCCGGGGCCGAGGGGATACTCAAAGGCTCGCTGGAAGATAACCTGATTGACGAAACGCATCAGGATGCCGCAGTTGGCAACACATTGTTAGCGTCACTGGGTAAGCTGGGACGGGACAATCTGTATCTGCTGTCGGAATTACAGGCCTATGAAGTTGATGCGTTTGTCGATATTCAGTCTGACAGCCTGCTGCACAGCATTCAGTCGGACATCCTGAACCTGGAAGACAGAGTGAATGACCAGCTGCTGGCCGACAGCCGGCACAAACAGCCGGTTGAGGCGCAAGACCGCTCTTTGTCGGTGCACGTCTGCCACTCACCGATGCGGGAAGTGGAAGTTCTCTATGATAATTTGCTGGCGATGCTGGATGCCGATCCCGGCCTGTCGCCACGCGATATCGTGGTCATGGTTGCCGATATCAATGCCTACAGCCCTTATATTCAGGCCGTTTTCGGTAATGCGCCGTCTGAGCGCTACCTGCCATTTTCCATTTCTGACCGCAGTGCCGATCAGGAAAACCCCGTACTGCTGGCCTGTCTGCGCTTGCTGGATTTGCCCAATAGCCGTTGTCATGCCTCTGAGCTGACGGAATTGCTGGAAGTACCGGCCATCATGAAGCGGTTTAATCTCGACAGCGATCGTTTCATGCAGGTAAAGGGCTGGATTGAGGAAGCCGGGATCCGCTGGGGACTGGATGCCGACACGGCGAGCGAATTTTCACTGCCGGTGCAGCAGCAAAATACCTGGCTGTTCGGGCTGCAGCGTATGTTGCTTGGCTATGCGATGCCGGCGCAGGCGGGTTTGTATCAGGGGGTACTGGCCTATGATGAAGTGCAGGGCATGGATGCCGAACTGGCCGGTCAGCTCAGTGTCTTTGTTGAGCAACTAATCCATTACCGCCGGGTACTCAATCAGCCACATTCGGCGGTAGAGTGGTTCAGTGTGCTGAATCAGCTGCTGGATGACTTTTTCAGTGTCGATACTGAAGGCGAACTGGTGCTGCGTCTGATCCGGGAAAAGCTGCAGCAACTGGAGCAACAGCTGGATGATGCCGGTTATCAGCAAGCGCTGACGCCAGCGATCATGCGCGATTACCTCAATGATAAGCTGAGCGGCGAGCGTGTCAGTCAGCGCTTTCTGGCCGGTCAGATAAACTTCTGTACTCTGATGCCGATGCGTTCGATCCCGTTTAAAGTGGTCTGTCTGCTGGGAATGAATGATGGTGTGTATCCCAGAACGATTGCCCCTGAAGGCTTTGATCTGATGGTGGGGCGCCAGCGCGCCGGTGACCGTTCTCGCCGCGACGATGACAGATACCTGTTTCTGGAAGCACTCCTGTCTGCCCAGCAGCAGCTGTACATCAGTTATGTCGGGCGCTCTATTCAGGATAACAGCGAAAAAATGCCTTCCGTCCTGCTCAGTGAGTTACTGGATTATTGCCAGCAGGGTTTTTGTCTGCAGGGAGACAGCGCGCTGCCTCCTGAAGACTCCGCGGAGCGTTTGATCCGCTGGTTGACTCACCACCATCCACTGACGCCGTTCAGCCCGCAGGCGTTTCTGGGAACATTGCCCAGCTATGCCGCCGAATGGCTGCCCGCGGCACGGCGCATCACGGTCGACACTGTGGATTTTCTGTCGCAATCGCTGTCCCCGTTTGCGCTGACGGATCTGGCGGAGTCATCCGCCTCACTGCCTGTGATTGAAATGGCAGAGTTGCAGCGCTTCTGGCGCCTGCCGGTGCAGTACTTTTTTAACCGGCGTCTCAAGGTGTATTTTGACGCCGCTGCTGGGGCCATGGTGGATGAAGAACCCTTTGCGCTCGATGGCCGGCAGAGTTATCAGCTGCGGGCACATTTGCTGACCACTATGCTCGAAGCGCAAACCCGCCCCGAAGCGATGAGCCGTTTTCAGGCAATGCAGCAGGCGGCCGGCACCTTGCCGATTGCGGCATTTGGTGAGCTGACTCTGGAGCAGGAACAACAGCAGATAGCCCCGCTGGCTGAGCGAATTGCCGGTTTGCTTGCCTCACCACTCGAGGATCCGGAAATTGACCTGCCGATGGCGATCTCTTCCGGGCAGTGCCGGTTACTAGGCTGGATCCGCCATTATACTGCGTCTGGAGTGATTCACTTCAGGCCCGGCAAAGTGCGGACCCAGGATCTTGTTCATGCCTGGCTGGAGCATCTGGCGATGTCGGTACAGGGGATAACCGCCGATAGCCATATACTGGGTATTGACAAGCATGTTCGTCTGCGGCCCGTTGAGGCAGCGTACGCCAGAGAGCAACTGACTATGCTGACAGAAGGGTATCTGGCCGGACAGTCATCCCCTTTGCCTTATTTTCCGCGAACGGCGCAGGCCGGCCTGGAGGCGCTGCGCGACAAAAGCGGGCACTGGCTGACAGATGAAGACAGTCAGGAAAAAGCATTCACCAAAATGGCCGTGGTGTTTAACGACAGTTATCTGTTCAGCGGTGAAGGCAGCAATGCTTACATCGCCCGGGTCTGGCCGAACTGGCAGGACGATCTTGCCATTGAGGCAATGGATTGGGCGCGGCGGGTGTTACAGCCTGTGTTGATGCATCTTGAAGAGATAGCTTAGTGGAAGGTGCGAGGAGAAAGATGCGAGGTGGCCGCCGGCAAAATCGTTATAAGGTGTAGGGTGTTCACCGGTCGGCCACAAGGTCCAGAGGTAGACCAAATTTCTTGGCAGCGATACTACCGAAAGCCCGGCACTGAAAATGTGAAACGTATCCCATAGTGATAGATGAATCAGAATAGAATCCGCTGGCTGAGAGCTAATCAGTCAGAGATCACACAGTGCTTTGAAACCAGCGGCAGCTTTCCATCATTTATGCTGCCTGAAACCTAAATTATTGTCGCTGCGGCTTATGGAGTGAGTGCATGAGCCGCAGCGAGCCTGACAACAGGAACCGGTTGACGATCATGACTTTGACCCCATCAACAGATGTCTCCGCCATCATGCCGCAAACACTGGAACCTATGGTGTTTCCGCTGCACGGTACGCGACTGATAGAAGCATCGGCAGGGACAGGGAAAACCTTTACCATAGCGACCTTGTACCTGCGTTTGCTGCTGGGACACGGTGATGCCAATACCGCGTACCCGCAGCCTCTGACGGTGGACAAGATACTGGTGGTGACTTTTACCGAAGCGGCAACGGCTGAGCTGCGTGACCGGATCCGTCGCCGTATTCATGATGCCAGGATCGCCTTCAGCCGCGGCATAAGTGATGATCCTGTGCTGGCGGCTCTGCTGCGTGATCTGCCGGATCATGCCCGATCGGCGGCCTTGCTGCTGCAGGCGGAAAGGCAGATCGATGAAGCGGCGATCTTCACCATCCATGGTTTCTGCCAGCGTATGCTGACGCAAAATGCCTTCGAATCAGGCAGCCTGTTTTCCAATGAATTCATTACCGAAGAAAGCCAGCTGCGGGCGCAGGTGGCGGCGGATTACTGGCGGCGCTATTTTTACCCTCTGCCCCGCGAACTGGCGAATGAAATCCGTCGTTGCTGGCCAGCACCGGCAGAGCTGCTCAAAGATATCAATGCATTTTTGTCCGGCGCCCCGGTCACGCTGATGGCCCCGACGCTGTCGGGCGATCTGACGCAGCTGCATCAGCAGAATCTGCAGCGGATTGAGGCGGTAAAGCAGGGCTGGCGCGAGCATGCGGCAGATTTTCTGGCGCTGATCAGTGAATCAGGCGTGAATAAACGCAGCTATACCAAAACCAGCCTGCCTAAAGCGCTTGAAGAAGTGGGACTGTGGTCAAGCCAGCCAACGCTGGATTACAGCTTGCCCAAGGCGCTGGAAAAATTTGATCAGGCGGTGCTGGAAGAGAAAACCGCCAAGGGCACCGTGCCGCAGCATCCGGTGTTTGCCGCCATTCATGACTTGCTGGCTGCCAAGCCCAGTGTCAGGGAGCCGATTCTGGCCCATGCGATTCAGGCCTGCCGGGAACTGCTGGCAGAGGCCAAGCAGCGCAAAGGCTGGCTGTCGTTTGATGATCTGCTGACTCAGCTGGCGGCGGCTTTACTGACGGACAAAGATAGCGGCGAAGGCGCATTGGCAGCCAGGATCCGCCATTTGTATCCCGTTGCCATGATTGATGAGTTTCAGGACACCGATCCGCTTCAGTATCAGATCTTCAGCACTGTGTATCTGCCTGATGATCAGGCCGGACCGGTTCATACAGCTAGGGACTCGGGATTGTTCATGATCGGCGATCCCAAACAGGCGATCTATGCTTTTCGCGGTGCAGATATCTTTACATACATCCGGGCAAGGCGCCAGGTCAGCGCGCACTATACGCTGGGCACTAACTGGCGTTCGACCGCCGGCATGGTGGCAGCGGCTAACCGGGTGTTTGAACTGCCGGACAGCCCGTTTATTTATGACAGCGATATCCAGTTTCTGCCCGTTCAGCCCAGCCCGAATGCGCAGAGCAAGCACTGGCAGCTCAACGGCGAGCGTCAGCCGGCACTGTGTTTCTGGCAGATGGACGCCGACGCCCCGGTCAGCAAAGGGGAGTATCAGCAGGCGATGGCGGATGCGACGGCAGCGCAGATTCAGGCCATTCTGACTCAGGCTCAGGATAACCAGGCGTTATTGGTTAAGGGCAGCGAGCAGCGGCCGGTGTCGGCCGGTGATATTGCTGTGCTGGTGCGTACCGGTTCAGAAGCGGCGCTGGTACGCCAGGCACTGGCTGTTCAGGGGATACCCAGTGTGTACCTGTCTAACCGCGACAGTGTGTTTGCCAGCCAGGAAGCGGCAGATTTGCTTCGCTTGCTGGTGGCCGTACTGCACCCGGAGCAGGAAACCACTTTGCGGGCCGCCCTGGCCACCCGTCTGTTTGCGCTCAGTGCCTTTCAGCTCGACAGGCTGAATAACGAAGAAGACGAGTGGGAGCGCTGGATTGCGGAGTTTCGTGACTATCGCAGCCTGTGGCTGCGCCGCGGTGTACTCCCTATGATTCGTCATGCTTTAACACGCCGCCAGATCGCCGAACGTCTGCTGGGTGAAAACGGCGGTGAGCGCAGATTGACGGATTTACTGCATTTGGGCGAGCTGCTCCAGCAGGCCAGTCAGACCCTGGACAGTGATCAGGCCTTGATCCGCTGGCTGGCTGAACACATGGCATCGCCGAACGGTAACAGTGATGAACAGCAATTGCGGCTGGAATCCGACAGTAATCTGGTGCAAATCGTCACCATCCACAAATCCAAAGGGCTGGAATACGAGCTGGTCTTTCTGCCGTTTGTCTGCAGCTACCGCAGCACCGAAACAGCGCTGTTCCATGATCCGCTGTCTCAGCAGGCGGTGCTGGATATCAGTGGCCAAGAGCGCAGCCTGGCTCTGGCCGAGCAAGAGCGACTGGCCGAGGATCTGCGTCTGATTTATGTGGCGCTGACCCGGGCTGTTTATGGCTGTTATGTCGGCATGGCGCCGCTGCGCAATGGACGCAGTACCAAAGAACCCACCGGGTTGCACCTGTCTGCAATGGGTTATCTGATTCAGAACGGCAAAGAAGGCGGGTTGGCCGAGCTGTCTGAGGCACTCAATACGCTGGGGCAAAGTGAGGATATCCGTGTGGAGCTCCCGCCCGCGCTGCCTGAGTCGCTCTGGCAACCGGCGTTGAGCGAGCAGCCTGTGCCGCAAGCGGCCCGCTTTTCACATCCCATTGAGCACAACTGGTGGATCACCAGTTATTCCGCTTTGGTGAAGCAGGGCCACTCGGCGCTGGACGCCACCAGCGAATTACCCGGTTTTGATACCGATTCATCGCAAGACAACCTGCTGGATGATCCGGACAGTGAAATGGCCGTTGCCGCGCCTGAGCGCTCTGTGTTTACCTTCCCGAAAGGCGCCAGGCCGGGAACCTTTCTGCACAGCCTGTTCGAGACTATTGAATTCACCGATGCGGTCGACAGTGTAGCCACCACCCAGGTCATCAGTGATTTACTGCGACAGGAAAATTACGACCCCGAGTGGCTGCCGGTACTGCAGCAATTGCTGAACCAGGTACTGAACTGTGCCCTGGATGGTCAGGATTTGCGTCTTGGCGCCCTTCAGCCCCAGCAACGTCTGGTCGAGATGGAATTCATGCTGCCGATTCATCTGCTGTCATCGGCCCTGCTGAACAAAACGCTGGCCCGGCATGATGCCTTGTCGGCAAAAGCAGGGGAGCTGGGTTTCTCTACGGTCAGCGGGATGCTGAAAGGGTTTATCGATCTGGTGTTTGAGTATCAGGGGAAATATTACGTGCTGGACTGGAAATCGAACTGGCTGGGAGACACCCATGAGGCGTACCGTGGTGAGGCATTGAATACGGCGATGAGCGAGCACCGCTACGATCTGCAATATCAGCTCTATGCGCTGGCGCTGCACCGCTTTCTGAAAAGCCGAAAAGCCGATTACGATTATGAGCAGCATTTTGGCGGCGTGTATTACCTGTTTTTGCGTGGCGTACGGGCAGAAGACAACAGTGGTATTTTTCATGCCCGGCCAAGCCATGCGCTGCTGAGCGAACTTGAACAGCTGATCGATGGTCAGATTAGCCAGGGAGAGCCAGCCTGATGAGTCTGTTAACCAACACTACCTATGATATTGCTGTTATCGGCCAGCTTGAGCGATTGACCCGTCAGGGCGCGCTGCGGCCGCTGGATAGCCAGTTTGCCAAGTTTATCTGTCAGTCGGTTAACGGACAGGATGATGAAGCGTTGCAACAGGTGCTGGCCCTGGCTGCGGCCTGGCTCAGTCAGGAGCTGGGGCGCGGCCATGTTTGCCTGCCGCTGGCGACTGCGACCAGCCCGCCTTTGGGGCTGCCAAGAGAGATGGCTGAATCGTTGCTGGCGGTATTGCCGGCAGCCTGGCGTTTACCCGCCAGCTGGCCAGCTGTACTGAGCCAGTCCGCTGCCGTGTCCGATGGTTCTCAGCCCACGCCTTTGGTGCTGATCGACAATCGATTGTATCTGCATCGTTACTGGCAATATGAACAGACTGTCGCGCAGCGGCTGCTGGTCTCTGCCGGGCAGGGGAATGTCCGGGGAGCCCGCCAGGCCGGCATGCTGGACACCTTGTTTTCACGCAATTATCGCTATGTTTATGACGCTCTGGCTGATTTACGACGTAACGGCAATGACAGCGCGGAGCAGCGCCGGATGATGGTGTGCGATAAGCTGGATGTGGTGGCAGCGGAAACTCTGAACTGGGCTGAGATAGACAGTGTGCTGTGTCAGGCGCAGCGCTTTTCCGATTTGGTAGCGCTTGATCGGCTGATCCCGGATGATGCTTGCCTGAACTGGCAGAAAGTGGCGGCCGCCACCGCCCTCAGTCGTCAGTTTGCTGTGATCTCCGGCGGGCCGGGAACAGGGAAAACCACCACAGTCGCCAAATTGCTGGCCGCGCTGGTGATGCAGGCGCAACCCGATACAGAAACGCTTGATTCAGCCAAAGTGCCCCATATTGTGCTGGTGGCGCCGACCGGAAAGGCGGCCGCACGCCTGACCGAATCGATCGGCAAGGCGGTTCAGTCTTTGCCTGTGCCGCCAGCGGTTCAGTCGGCCATTCCGACCCAGGCCAGTACCCTGCACCGTTTGCTTGGCGCCATTCCGGGCCGGGCCTCTTTCCGGCATCACGCTGCGAATCCGCTGCATGCCGATGTGCTGGTGGTGGATGAAGCTTCTATGGTCGATTTGCCTATGATGGCCCGCCTGCTGGAAGCACTGCCTGCTCACTGCAAGCTGATTTTGCTGGGCGACAAAGACCAGTTGGCTTCGGTGGAGGCGGGCGCTGTGTTGGGGGATATCTGCGCATTTTCCGGTCAGGGCTACAGTGCCGGACAAGCCAGACAGCTGAGTGAGATGACGGGCTTTGTGTTGCCGGCCGGGCCGTCAGGCGGGCAGAGTCCGGTCGCTGATTGTTTGTGTGTCCTGCAAAAAAGCTACCGTTTTCATGCATTGTCAGGCATAGGGCAACTGGCGAAAGCCATCAACAGCGGCCTGCCCGACAGGCTTGCGACTGTGTGGCAACAGAATTTTACCGATATTCATCAGTACCCGCTCAGTACCGAGCATTACCAGCGTCTGATCAAACAGATGTCTGTTTTTTATCGTCGCTATCTTGAGGCAATTACTGAGGGTAAAGAGCCCGGTGAGGTACTGCAGGCGTTTGCCAGCGTCAGGCTGCTGTGTGCGGTCAGGGAAGGGGATTTTGGCGTGAAGGGTCTCAATACACGCATTGAGCGGCAACTGGCCAAAGAGGGGCTGATCGCCCCCGGCGAGGAAACCTGGTATGTCGGGCGGCCGGTTATGATCACCCGCAATGATCATGGTCTGGGCTTGTATAACGGGGATATTGGTATTGCGATGCCAGACCCTGAGGGGCGGACTGACAGTAAAGGCCGTCTGGCACTCAGGGTGTATTTCGATATGCCGGACGGCAGTATTCGCAGTTTTCTGCCCAGTCGTCTGCCGGATCACGAACTGGTATATGCGATGACAATCCATAAATCGCAAGGCTCGGAATTTGCCGATACCCTGATGATACTGCCGCCGGATTTCAGCCCGATCCTGACACGGGAGTTGGTGTATACCGGCGTTACCCGGGCCAGGGAAAGACTGTACCTGTATGCTCAGCCAGAGGTGTTGCAGCGCAGTATCCAGCGTTGTATTGAGCGGGCCAGTGGCTTGGAAGCCAACTTAAGCTGAGGGCTGCTTATCCGCCAGTCTTTGACTGGCGGTAGCGGCTCACAGTGCCAGCGTCAGGATTTTTGAGCGGCGTTGCAGGTTATAGAGTGCCTGTTTTGCCATAGGCAAATCAGAGACATCGATTTCGACAAAACCGTGTTCCCTGAACCAGTGCAGACTGCGGGTGGTCAGCACAAAGAGTTGTTTCAGCCCCTGAGTGCGTGCCTGGTGGCGAATGCGGTTGAGCAGCAGAGAGCCGCGGTCACCGTCGCGATAGTCAGGGTGAACGGCCACACAGGCCATCTCGCCCATCTGCTCTTCCATAAAGGAATACAGGGCCGCACAGCCGATGATCAGGCCGTCCCGTTCGATCACCGTAAATTGTTTGATTTCCTGCTCCAGCTGTTCGCGGGAGCGACGAACCAGAATGCCATCCTGCTCCAGCGGGCGGATCAGTGCCAGAATACCGCCGATATCATCTATGTTCGCGCCCCGGACTTTTTCAGCACTGGCCATGACGATTTGCGTACCTATCCCGTCAAAAGAGAAGAGCTCCTGGATCAGTGCGCCATCCTCTTTATAGCTGATCAGGTGGCTGCGCGGCACACCGGCCCGGCAAGCGGTCATCGCGCCACGCAAGAAACGCGCGGTGCCTGAATCGGCTTTGTTTTGTTCTGTCAGTCGCTGCAGTGTGGCTTCGGCTTCAGCGGGAAGCATTTCAGAAACGATTTGATCATTTTCATCCCTCACGCCCTGGTGAGAGCAAAAGCCAATCAGTTTGTCGGCTTCGAGCCGGATTGCCACCTGAGTTGCCACTTCTTCCGAAGTCAGATTGAAACACTCTCCGGTGACCGAGCTGGCAATCGGGCCCAGCAGTACAATACTGTTCTGATCCAACTGGCGTTTAATGCCGTCGACATCGATGCGGCGGATGCGGCCGCTGTGGCAATAATCGATACCGTCATCAATGCCCAAAGGCTGGGCGATGACGAAGTTGCCGCTGACTACATTGATCTGCGAGCCCGCCATAGGGGTATTGTTCAGACCCATAGAGAAGCGGGCTGTGATATCTAAATGGAGCTGACCCGCGGCCTGCTTGGCAATTTCCAGCGAACGTTCATCGGTGATCCGGACGCTTTTATGGTACGGGGTGCTGTACCCGTGCATATCGAGCAGGTGAGAGATCTGCGGACGAGCGCCATAAACCAGCACGATGCGCAGCCCGAGGCAGTTCAGCAGAGCAACATCGTTAACGATATTGCGAAAGTTGTTATCGGCGATGGCTTCACCGCCCAGCATAATCACCAGCGTCTTGCCGCGGTGGGCATTTACATAAGGCGCTGATTGGCGAAAGCCTTTCACCAGCGCAGTGCTTCTGAGCTTCACTCTGTCTTCCGTTACAATAATTAATAGGGATCAAGCATGCCTGCATGTTGCCTGTTTATCCTCTGCGCAGCAAGCATGAAAATCACTCAGGAGGCGCGGCGCCGGAAGGAAAATATTGAGTCGAGATCCCATTCTGACATTACGCACTTATTCGATGCGCCGAAGCGACGCCAGATAAGCGTATAGTTGTAGAACGTGCGGATGACTGGCAATGTTAATGGCATTCAATAATTACACCCGGTGGCAGGCAGCCACAGTACTGTTTATCTTGGTGAGTGGCCTTGCATTAAGTGGCTTTATTGCGGTGGGGGCAGCCAAAGGAGACTGGTTTTCCCCTACGCCAGAGCCAACTATTTACGGCACCTGGATAGAGCAGGACGTGGCGCCCTACGCCGCGGACCAGTTCGAACTCAGAGCTAATGGTGTCTATGTGTCAGGCCGTCTGGTCAGTACCACTTATGAATGGGACGGTAGCCAGTTACGTTACCGCATGGGAGAGGATACTTACCGTTATACCTTTGAAGAAGGTCAGTTCATCCGCCAGCAGCCTGCGCATTATGTGTCTTCGTTCGCACGGCAAGAAACCAAACAGGGCTCGTAAATCCCCAGCGGGTCACCCGCTTTATTCTTCTTCCTTGAGGCGGGAAAAAAGCTGGTGGACCGGAAGTTTATTCAAGGCTACCTTGCGCAGTGTATCCGCAGTCTGGGCTGTGCCGCCAAGGCAACGCTGGATCACAGTGTTGATTTGTTGCGGAGAATTACCGTCACTGGCCAGATTGCGAATCCACTGATATTCAATAGCGTTTGGATCAAGTAAGGTTTCTTTGCCAATTTTAAACTGATTGTTCATGCCAGTCCTTCCTGAAATGTCATGCTCTGGGGCTTAAGACCCGTAAAGGTGCTCGCATTGCTGTTTGTCGTTTTGTTGCCATGCTGACATTGTCTGTCGGTTGGGCAATGATGTCGTTTGTATGACGTTTTTATTAAACCGTTATATTGTGACACTTATATGACAGCCAATGCGTATTATTAATCTTTCGTGACAATCAAAACAAGACTTTGACATTGGTTATGATAAAACAGCCTAACATTGTGGCTTTATATGTACATGGTATGTTTGAGATGACCTGCCATGCGTTAACCTGTCGATATTACTAAGGCATTTCTGTGTTCCAACAACTTTCCCTGCTAAGAAAACTGACCTTCGTTTCCTGTGTGTTCGGCCTGGCGGCGTGTGCCCGACCGGTTGACCGCGGCCAGCAATACCTTGATGGCGAGTTTGATGATCTGCTGAACCCGGTCACCAATGTGGTATCGGATAAACCTCGCGATTACAGCCGCTTCGAAGCGCAAGCGGAACAAGTGCTCACCCGTTCTCCTTCTATGATGCTGCGTTATCAGAATTTGTATCAGCAGATTAACGACTGGGCGGCGAACAGCGGCGATCCGACATCTTTCTCTCAGTACGGTTTGACGACTGAGCAGATGGGCGGCGGTGACGGTTACGGTAATGTGATGTTCACCGGTTACTTTTCGCCGGTGATCGAATTGCGTCACGAGCAGGACGACAGGTTCAAATACCCGGTTTACGCGCTGCCAGAATGTAACGGCCAGTGCCCGACCCGTGCCGAGATTTACAATGGTGCACTGGCTGGTCAGGGGCTGGAGCTGGGGTATTCCGCCTCCAAGCTGGATGTTTTCATGATGGAGGTGCAGGGCAGCGGTTTTGTTCACTTCGAGGACAATGACGAGCTGCAGTATTTTGCTTATGGCGGTAAGAACGGCCATCCTTATGTCAGTATCGGTAAAGTGCTGATTGAGCGCGGTGAGGTGGCAAGAGAGAAAATGTCTCTGAAAGCGATCGCTGAGTGGGTCAGTGAGCATGATGATGCCACAGTACGTGAGTTGCTGGAGCAGAATCCGTCTTATGTCTTCTTTAGTCCGCGCGACGAGCTGGATGTGTTAGGCACTGCGGGTATTCCGCTGTTACCTATGGCTTCGGTAGCGGCTGACCGGGAATTCTTACCTATGGGCAGTGTGCTGCTGGCTGAAGTGCCCCAGCTGGATGCGGACGGCAACTGGAATGGCAAGCATGTATTAACCTTGCTGATGGCGCTGGATACCGGCGGCGCAGTCAAGCGTAACCATTTGGATCTTTACCATGGTATGGGCGCTCAGGCCGGCATCGATGCCGGTCATTACAAGCATTTTGGCCGGGTATGGAAACTGGGACTGACACCAGATACCGACGCTGAGCTGACGGAACAGAGAATCGAAGCCAGTCAGGAAGCCGTGATATCACCGGTGGATACCACGCTGACCTTCCATGAGGAAGCTGTTGTGGCCCAGCCGGCTCAACAGGCGCAGGGACTGGACAACTGACAGCAGAGCGCGTATAAAAACGCGCTCATTCTCAACACACTCTGACAGGCCGTTATGCAGCATCCCGACACTCCAGCATCAGACAATTATAACCAGCGTTTTGGCGGCACCCGCCGTTTGTATGGTCATCAGGAGGTTGAGATCCTGAGGGCTGCTCATGTCTGTGTGATTGGTATCGGCGGTGTCGGTTCCTGGGCTGCCGAAGCCCTGGCCCGATCCGGTATCGGTCAGCTGACGCTGATCGACATGGATGATGTCTGTGTGACTAATATTAACCGTCAGATCCATGCCATGTCGGGGACGGTAGGCCGCAGTAAAATTGAGGTGATGGCAGAGCGGATCGCGTTAATCAATCCGGACTGTAAAGTGAACCTGATTGACGATTTTATTTCCCCGGAAAACATCCCCGAGTACATAGGTAGTCAGTTTGATTATGTGCTGGATGCGATTGACAGTGTGAAGCCTAAAGCGGCGTTGCTGGCGTTCTGCAAGCGAAATAAAATCAAGGTGATCACCACAGGTGGTGCGGGCGGCCAGATTGATCCGACCCAGATTCAGATCGCTGATCTGGCCAAAACCATTCAGGATCCGCTGGCGGCGAAAATCCGCAATATGCTGCGCCGCTTTTACAACTTCAGCAAAAATCCGGCGCGCAAATTTGGTATTGACTGTGTGTTCTCAACCGAGCAGCTCAAGTACCCTCAGGCTGACGGCAGTGTCTGTGAGGCCAAAGCGACGGCGGAAGGCCCGAAACGTATGGATTGTGCAACCGGGTTTGGCGCGGCAACTATGGTCACCGCGACCTTCGGTTTTGTGGCAGTATCCCGCATTTTGCAAAAACTGATTGAAAAACACCGTTAACAGCCACTGCTGCGTGAGCCGTGTTTTAGCGGCTCACATTAGTGATAATGGCGTCGACAATAGCTTTCAGCCCGTTACTGCGTGATGGGCTCAAGTGCGCCAGTAATCCCAGCTGTTCGAAATACCCGTCGATGTCAAACACCAGAATCTGCTCCGCAGTTTTCCCCTCGTAGGCGGCCAGCACCAGGCAAATCAGCCCTTTGACAATTCTGGCGTCGGAATCGGCGGCGAAATGGTAATGACCGTTGTCACAGCGCTGAACCAGCCACACCTGGCTTTCACAACCACTGATTTTCACTTCCTCGTTTTTCAGCGTCTCCGGTAGGGCGGGCAATTGCTTGCCAAACTGAATCACATGGCGGTATTTGTCTTCCCAGCCTTTGGTCTGAGCCATTTTCTCCAGAATATCTTCAGCAGAAATCGTGGTGCCAAACGGGTGCGAAGGGAATGGAACTGAGGTCATGCTCTCTCTCTTTGGTTACAACAAATCACAGGCTTTGTGCAGCGCAGCCACAAAACGCTCAATATCTTCTTCAGTATTATAGAGGGCCAGAGAAACCCGCAGGGTGCCTGTCAGTCCGAGTGCATCCAGCATTGGGTGGGCGCAGTGATTGCCGGCACGCAGTGTCACGCCCTGTTCATCGAGCAGGGTCGCGATATCCTGATGGTGAATGCCGTCAACCACAAACGAAAACAGGCTGGCGTCAGCTTGCAGGCCGACAATCCGCAAGCCGTCGATGTCCTGGATTCCATCCAGTGCTTTTTGGCGGAGCGCGTGAATATGGCACTCGGCACCCTGACGATCAATGCTGTTGAGCCAGTGAATACTCTCTGCCAGCGCGATTGTGCTGGAAATGTTTGGTGTACCGGCTTCAAACTTGCCCGGTAGTCCGGTGTAGTGAGTACCTTCGAAGGACACTTTTTCGACCATCTTGCCGCCGCCGTGCCAGGGCGGCATGGCTTCAAGCAACGCCTGTTTGCCATAGAGCACACCAATGCCGGAAGGGCCGAACAGCTTATGGCCTGAAAAAACATAGAAATCGGCATCCAGCGCCTGTACATCAACAGTTTCATGCACGATGCCCTGCGCACCATCAATCACGACAATGGCGCCGTGGGCGTGCGCTGCGGTGATTATGGTTTCAATCGGATTCCGGGTGCCGGTGACATTGGTGATGTGCGCAACCGCGACAATGCGGGTTTTGGCACCGAGCAGCTGATGAAAGGCATCCATATCCAGGGTGCAGTCGGGCTTCATCGGGATTTTCACCACAGTTGCGCCTGTCTGTTCGGCAACCATCTGCCAGGGCACTATGTTGGCGTGGTGCTCCAGTTCGCTGACCAGAATCTCGTCTCCCGGCTGCAGGGTGCTGCGCGCCCAGGATTGTGCGATCAGGTTGAGAGCCTCAGTGGCCCCGCGGGCCCAGATGATTTCTTTCGGGCTGCTGGCGTGAATAAGCTGGCGCACCGTCTCTCTGGCTTGTTCGAAACGCTGCGTCAGACCCGCTGTCAGCTGATGACTTCCCCGGTGCACATTAGCACTGTGTTGCCGGTAAAAGCTGTCAAGAGACTGAATCATGGCCAGCGGCTTTTGCGTGGTCGCAGCACTGTCGAGGAAAGTGATCGGGTGCTGCGCATCATGTAATGCCGGAAACTGCGAACGGATCGCCTGAATGTCAAATGGGATGGTCATACTGGGCTCATTGTCTGGTGTATGGGACGATCTTCCTTATTATCCGTCACTGAGGCAAGGGGTGCAGGGGGATTATCTAAAAAAATGGCACCGCGTTGGGGCGCAGTGCCATAAAAAAGTTTTGACAGACAGGTCAAAAAACAGGAAGTAAATCGGTAGCACTCCGGCTACCCGCCCAGAAGAGACCGGGCAATATGCAAACACAACATTGCAATCTAAGAGGTAACAAAAGCTGATAAACAATTCTGCGATTAAGCAAAATTACAGCGTTTTACCCTTGAGATTGCGGCGCCAATCTTAGGGTTTATGTGGTACTTGAACAATCGACAATTTATAATGACCTGGATAAAAAAAACTAATGCAACCAGTATGGCAGGACATTATGTCAAGACGACTCCCACCACTTAATTCGCTGAAAGTATTTGAGGCTGCCGCCCGGCACCTGAGTTTTACCCGAGCGGCAGAGGAGCTGTTTGTTACTCAGGCCGCAGTCAGCCACCAGATTAAAGCGTTGGAGGAATTTCTGGGCCTGAAACTGTTTCGCCGGCGTAACCGTTCCTTGTTGCTGACCGAAGAGGGACAAGGGTATTTTCTCGATCTGAAAGATATCTTCAGTGCCATCTCAGATGCCACCGACAAAGTGTTGGAACGGGGTTCAAAAGGGGCGCTGACCATTAGTTTATCTCCCAGTTTTGCCATCCAGTGGCTGGTGCCCAGACTGAGTGACTTTAATCAGCTGCATCCTGATGTGGATGTCAGAATCAAAGCGGTTGATCTGGATGAAGGCTCTCTGACAGATGACGTGGATGTAGCGATTTATTATGGTCGTGGCAACTGGCCTGGACTGCGCTGTGACCGGCTGTATCAGGAATTTCTGCTGCCCGTTTGCTCCCCTATGCTGCTCAGTGGCCCTAAGCCGCTCGACACCCTGGCTGATCTGCAAAAGCACACCCTGTTACATGACGGCTCGCGTAAGGAGTGGAAAAACTACATGCGTGAGTTCAATATTCCGGGCGCCAATGTCAACCAGGGGCCGATTTTCAGTCACTCTACCATGGTGTTGCAGGCCGCTATCCACAGTCAGGGAATTGCACTGGCCAACAATGTATTGGCGCAACCTGAGCTGGAAGCCGGCCGACTAGTCTGTCCGTTTGATGAGGCTTTGCTGAGTAAAAATGCCTTCTATCTGGTGTGTCAGGAAAAGCAGGCCGAAACCGGCCGGATTCAGATCTTCCGTGACTGGGTGCTGGAGAAAGCCCGTAAAGAACAGGAAGAGGGGCCGCTCCCTCAGCCTGAATATCAGGCCGAGGTCATGGCTTGATCCCACCAGCGTTACTCTGATTTTGTGTTGCTGGTTCTGCACCGGCCGATGAGTGATTAACAATCAGGGTGGGCCAGTAACCCAGGTTCAGTCTGCCAATCGAATATGAGAGGAAATCAGTGGAATATCTGATAACAACACCAGAAAACGGCCAGTTCGCTGCCACCTTTCTGTTTGCCCACGGCGCCGGTGCCGGGATGGATCACGCGTTTATGACGGCGGTTGCCCAAGGGCTGGCTGCCGAAGGGATTCGCGTGGTGCGTTTTGATTTTCCCTATATGGTGAAACGGCGGGAAGACGGCAAAAAGCGTCCTCCAGACCGGCAGCCAAAGCTGCTGGTGGATTTTCAGCGCCATATTGAACATTTCAGTCAGCAAGGGCCGCTGGTGATCGGCGGCAAATCTATGGGCGGCCGCATGGCCAGCCTGATGGTGACGGAAGCTGCCGAATCGACATCGGATGTCCATAACTGTCAGGACAAGGTCTGCGGCGTCGCTTGTCTGGGGTTCCCGTTTCATCCGCCGGGCAAACCGGAGAATTTTCGCGGCGATCATCTGAAAACAATCGCTGTCCCGACCCTGATTCTGCAGGGCGAGCGCGATACCTTTGGTATCCGCAGTGAGGTGGAAGGGTGGAGCTATGCCGACACAGTGACGCTGTCTTTTCTGCCGGACGGAGACCACAGTTTCAAGCCGCGCAAAGCCTCGGGCTTTAGTGAAGCCGGTAACCTGGCGCAGGCTGTCGATGTGTTAGCCCGGTTTATTCGCCAGTGCGTATCAGACTGAAATCATTCCATGAATACAAACCACAGAAGGACAGAGTGAATGCAGAGCCGGAGTATGATTCTTTTCGCCGCGATCAGCGGTGCCATTGGGGTAGGTTTAGGGGCCTTTGCCGCCCACGGACTGAAAGTGCACCTTAGCCCGCATTTACTGGATGTTTTTAAGACAGGCGTGGATTATCAGCTCTGGCACAGCCTGGCATTGTTGGGCTGCGGCATTTGGGCACGCAATTTTTCTGCAAAAGCGCTATCATACGCGGCCCTGTTATTTGCAGTGGGGATCTGTCTGTTCAGTGGCAGCCTTTATCTGCTGGCATTAACGGGGATGAAGTGGCTTGGTCCCGTAACACCACTGGGGGGACTGTGTTTTATTCTAGCCTGGTTGTCACTTGCTGTGGCGGCCTGGCGTTCTGCGTGAGGACTCGTGGTGAATCAGGTTCTGTTGTACTGCCGTCAGGGATTTGAAAACGAATGTGCCGGAGAGGTGCAGGATAAAGCCAATAAACTCGAATTGTTTGGCTTTCCGCGTGCGAAGAAAAATACCGGTTATGTACTGTTTGAATTTTATCAGGCAGGGGATGCTGATAAGTTCGTGCAACTACAGCCGTTTTCGGAACTGATTTTTGCCCGTCAGATGCTGGTAGTGACAGCACGTCTGGAAGATTTACCGACCGATGATCGTATCAGCCCTATTCTGGCTGAGGCGGAAGCATTGCCGCGTTGTGGCGATCTGCGGGTTGAAACCCCAGATACCAACGAAGCCAAAGAACTGTTGAAGTTTTGTCGCAAGTTTACTGTGCCATTGCGCCAGGCATTTCGTAAGCAGGGGGCTTTGTACGCGAAAGATAACCCGAAGAAGCCGGTGCTGCACTTGTGCTTTACTGCACCGGGCTGCTGTTTTATCGGCTATTCCTACACCAATAACAATTCGCCATTTTTCATGGGAATCCCGCGGCTGAAGTTCCCGGCGGATGCCCCAAGCCGTTCTACGCTCAAGCTGGAAGAGGCATTTCATGTCTTTATTCCGCGCGAAGAGTGGGACGAACGACTGGCCTCTGGCATGTGGGGCGTGGATCTCGGGGCTTGCCCTGGGGGCTGGACCTATCAGCTGGTGAAGCGTTCCATGTTTGTGCATGCTATTGATAACGGGCAAATGGCCCAGAGTCTGATGGATACGGGACAGGTGAAGCATCACATGGTGGATGGCTTCAAGTTTGAGCCGCCACGTAAGAATGTCACCTGGCTGGTGTGTGACATGGTTGAAAAGCCTGCCCGGGTCGCGCATTTGGTGGGGCAGTGGCTGATTAAAGGCTGGGCAAAAGAAACCATCTTCAACCTGAAACTGCCCATGAAAGGCCGTTATGAGGAAGTACTGCAGGATATTGAAAATCTGAAAGTCTTTCTGATTCAGAATGGCATGAAATTCCGCCTGCAGGCCAAACACCTGTACCATGACCGTGAAGAAATCACGGTACATATCCAGAGTCTGGACAACCGTCATCCTCACTAATTGATCTGGTAGCTGGCGGGCTGCTCAGCCCGCCAGCTGAAATCGGATATCCTGCAAATTAAAGCCAAGCTCTAGATCGGTTTTCAGCCTGGCGACCGCTTTACTGGCTCTTGCGCTGTCTTTATTGGGTGCGATTTTCTTGCGCCATTTCTCCGGGAGATTGTCCGCGGACAAAATGCTGTCGAGATCCGGATAAAGTTGTAACAATTCACACGCTGCTTTAGGGCCGATTCCCGGTACGCCCGGAATTTTGCTTGAGCTGATCCCCGCCAGTCCCCAGTAATCGGGCAACTGCTCAGGACGGACCCCGAACTCTTTTGCAATGAACGGGCTGTCAAGCCACCGCTGCTGGAAGTAATCACGGATCATTACAGTCGGTCGCAGCAGCTGGCAGTAGCCTTTGTCGGTTGACACTATAGTGACCTTGCCGCCATGGTCTGCCACTTTGAGCGCCAGGGTGGCAATCAGATCATCGGCTTCATCGCCGTCAGACAGCAGTGAGTCGACGCCCAGCGCCATGAAGTCATCCTGTATCTGATCCATCCCTGTCTGCAGTTCCGGCGGCATAGGTTTGCGCCCTTCTTTGTAATTGGGCAGCAACTCCGCCCGCCAGCCTCTGTCATCGCCATGATGGTCAAACACCGCCACGATATGGGTTGGCTGGCTGATAGCAATGATTTTACTCAGCGCCTGGCAGCACACCTTACTGGTGCTGGCGATATCGGGCTCGCCCGGCTGGGCGGCATGCACACGGCGGATCAGGTTGAGGGCATCAATGACGACTAAGTGTATGGACATATATATCAACAATAGTAAAACAGGGCCTGCTGGCCCTGTATTCTACGTTGCATGGCAAATTATTTCACCATGTCGGGGTGAGTGAGGATCCGGTAGCAGGGAATATATTCGCTGCCCGGCAGTTTCATACGTCGCTGAGCGACGAAATTTTTGAGCAGCTTATCCATGCGCTTCATCAGGGATGGATCGCCGTTGATCAGAAAGGGGCCATTGCGTTCAATTTCCTTGATCCCTTCTTCTTTGACGTTGCCGGCGACAATACCGGAAAAAGCACGGCGTAGATTCGCGGCAAGCTGTTCCGGCCGCTGGTTGAAGTGCAAATCCAGACTGCCCATGGCATCGTGGTTGGGTTCAAAGGGCAGTTGAAATTCCGGTGGGATTTTCAACGACCAGTTGTAACAATACGCGTCCCCGGTTTCCTGACGGTATTCTTTGGTTTGCGGCATGGCCGCTTTCATGATGCGGGCCACTTTCGCCGGGTCATCAATGACTATCTGATAATGTTTGGTTGCTTCTGCACCTAAGGTATCGCGCACAAAGCTGTCCAGGGTGCGGAAATACGGCTCACTGCTTTTCGGACCGGTGAGCACTACAGGCAAAGGTTGATCCTGATTTTCCGGGTGCATCAGAATACCTATGATGTACAGCAGCTCCTCGGCGGTACCGGCTCCTCCGGGGAAGATAATGATGCCGTGACCCACACGGACAAAGGCTTCCAGCCGTTTTTCAATATCTGGCATGATCACCAGCTCATTGACGATAGGGTTAGGTGGCTCGGCGGCAATGATGGACGGTTCGGTCAGGCCGATAAAACGGCTTTTACCGTATCTTTGCTGGGCATGGCCGATGGCGGCCCCTTTCATTGGCCCTTCCATGGCACCGGGCCCGCAGCCGGTGCAGATATTCATCTCACGTAATCCTAACTGGTGGCCGACATCCCGGGTGTATTGATATTCTTCCGGGTTAATGGAGTGCCCCCCCCAGCAGACCACGATATTGGGATCTTCCCTTGAGCGGACTGTCTGGGCGTTACGCAGAATACTGAAGATGAAATTGGTGATGTGTGGTGCACTGGTCAGGTTTAGATCGTTGCGCTGGTTAACGTGTACGTTGACGTAAATAATGTCCCTCAGCACGGCAAACAGGTGCTCCTGAATACCGCGAATAATTTTACCGTCGACAAAGGCGTGCTCGGGTGGGTCTTTGAGTTCGAGTTTTATCCCGCGTTCTCTTCTCAGTACATTGATATCAAATGACTTATTGAGTTCCAGCAGTGCGTTGGAATCGTCACTGTTACTGCCTGAATTAAGTACAGCCAGTGAACAGTTGCGGTACAGGCGATACAGGTCGCTGGCCGCTGTGGCCTTCAGACTGTCAACTTCGAGCTGCGACAGCAGTGTCATCGCACCAACCGGACTGATGTGTGTAATCATGCTTACCTCCCTGGAGACGAATACAGAGGCTGATGCTTCTGTATGTAAGCGATTTTCCTGGCGGATAAAGGATCGACCGCGGATGGAAATAGCGGGCATTTTCCTGACCCGTACTATTGAACATACACAGGGTTACAGGGTTTGACTAGGGCAGAAAGAAAAAAAAAGAGTTTGTGTAGCAGTGGGTTAGAGCCTGGATTTGCCAGCAGCTGAGTGAGTAATCAGTGATTAAGCGATCCAAATCAGATGGTTGCGGCCAGCATGTTTCGCGCTGCTCAGAGCCTTTTGTCCCCGCTCGATCACCTTGCCCGGGGTATCTGTGTCATCAAAGAGCGTCGCGCCTATTGAGGCCGAAATGGTGACGTTCTTTTCCCTGAACCGGAAGGGGAGCTGCAAGATGGCTTCACGAATACCGGACAGCCGTCGATGACGTTCATCTTCGGCGATATCAGGCAGGATAAGCATGAACTCGTCATTGCCGACCCGGGCGATAAAGTCGGTATCTCTGAGATGCTGGTGCACAGTACGGGCGATAATCTTCAGCACTTTGTCGCCAGCCTGGAAACCATAGTTGTCATTGAGATCCCCGAAATGATCGATATTGACAATGGCCAGGCACAGCGGGTGCTGATAGCGAATCCAGCGGCGGTATTCGTGCTCCAGCCGGTCATGAAAAGCCGCCCGGTTGTAAACACGGGTCAGCGGGTCAAGGAATATCCGGCGTTGCAGATCTTCAATCTGGCGATGCTGGTTCTGCGTTTGCTGATAGAGGTGCTCGGCACGATTCTGGTGATAATGCAGTTGCTCCAGCAACGCCTGTTCACGGTTTTCAAGCGAGCGCTGGCGCTCGACCAGTTGTCTGAGTGAGGTATCGAGCGAATGTGCGGCACCGCGCCAGCTTTCCAGGTTGGTGTACTGCTGCAGCGCGTGGTGGAAGCGGTCAGACAGTTGCCCAAGCTCGGCAGTCAGTTCAGAACGGTGCTTGTACAGCGCTTGCCCCTGATCGGCGGTCTGGCGCGTCGTTTGTTCCAGTGCTGCCAGATCGCCGCTGATGACATCAAGAAATTTTTGCGAATGGCGACGTTCGTGAATAAAACTGTCCAGCGCCAACCGCAACACATCCAGGCATAGCTCGACCAGTGAAATGGGCTCGACACCGGCGAGCAATTGGTGCCGTATGGCCAGCAACTGGTCGCCGGATTCACCCTCGGCATCCAGCTCTGTGATGATCTGTTGCAGCTCATTGCACAGCTTATGCTGTAAATCGTTGTCTTTTGAGCGTGATTCACGTTCGATGCTGACAGGCACAGTCAGGAGTTTCAGGGCGCGATCATACAGACCGAACAATTGGGTGATTTGCTGGTGGCTGTGGTGCAGTGAGTCAGGTGCCTGGGACAGAAGATCATGGATGTCGCGTTTGAGCTGAACCGGCAGGGCAGGGATGCGTTTCAGGCTTTCAGAGCTTTGCCGGATCAGATCAGACAGGCGTTCCATGGTTGAATGGGTTGAGGTTTGCCGGAGCAATAACCGTTCGACCTGGGCCAGATGTGGCACAATCTTACTGATATCTTTGTTTTGTTCCAGATCGGTACGCAGGGTATCAAGCCGTTTGTCGAGCTCGCTATCCAAACCTTTACAGGCAACAGACATACGGGCAATCAGGCGTTTTAGAATAACGATTTCACGACGCGATTTTAATGACACATCGCGGTATGACAATTGAGCCTGATCCAAACGCAGCTTCAATTCACTCACATCAGAAGCTGCATTATATTTCGCAGTCACGTCGACTAATAATTACCTTATCTAAACATCCATTACACCCAGCGCCAGGCGCTGTGCAAGCTCGGATGTTAGCAAAAATGTTCTGATGAGTTGAACATTATTAACGGCTTGTTTTCCCAGACACAAACGCTCGCGTGCTTTTTATGCTATTTCGTGATCTTTGTAGCTCTAAACAGCGGAAATACTGAGCGTTTTTTCCTCAGAGGTGCCGGCGCCAGTCATATTCCTGATGGGAAGAGGTCTGCACCCTGACCAAACCTTTGTCCATCGCCAGTATGCAAGCGCGACGGATATTCTCGCCGGCGAAACTGGCGGCCGGGGCTGCTTCGATGGCACTCAGGTGCACCCATTGGCTGCCGGTTTCGGTTTTGCTTATCTGACGGGCGGCATGGGTGGCCATCAGCAGAATGTCGATCAGTTCCTGATCATTGATGGCGGTACAGGCCCGTGGCAGAAAAGGGTACTCGGCCATTCCTATGCGTACCCGGCTGTCGAGCTGCCTGTCGTTCATGAAAGTGTCCACCAGTTGTTTGATGGAATCTGCCAGCTGCTGAGGCGCACTTTCAAGGCGTGAGTTTGGCTCTATGTACAGGAACATGGCATCGGAAAAATGGTACAGGCGGGCCGGTTCGCAAATCTGGGCTTTGAGGTAATCACCAAACTGGCGCTCCAGCTCCAGTCCCTGCTGGTAGCCATGTTCAAGATAGACATGTTTGAGTAGTGGGACTTCAAACAGGGCAAAGCGTAACCGGTCGCTCAGGGGTTCGTTAATGATCTCCCCCAGGTGCCACTGCTCGAAATGCGCACTGCTCTGCTGCAGCGAGCTGGAGAGTCTGGCATTGAGCATTCTCAGGTTGCGCAGGCCACTGCGGGGGTGGGTGTAGAATTCATCCCGCAGCAGCGCCAGGCGCTCCCGCCAGCGGCATGCGGAGCGGTGACGATACCAGAGCACCAGCAGGGCCAGCAACAGGCCGATCAATAGTACTGTGGTGATGTTCTTTTGCTGATAAAGGGCTTTTTCCTGGGTGAATTGCTGTCGTTCAAGTTCTTCTAACTGCAGCGCCCGCGCCATCATACGCTGTTGCTGGCGGAACACTTCGGCATTACTTTTCACCTGATTTTCCTGCAAAGAGGCATACAACTGCTCATAGCGGCGTTGGCTCAGCAGGGCGTTGTAATAGTCTTTCTGCTTCTCAAATGCGGCCGACAGGCTGATTTCTCCCTGCATTTGCAGAGCCGGCTGTGCTTTGGGCAAACGGCTGGCCGCCAGCAGTGCCGCCTGAATGGTCGAGATTGCCTGCGCGGTTTTATCTTCTGCCAGCTCAAGCTGTCCCTGGAGCAGCTGTGACTTGATCAGAGTGATTTCATCATCGCTTTCCTGCGCCAGCTGGCGGGCATGGTGCAGGTATTGTTCGGTTTTCGGGTAGTTATAGAGTTTGAGATAAACGCGGGCAATACTCAGGCGCAGCTTGGAGGAGCGGGTGGGTAAGCGCAGCTGGTTTTCCTGATCTAAAGCATTGAAGTAATGCACCAGCGCAAGGTTATACCGGCCCTGCTGTTCGTAAATATTGGCTATCAGGGCCAGAGTGCGGGCCAGGGGGATGGTGCGATTGAAGTGCTCGAAAAACTCTCCTGCCTGCGTCGCGTGTTCCAGTGCCTTGTCAAAGACTTTGCGCTCTTCGTAAAGCGTGGCCAGTTCCAGGTTGGCGATCGCCATTTTGCCGTGATCGTCTTTTTCCTGCGCCAGCCAGTAGCCGCTCAGCAAACGATCCAGCGCCAGATCATAGTGCTGGTGCCGTAAATAATGCATCCCGTGATTAAGCAGGAAGTTGATTTCCTCTTTGCTATTATCAAGCTCAGACAGGTCACGCTTGGCACGGATGTACATTTTCTCTGCCTGTCTTTCATCGCCAAGGGTGGATTCCATATCGGCACGGAGCATCAGCAACTGATACTGCAGAATCTTGATTTGTTCGCTGCGTTGCAGTTTCTCATCACCGGCGATGACCTGATCGATTTTATCCAGTCGAGCCGCCGCTGAGGAGGCCTCGCCCATCCCGTGCCATAGAATATTGGCATGAATGAGCTGGGTTTCGAGCAGCGTATAGCTGAACGCGTTTTCAATCGCCAGTGTTTCGGCTTCGTTGATGGTGTGAATGGCGTCGCTTTGCGCATTTAACAAAGACTGCGCTCTGGCTTTTATTTGCAGCGCATTGATGGTGCTCAGCGGGGTGCGGATAGAATGGTCAGTTTCTTCATTAACATGAACGCGAGAGCTGTCGACAGGCACACTGAGGCGACGTTGGTTCAGGTAGCGTTCGGTGATCTCCAGTGCTTTTTCCGGGCTGGTTTCCAACAGGAGATCGGCATCGGCCAGAATAGGGGTGGCATAAATCTTCGCCTGGGCCGGCAGGGCGGTGAGAAACAAAAGCAGGATGCTGAAGAGCCAGTAACGACAGTTCATAGCGCACTTATCCATCAGGAAACACGGCCCTCATATTACTGGCTCAGGACGTCAAGTCCAGCAAAGTAAAGCGATTTGCCGGACTTGACTGCTAAGTGGGCGAGCCTTTACTGGCGTGCCATGCGATCGTTGTTGCTTGGCGTCTTGCCCTGATTGGTGCGGTAAGGGTTAATATCCAGACCGCCACGGCGGGTGTAGCGGGCGTAAACAGTCAGTCGCTCCGGCTGGCAAAAACGCATCAGATCCATGAAGATCCGCTCAACACATTGTTCGTGGAACTCATTGTGATTGCGGAAAGACACCAGGTAGCGCAGCAGTTTTTCACGATCTATCCGCTTGCCTTTATAGGCAATTCGCACGCTGCCCCAGTCTGGCTGGCTGGTGATCAGGCAATTAGATTTCAGCAGATGGCTGTGCAGCACTTCCTCTACTTCCTCACCACTGGCGGCATTGTTCAGCAGCTCAGGTTCAAAGTCGAAACTGGTAATCTCAATATCCTGCTCATCAATGCATTCACCGGCAAAATCCACGATAGGCTGATCGGTAAAGTCACTCAGCGGCTGGATAGTCACGTCCACATCCATCCCGGCGCAGGCGGATAAATCTTTCTGCAGAATATCTGCCACTTCCTGCCAACTGCCGAAACGGGTATTGTTCAGGCTGTTCAGGAAGAGTTTGAAAGACTTGGATTCAATCAGATTAGGGCTGCTGGCGGGCAGACGCACTTCACCGATAGCCACCTGAGGCAGTCCTTTGCTGTTGAGCCAGGACAACTCGTACAGGGTCCAGATGTCATACCCGGTGAATGGCAGGTCGTCGCTCAGCGACAGATCATCACGATTTAGCTTACGCGGCACGGCCTGCAGCAGAGTGGGATCGTACTGATCTTTGTATTCGCTTTTTTGGCCAAGAGTTAAACCGGCTAGTTCTTTCGCGTCTTTGTATTTGCTCATATTGTCCTGGACACACACACTTGGATTAGAATAGGCAAAGTTTACTGAATCTTGCTTGAGGTTGCGAATGAATCATCCTGTAACGGCCGCATTGGCTGAATTTTCTTCCCGTTTTATTAAAGTGTGGCACGATGAGCGCGCCTGTCTGCCCTGCAGCAGCGATCTGATTGGCCTCACATCTCCTTGTATTGAAACGGATAATGGCGATACCGTAAGCTGGCAGCCGGTCGCGCGTGAGCCTGCTGGCCGTTTTGATGCGGTTGAGACAGGCATTGAACTTCGTCTGCATCCGGATATTACGGCGTTTTACGGCAGCTTTTTCAGTGGCGATATGGCGGCCCGTTTCAAGGCGCTGGAATTTGACCTGCTGCAGGTGTTTAGTGAGTCGGATCATCAACGGCTGCAGGAAAACATCCTGGGTCACCTGGTGACTCAGCGCCGGCTGAAGCTCAAGCCGACTGTCTTTATCGGGGTGATGGATGCAGAAGATCAGGTAATTGCTATCTGTAATCTGACCGGTAACGTTATTCTCGAGACGCTGGGCAAATCCGACCGGGAGGTGCTGGCGTACGATGTCGAGACCTTTATCCGCCAGCTTGAGCCCGTTGTGAAGGTGAGTTAAGCCATGTATGTCGTTGAGCTACAGTTTGAATGCTTTGACAACACCACTGTCGCTGCGGTGGAGCAGGCGATCAATGGCCTGATGGATGCGCTGCGCTATAACGGCCAGGTGCTGGGGCGGGAGTTCCCTGTCGTGATGGATGAAGCCGTGTTTAAAGTGCGGGCTGTCTGTCCGGAGAAAACCAGCCTGCACAGCCAGTTTCACAGTCCGCAGGTCAAAGCGGGTATCAACAGGCTGACACAAGCCAGTTTGCTGGCCCCGAAAATTAAAGTCTTGGGGCGTGATATCAATTCGGAAGCGACGGCCGAAGAAGCACCGGGCTGGCAGGTGCTGTATACCACTTATGTGCACACCTGCTCCCCGCTGCGCAGCGGCGACAGCTTATTGCCTATCCCTTTGTACCGGATACCGGCAACCTTTAACGGTGATCATAAAGCCTTGGTCAAATGGCAGACCGAATGGCAAGCCTGTGATGAAATTCAGATGGCCGGAGGCTGTAAAGCTGAACATGCGGCCCTGCATGAAATCCGCGATGCCGACAGTGATTTGTTCCGCCGTGGCTGGGATTTACGCGGCAGGATTGAATTTCTGACCAAAGTGCCCACCTATTATTATCAGTACCGGGTGGGTGGGGTCAGTCTGGTCGATGAGGCTGATCGTCCTTGCCCTAAATGCGGACAAGCCTGGCGGGTGGATGAGCCGATCCACGGTATTTTCCATTTCAAATGCGATCCGTGCCGGCTGGTGTCCAACCTGTCCTGGGATTATCAGTAGCTCAACCCCGTTGGTCGGCATGCGCCGTTCGACGCAGTCACCGCCCGTTACCACAAAGCAACGGGCGGTGACTGCACTTAACAAGACCGGTTATTTATCTTGCTGGGTCTGCTCCAGGGCGACAAGGCGTGCTGTCAGGCTGGCGACTTGTTGCTCCAGGGCAGCCAGTCGTTCGCTGTCGCTGGCCGGTGCTGCCTGGCTGGCTTTAATGTCTGGTACTTTGGCATGCTGTTTCCAGCTTTTAAGCGCCTGAATGATCACAGGCATAGGTAAAGGCTCACGCAGGCGGGCTTTCACCAGTGCGACACTGGGCTCTTTACCTTCCGCGATGAGTGTTGATATGGCGCGCTCCAGCGCATCGGTAATGGCAGATGACATATTTCTTCCTGAAAGAGTGGCTCGGGTTCACTTATTTTCGTAGCAAAGCGTCTAATTGATCAATCACTTCGCACCAATCGGCATCTTCAGCAATCGATTCTTTGAGAAAACGGCGCTGGGCGGGTTGCCAGAAATCAGCCTGAGCGAGGGTTTCGTCTTGTTTGAGATTATGGTCGCGAATGAAGCCTTCTATCGATTCCTTGGACGAATTCATTCCTAACTGATTGAATAAACTGTGTAAGTCGTGGCTGAATGTTTCCATCTTGCTATTCCCCTACTGGTGTTTGTCATAAGTATAGTGGGGAATAGTCGTCAATTCGTCTCTGTGGTTTGTGAGAGATCGCTTACAAGCATGTAAGACATACTGAAGTCTTGCTATGGCAGTTAGCCTAAATGGATATAGATAATTGTTTATTATCATGTGTTTATGTTGATTTTGTCGTGCCGGGCTAAATGTGGCGTGATAACTGACATTCAATGTGCGCTTGTTCGAATCGGGATATCGCGTAATCTTAACTCTGTCGGAAGGAGCTGACACGGAACAGGAACATGAGCCACGGAGTTGGCGGTCTCAGGATGAGACACGGTCTCAGGATGAGGGCTGACATGGACAGTTCGGAGACTGCAGGATGTAGTCAGTGCAAGCAGGATGTTTGCCGTCAGGATGACACAAGGATGATGCTTCAGGAAGAAGCCAGGGACACCGCCAGGATGGCTGTTGAGAGTTAACCCGGGATGGGTAACGGGTCAGGAGACCAGGACACTTCAGGATGAAGTTCAACAAGGGAAGCGCTGAAGGATACAGCATACAAAGGAATGATGCAGGGAGCACCATAGTAGTAGGAAGCTACAGGTAAGACCTAAGGGCGCAACGCAAGTTGCGCCCATTCTTTTATGTCTGGAATGTGGTAACAGGGCGTACCACAGCAGGCATTCCGACCGTCAGCTCATTTTTGCTCCCTTGTCTCATACCCTGTATTGGCTGTACTGAGTTGCGACGGCTGATTACGCGTCATCCTGCTTCATATTTTGCCTGCTATCTTGTAAGCGATCTCTCACAAAAGCGTGAGAAATATGCGTTTTCTATGATCTCTTTCAGCGCACAAATCTAAAAATATATCAACCAATTCATTGTCTTATGTTTTTATCGCCTTGTGGCCTGAGCGCAGGGGAAAGAGCAAACCAACGACTGTGCTGTGTCCGGCGCGTAATTATCGTAGTCTTAGAAGTGTCGAAGGAATTGACACACGGAACAGGATAACGGCCAGGGAGCAGGGTCGGTTAAGGATGATAGTGAAGGCGAGGATAGCTTTCACGCTAAGGACGGTTCAGGACATGGCGGGATGCCGGCTGCAGTGTTCAGGGTGACACTGCTCAGGAAGAGACAGGGATACTTTCAGAACGAAAGCAGGGACACCGCCAGGAAGGTCGAAGAGAGTTATTTCAGGATGAAGTAACGGATCAGGAGATCAACGGACACGTTCAGGATGAGCGTTTAAAGGAAAATCGCCGACGGATTCCGGCGCATCAAAGGAATGAGGCAGGGAGCCTATGTGTAGCCGGATTGCTGCAAGTAAGACCTAAGGGCGCAACGTAAGTTGCGCCCGTTTTATTTTGTGTGTCGGGAAAAAGAAAAATTGGCGCGGGAACGGTTCAGCCCGGCATATGGTGCGGCGGCACATAAAACTGTACCGGACGCAGCCCCTTGAAGGTGGCGCATCCCTGATAGGCATCAGCACCGTCAGCTGAAAACTCAAACAAGTACAGGGTTTGCCAGCTCCAGTTGCCGGCATCATCTTTCAGGCGGTGCGAGCCTCTGGCGACACTCAGCAACTGCAAGCCTAACTGCTGGCAGCGTTGAGTGATAAATTGCTGGGCCAGCTCGCTCTGGCGCCTTTGCTGCCAGAACAGATAGCCCAGTATGGCCATCGCCAGTATGCCAAGTAAATTATCCATCCGTGGGATTTCCTTCTCAGTTCCGTTTCATTTGTTATTGGCCGCGAGTGGCTTGCTGCAACCGGGTAATGGCCTCGGTCAGCTCGGCATTGGCTGAACTGTGCAGCACCTGCAGCATAGTGCCGCGCAGTGCTGGCAGCATGACGAGATCGGCAAACAGCTGGTTGAATAAATTCTGATCCTGAGTCTGGGCCAGGCGCAGTAAAAACTGACTGGCTGAGTCAGTGTCAGCTAGGCCTTTCCAGCACCGGCCGGCTATGGCGACCAGCATTTCAGGGTGGCAGAGTTCAGGTTTGGCCAGTATGGCCTGAAGCGCCCGGTTCAGCATAGCCGTCTCGGCACCTGACATGGCACGCAGTAAGGCAGACAACAGGAAGATGTCGGTTTGCTGTGCCGTCAGCTCACCTTGAATGCGTTCCGCCAGACGCTCAGACAGCGCCGCTGGCAGCTCACAGTGTTCCAGACAACCCAGCAGCGCGTACAGCGGCGTCATGGGGAGATTCTGCAGCGCCTTGCGCAGGCAGGTCGCGTTATTTTCCTGCTTCATGCGGGCGCAGATATCGGCCAGCCCCTGTAAGCCGACGCCCTGCCATTGCGCCCAATCCAGTTTACCGCTGAGATACACCTGGGCATGTTCGTAATACTGGCTGGCTGGCAACGCCAGTTGCTGACGCAGATGGGCGTGGAAGATCGCCATTTTGTCGTCTTTCGGTTTGAAGGTATACGGGTTGGCCGCCAGCTTCTCCTGCTCTTCGTCTGTTGGCACTGCATTGAGTGTGGCGCCCATGGCTTCGATGACATACTTAATGAAATCGCCGACTGCGGCCTGTTTGAGTAAGCCCCGCTCATCCAGCGGCAGCTTGAGAAACCAGATCCAGGGCGGATTACCCTGCTGCCAGAAGGAAATCGACAGGTGAGCATGCTGCTGTAACGGCCATGGATAAGGTTGGCGGTTATCTTCAACCGCTTTGAAAGTTGCTCGCTCGATTTCACAGACCCGGCGGCCCAGATCGAAAATCTTATACTGGCATCCGGCATTGTCCAACAGTTGGGTCAGGGTGTGAAATTTATCCATGGGCATGCTACAGGGCTCCTAGAGTTTGACGGCTTATGCTGGCGCATTATAGGGAGTTGAGCGTGAAGATGGTATCCTTGCGCGCCAGTTGTCCGGCTGAGCTCACCCTCAGCCATCAGGCTAGTTATGTTGATCCAGGAGTACAGCATTGGATTGTTACGAAAAAACCACCCGTTTGCTGGTACGGTTAGAACAGCAGTTACGCGCGCAAGGACTGTGGCAGCACAGCCCGCCCAGTGAGGAAGCGCTGGCCAGTACTGAGCCATTCGCCATTGATACGCTGACATGTGCAGAATGGCTGCAATGGATTTTTCTGCCCCGTATGTATCATCTGGTCGAGGAAAGGCTGATGTTGCCGACTCAGTTCAATATTTATCCCTATGCTGAAGAGTCAGCCAAACTGGAACCTGAACTGGCCGGTGTGTTGCCGTTGATTGCTGAACTGGATCACTGGCTGGGCGGGGCGAATCAATGACAGCGCCAAATACTGAACTTGAGATCCTGTATCAGGATGACTATCTGGTTGCCGTTAACAAACCGGCCGGTATGCTGGTGCACCGCTCCTGGCTTGATCGCCACGAAACCCGGTTTGTGATGCAGACCCTGCGGGATCAGCTCGGTGGGCAGCATGTGTTTCCCTTACACCGACTCGATAAACCGACCTCAGGCGTACTGTTATTTGCACTCTCAAGCGAGATGGCCGCTGAAATGATGCCAAAATTTGCGGGCCGGGAGGTGAAGAAAACCTATCATGCTGTGGTACGCGGCTGGGTGAAAGAAGCCGCAGTATTGGATTATCCGCTGAAAGAAGAGCTGGATAAGATGAGCGATAAGCGGACCTTGCAGGACAAAGCACCGCAGGAGGCCGTCACAGCGTATCGTCCGCTCGCCAGAGTGGAAACCCCAATCCCTGTCGGCCGTTATGCAACCAGCCGCTATACCCTGGTTGAAATGAAACCGGAAACCGGCCGCAAGCATCAGCTGCGCCGGCACATGCATCATCTGAGTCATCATATTATTGGTGATGTGAACCATGGTGATGGCCGGCATAACCGCATGTTCAGGGAGCACTATGACTGTCACCGGCTGATGTTGCATGCCTCTGCGCTGGAATTTATCCATCCGGTTACCGGTCTGCCGATAACGATCCGTGCAACCGTGGATCAGAGCTGGCAGGGTGTGATGCTGGCCTTCCAGTGGCCGCTGTCTTATCTGGACGGATAAAATCACCGTTTTTGATTGCAGGATCGCGCATTTGTGTTTCGGAATTTGCATCTGGCCGGTACAAGGGTCAGAGTAATCTCAGGTCATTGAAATTTAAACAGGGAGTGAGGTGTGACTGTGATGGCAACTATTGGTGTATTTGTGGGCTCTGTGTTTGGCGGGGCAGAGGAAGTCGCAGAAGAAGTCGTCAGCGAGCTGAAAACCAATGGCCACGATGCGGAACTGTTCACAGATCCCAGTCTGGACGATTTTCTTGCTTACCGGGATCAGGTCGCGCTGGTGATTACTTCCACCACAGGGCAGGGGGAGATCCCTGAAAATCTGTTGCCGCTGTATATGGCGCTGAATGATCAGTTTCCACTGATGCCGGCGCTCAACTATGGCGTGATAGCGATGGGCGATTCCAGTTACGGTGAGGACAGATACTGTGGCGGCGGACGGCAGTTTGACGCCTTACTTCAGGAGCTGCAGGCCAAGCCTGTGACTGCGCGTCTGGATATTGATGCCTGCGTCAATTTTGATCCGGCGGAAGCGGCGCTGCCCTGGCTGCAGGACTTTATGAAAAAAGTGCAGTAATGCCGGTGACTCACAGGTAGCGAGATCTAAAAAGGGCACCTCAGCAGGTGCCCGATTTCTGACTTATTATTTACCACTAGTTACTTCAGTTTTGCCAGATCGGATTCGATCTCGGCAATTTTATGGCTGACCACCTGTTCCAGATGGCGTAAATCGTCCAGAATTTTTTTCTTGATATCGACATCGGTGTGACGCTTTTTCGTGATCTTGTCTAACTCGTCGGTGACAAAAGTCAGCTTGCGGTTAATCTCCGAGACTTCCTTGGCTTCACGGTTGCCGCTGTTCACGATGACAGACTTGGACTGGCGTTGGAATTTGAACTTCATGCTTTTGGCAAAAATCTCTCCTTTTCCTTTGGCGAAGTAGATTTTCAGAATGTCATTCGCAGCTTCCTGGCGCAGACTATAACTTTCAATGCGCTCAGGGTGTTCGATGCCCAGGCTGGTAAGGTTGGGGTACATGGCGGCCTCGTGTTGTTTCAGTCAATAAACCGTCTGCGCTCAGTACAACAAATGCGAACCTAAGTGGCATTACCTGGCGTTGATAGAGGCAGTTTGTTGCTACTCTAGCAATTTATGCTGGGTAAATCTTGCACGCGGCGCAGAATCTGCGTCAAGGATTCGCAACAGCCCGTCATGTTTGGCTGACGGGCTGACTGGTTTGACTATGCCGCGTCGTCAATACGTTCAATCAGTGCGGTTTTGAGCGCCGATTCCTGCTCGGCGCTCAGTTGCTGACCCTCTTCATTGACCAGAATGAAAAAGTCTTCTGCTCGCTCCCCTATGGTAGTGATCTTGGCGGCCTGCAGACTGACATTCTGATCGGCAAACACTGAACCTATCCGGGCCAGCAGCCCTGGCATGTCCAGTGCCACCAGCTCCATCATGGTCTTTTTGCCTGTTTTGGTGGGCAGAAAATCGACCTGGGTTTTGACGTTGAAATGGCGCAGCTTGCGTGGCGGACGCTTATTGCGCCGCACCGAAACCATGGTGTCCAGGGCATGGATAAGATCGTCCCGGACCGTGGCGCGGCGGTTGTCCGTCAGGGGATCACCGTTTGGATCCAGCACCATGAAGGTATCTAAGGTGTAGCCATCTTTACTGGTCATGATTTGTGCATCATGAACGCTGAGGTTTTTCTTATCCAGTTCGGCCACAACAATGGCAAACAGTTTGGCTTTGTCGCGGCTGTAAACGAACACTTCAGTACCGCCACGGGTCGGCTTTTTGCTGATCAGTATCAGCGGCACATCCGGATTCTCATGTTTCAGCAGCGCCTCGGCATGCCAGGCTATCTGCTGGTGGGTGTGACGCAGAAAATAGTCGGCTTTAAAACGTTGCCAGAGCACGTCGACTTCACGCTGGCTGAAGCCTTGGCTGCGCAGCAGGGCAGAGGCCATTTGCTGGTTGTGGCGAATACGTTCGCGGACATCAGGCGGGTTTTCCAGGCCGCGACGTAGCGCTTTCTGGCTGGAGTAATACAGTTCGGCCAGCAGGGTGCGCTTCCAGCTGTTCCACAGCTCCTGATTGGTGGCGCAGATATCTGCCACTGTCAGGCAAATCAGATAATCCAACCGCTCTTCATCGCGCACTGTCTTGGCAAACTCAGTGATCACATCCGGGTCATAAATGTCTCTGCGCTGGGCGGTGACTGACATCAGCAGGTGATTCTTGACCAGCCAGGTGACCAGATTGGCTTCCGGTCGCGACAGGCCATGTTCAAGGCAGAACCGGTAGGCGTCGTCTGCCCCCAGCTCGGAATGGTCGCCGCCTCGGCCTTTGGCGATGTCGTGGAAAATTGCCGCCAGTATCAGCAGTTCTTTTTTCTGAATCCGCGGATACACTTCGCAGCAGATAGGGTGAACCTCCCGGTTGGCCGGATCGCTGAATTTGTTCATGTGTTTGAGCAGGCGGACACTGTGCTCATCCACGGTGTAAACATGGAACAGGTCAAACTGCATTTGCCCCACTATCTGGCTCCATTGCGGGAGATAGGCGGCAAGCACACCGTGGCGGTGCATCAGGTGAAAAGCTTTGTTCAGGGCGTTTGGCTGGCGTACCAGCTCCATGAATTTCTCGCGTGCTTCAGGAATATCCACTAAAAAACGGTTCAGACGGCGTCGGGCAGTACGTAACTGGCGCAGCGTGGGGGCTGAAATGCCTTCTATCTCTGAATTACCTGCGATATGCAGGAACATGTCGAGAATGGTCTCCGGACGTGCCTGAAATAAGGCTGGCTTTCTGGCTTCGATGAGGTTGCCGACCAGGCGGAAATCGTCGTCCAGATCGACGATGGCTAACTCGTCACCGTTTTTCAGTATCGCCTGATCAAACAGCTGCAGCAGCATTTTATTGAGTTCGGCCACACGCCTGAGCGTGCGGTAGAACTCTTTCATCATCATTTCGACCGGTTTGTTGCCTTCCCCTTGATAGCCC
Organism: Photobacterium sp. WH24; assembly: GCF_019204055.1. Classification (NCBI taxonomy): domain Bacteria; kingdom Pseudomonadati; phylum Pseudomonadota; class Gammaproteobacteria; order Vibrionales; family Vibrionaceae; genus Photobacterium; species Photobacterium sp. WH24. The sequence goes on along the minus strand of NZ_JAGSOZ010000016.1, from coordinate 40,917 downwards.
AGTTTTTGCGCGACGGAAGCCTGATGCTCGAAGGTCAGCCGGTTGTCGTAGCGTTTGAGCTCACAATGCAGGGCAAACCGGATACGCCACAACGAGGCCTGGCACTCATACAGTTCACGGTACTCGGCATCGGTCAGAAAACCAAAGCGGCTCATCTCCAGCAGATTGGTCGCGCCGAAATGCCGGCGGGCGACCCAGCTTAAGGTGTGAATGTCACGCAGCCCGCCAGGGCTGGATTTGATATCCGGTTCCAGGTTATAGGTGGTGTCGTGATAGCGGGCATGGCGGATGCGCTGCTCTTCGACTTTGGCACGGTAGAAGGCTTCGCTGGGCCAGAATTTGCCGGAATTGACCTGATCCTGCAATTGCAGAAAGCTGTCTTCACTGCCGCACAGCAGGCGGGCTTCCTGAAGATTGGTGGCCACGGTTAAATCTTCCAGCCCGATATTGATACACTCTTCAACGGTACGGACGCTGTGGCCCACTTCCAGCTTGAGATCCCACAGTAAGGTCAGAAACTCACTGATTTGTTTTCCTGTATGATTATCAAGCGGGATGGTACTGAGCAGCAGGATGTCGACGTCAGACAAGGGATGCAGCTCGCCGCGACCGTATCCGCCGACCGCAACCAGCGAGAGATCGCCGCGCTTATCGAGTCCGAACAGGGGCCAGAGATGGCGAAGCAGCCGGTCTATACAGCCCGCTCTGGCTTCGACCAGCTCAGTCACAGGAACATGCTGGGAGAAGAGTAACTGCTGCTGATCGTTGAATTGCTCCAACTCTTCTTTGAGCATGATAAGCAGCTGAGCAGTGTCTTCGCAGCTGGTTGGGGTGTGGGGTTCGGATTGAATCTGTGTCATTGCTGTCCATGCCATGTTGAGGTATCAGTGACGGGCAATAAAGTCTTGTTTCCAAGCCTTTGCTGGTGGCTGGGAGGAAAACTGCCGTCTCTTTACTCTAGCCTGAATTACAGCAACAAAAAAGCCAGCAATGTGCTGGCTTTGAGTCAATGGTCAGTAATCGTCGAACTGACCTGCGGATCAGGCGTTTTTCATCACCCGTGGCAGGCTTTCTTCTTTACGCAGGGTCAGGATTTCACAGCCGCTATCGGTGACCAGCAGCGTGTGTTCCCATTGCGCCGATTTCTTGCCGTCGACAGTGTAAACCGTCCAGCCGTCTTCATCATCGAGAAGGCAGCCGAACTTACCGGCATTGATCATTGGCTCGATGGTGAAACACATACCCGCTTTCAGTACAGTGCGGTCGGCGTTTTTGTAATGGACCACTTGCGGCTCTTCATGGAATTCATCACCGATGCCGTGGCCACAGTAGTCTCTGACAATGGTGAAGCGGCTGTTACCGTTTTTCACAAACTTCTGGATTGTGGTGCCAATCTCGCCCAGCTTGGTGCCCGGCTTCACTTTTTTAATGGCCTGGTAAAGGCTTTCCTGCGCGACACGGCACAGGCGTTTGTCTTCCAGTGAGACCTCGCCTACTTCAAACATTTTAGAGGTATCGCCGTGGTAGCCATCTTTGATTACCGTGATATCAATGTTGATGATATCGCCATCTTGCAATACATCTTGTTCACTGGGAATGCCGTGGCATACCACATGGTTGATTGAGGTACAGATGGATTTAGGGAAACCGTGATAGTTCAGCGGAGCCGGGATCGCACCCTGGGTTTCGGTGATGTACTCATGACAGATCCGGTTCAGTTCTTCAGTGGATACGCCAGGTTTTACATACGGCTCAATCATTTCCAGTACGTCGGCAGCCAACTGGCCGGCAACGCGCATCTTTTCAATTTCTTCAGCCGTCTTGATCTTAATGCTCATGCAAACTTCTCTGCTCTGTCAGTCTCTATACTTTATATGGTATCAGCGAGAGCGGAGGATGAAAACTGACTTTGGTCTGTACAGAAGATTTTGACTGGATTTTTGTGGTCTAAATATGGTATAAAGCGCGCCGTAATTTGGCATATTGTGCGTTGACGAAAGTCAGTGCGGCAGGTCAGATTGCGAAAACATTATTTTATTTAATCACTCACACATATCGACACGTGCTCCGGGGTGCCCAAGGCTTATGAGTAAGTCGACCTTAAAAGGTCAAGGGTCGGTAGCATGGGATATGTGGACGCCTAACCCCAATTGAGGAATATTCAATGGCAACTGTATCAATGCGCGACATGCTGAAGGCTGGTGTACACTTTGGTCACCAAACCCGTTACTGGAACCCTAAGATGAAGCCATTCATCTTCGGTGCTCGTAACCGTGTACACATCATCAACCTTGAAAAAACTGTACCAATGTTCAACGAAGCGCTGGCAGAAATCAACAAGATCGCTGCTCGCAAAGGTAAAATCCTGTTCGTTGGTACTAAGCGTGCTGCAAGCGAATCTATCAAAGACGCGGCCAACAGCTGTGATCAGTACTACGTGAACAACCGTTGGTTGGGCGGTATGCTGACTAACTGGAAAACTGTTCGTCAGTCAATCAAACGTCTGAAAGATCTGGAGACTCAGTCTACCGATGGTACTTTCGACAAGCTGACTAAGAAAGAAGCGCTGATGCGTACTCGTGAAATGGAAAAACTGGAGAAATCTCTGGGCGGTATCAAGAACATGGGCGGTCTGCCAGACGCTATGTTCGTTATCGATGCTGATCACGAGCACATTGCTATCAAAGAAGCGAACAACCTGGGTATCCCAGTATTCTCTATCGTAGATACTAACTCTAACCCAGACGGCGTAGATTACGTTATCCCAGGTAACGATGACGCAATCCGTGCTATCCAGCTGTACACAGGTGCTGTTGCAACTACTGTTACTGAAGCTCGTAACCAGGACATCGTTGTTCAGGCTGAGCAAGACGGTTTCGTAGAAGCTGAGTAATCAGTCGCTCCTTTGAGCATCTTAAGTTACCTTGTGTAAACTAAGTATGGTTAACAGGGGCCGTTTACAGGCCCCTGATTTTTACACCAAGATTTGAAAACTGAGGATATAACAATGGCAACAGTTACAGCTGCCCTGGTTAAAGAACTGCGTGAGCGTACTGGCGCAGGTATGATGGAATGTAAAAAAGCACTGGTTGAAGCAAATGCTGATATCGAGCTGGCCATCGAGAACATGCGTAAGAGCGGCGCTGCAAAAGCGGCTAAGAAAGCAGGTAACATCGCTGCTGAAGGTTCTATCATCATCAAGAACAACGACAGCCTGGCTGCTCTGGTAGAAGTGAACTGCCAGACTGACTTCGTTGCTAAAGACGGCAACTTCCTGGCTTTCGCCAACGAAGTCGCTGATGCTGCACTGGCTGGCAAAACTGACATCGCTGAACTGCAAGCTCAGTTCGAAGAGAAGCGTATTGCTCTGGTTGCTAAAATTGGTGAGAACATCTCTATCCGTCGTGTTGCTTACATCGAAGGTGAGAAAGTGGCTTCTTACCGTCACGGCGACCGTATCGGTGTTGTTGTTGCTGGTAACGGCGAAGACGAAACCCTGAAGCACATTGCAATGCACGTTGCAGCTTCACGCCCAGAGTACGTGAACCCAGAAGACGTACCAGCTGACGTTGTTGCTAAAGAACGTGAAGTTCAGGTTGAAATCGCCATGAACGAAGGCAAGCCTCAGGAAATCGCTGAGAAGATGGTTGAAGGCCGCATGAAGAAGTTCACTGGCGAAGTCTCTCTGACTGGTCAGCCTTTCATCATGGAGCCTAAGAAATCTGTCGGTGACGTACTGAAAGAAAACGGCGCTTCTGTTTCTACCTTTATTCGCCTGGAAGTAGGTGAAGGTATTGAGAAAGCAGAAGGCCTGAGCTTCGCTGAAGAAGTTGCTCTGGCGCAGAAAGGTTAATCTTTCGCAAATTGCTTATAGAAGACCGTGGCCAAGGCTGCGGTCTTTTTACAACTCCATATCTCTATAGTAAGCCTGGAAGGTACAATAAATGACCACGAATCCTAAACCGACTTATCAACGGATCCTGCTGAAACTGAGTGGCGAAGCGCTGCAGGGCGACGAAGGTTTTGGTATTGATGCACATGTGCTTGACCGCATGGCTCAGGAAATTAAAGAACTGGTAGAACTGGGCGTACAGGTGGGTCTGGTTATCGGTGGTGGTAATCTGTTCCGTGGTGCAGGTCTGGCTGCTGCGGGTATGAACCGAGTTGTGGGCGATCACATGGGTATGCTGGCGACAGTGATGAATGGCCTTGCCATGCGTGACGCGCTGCACCGTGCCTATGTGAACGCGAAAGTAATGTCAGCTATTCCGCTGAATGGTGTCTGTGACAGCTATAACTGGGCAGAAGCTATCAGCCAGCTTCGCCAGGGCCGGGTCGTTATTTTCTCTGCCGGTACAGGTAATCCTTTCTTTACGACAGATTCAGCGGCATGTCTGCGTGGTATTGAAATTGAAGCTGATGTTGTGCTGAAAGCCACAAAAGTGGACGGTGTTTACAGCGACGATCCAGTTAAAAACCCAGAAGCTGTTCTTTATGATAAGCTAGGTTATCAGGATGTTCTGGAACAAGAGCTGAAAGTCATGGATCTCGCCGCCTTCACATTGGCTCGTGACCACGGTATGCCGATTCGTGTGTTCAACATGAATAAACCTGGCGCACTGCGCAAAGTGGTGATGGGTGAGCCGGAAGGTACCTTGATCGCTCACAGCGAGTAAGGGCGTAACATATTGATAGGGTAGGAAAACAGCTTCCTGCTAAGACCGACTATTCAAGGGTACAAACGTGATTAACGATATTAAAACTGATGCGCAAACGCGCATGGAAAAAAGTGTTGAAGCACTGAAATCTCAGCTGGCAAAAGTGCGTACTGGTCGTGCACATCCAAGTTTGCTAGATGGTATTCAGGTTGACTACTACGGATCCAACACACCGCTGCGTCAAGTAGCTAACGTCATCGCTGAAGATGCCCGTACCCTGGCCATTACGGTATTCGACAAGGAACTGACGCCTAAAATTGAAAAGGCGATCATGATGTCGGATCTGGGCCTTAACCCATCCTCTGCAGGTACGGTTATCCGGGTTCCACTGCCAGCATTGACGGAAGAGCGTCGTAAAGACCTGGTGAAGGTTGTTCGCGCTGAAGCAGAACAAGGCCGTGTTGCCATTCGTAATATCCGTCGTGATGCCAACGCAGAAGTGAAGGCACTGCTGAAAGATAAAGAAATTTCAGAAGACGATGATCGTCGTGCTCAGGATGACATTCAGAAGCTGACTGATGCTGCCGTGAAGAAAATTGATACCATTTTGGAAGCAAAAGAAAAAGAGTTGATGGAAGTATAAGGTTCTCCTTACTTATTATTGACTCTGGCTTGATAAGCTCTAAAGCGCTGTGCGTGCAGCACGGCGCTTTTTTGTTGAGGGAAAAGTATGACAGAGCATACAAGCAGCACTGAATGGTACACCCAGAACCTGCCCAAGCACGTGGCTATCATTATGGATGGTAACGGGCGCTGGGCGAAGGCGAAGGGTAAAGCGCGGGTGTTTGGCCATAAAGCCGGTGTAGAAGCCGTACGTAAAACTGTCTCTGCTGCGAGCCGTATTGGTATCCAGGTAGTGACTCTGTTTGCATTCAGCAGTGAAAACTGGCGCCGTCCGGAAGATGAAGTGTCTTTATTGATGGAACTCTTTTTGACCGTTCTTGGCCGGGAAGTGAAGCGTCTGCATAAAAATAACATCCGTCTTAAAATTATTGGCGACACCAGCCGCTTCAGTCAGCGTCTTCAGGACAAAATCACGGCAGCCGAAACTTTAACCGCTGGCAACACCGGCATGGTTCTCAACGTGGCGGCGAATTATGGCGGACAATGGGATATTCTTCAGGCTACTCAGGCTCTCGCCCGGGAAGTGGCCGAGCAGGGGCTGACCCCGGATGATATCACTGAAGACATGCTGGCTGCTCGCTTATCCACCAGTGGCTTGCCTGATGTCGATCTTCTTATTCGTACCAGTGGCGAATGCCGGATCAGCAACTTTATGCTGTGGCAGACCGCCTATGCCGAATTGTATTTCACACCGCAACTCTGGCCTGATTTTGATGAAAATACCTTAGCCGATGCCATTGCCTGGTTTATGGATCGGGAGCGTCGTTTTGGTTGTACGGGTGAACAAATAAAAAGTTACTGAAAGCTCAGTAACACCAAGATGGTAGCGCGGAAAATGGAACCCCGCTGCCATTCTGAAAACAAGCTCGTGGCTTGTTGGATTGCTGCCAAGCAAGATATTGCTGAGAAGCGACAACGATAAATAATAACGAGAGGAACAAGCTTGCTTAAGCAACGAATTTTGACTGCATTGGTTCTGGCACCATTGGTGGTAGCCGGCATCTTCCTGCTACCTTTTTCGGGTTTTATGTTGGCTATCGCAGGTATCACCCTGGTTGGCTTCTGGGAATGGACCCAGTTTGTAAATACCCGTTCACGCCTGCTGGCGATGGTACCCCCTGTCTTAGTCTTACTGGCGTCATTTCTGGCTCTCCCTGCAGATGCCATCGAATTGGGTAATTTACAATTTCCTCATCACATCATGTTAGCTGCAGGTGGCGCCTGGTGGTTGTTTGCCTGCTTGCTGGTCGTGACTTATCCGAACCAATCTGGCTTCTGGGTTGGTTCAACCACGCTTCGTTACCTTTTTGGCTTACTGACTTTGATTCCCTTTTTCTGGGGCGTCGTCATGTTACGTGCTGTTAACTATGCCGAAGCCCCCTATCTGGGTGCCAAACTGGTTATGTTGGTGTGTTTACTGGTCTGGGCGGCAGATAGCGGTGCTTATTTCGCGGGTAAACGTTTTGGCCGCCATAAAATGGCCCCCAGAGTCAGCCCGAATAAAACCCTTGAAGGGCTTGCCGGTGGTGTGGTGCTGGCAGTGGTCGTCGCGTGGGCAACCGCAGAACTGTTTGGCATAACCTTTAATAACAGCGGTGCACTGTTAGTGACAGTGGTGCTGACTGTGATTGCCTCTGTATTTGGTGATTTGGCAGAGAGTATGCTCAAGCGTGTTTCCGGAATTAAAGACAGTGGACAGATCTTACCTGGTCACGGTGGTATTCTGGATCGGATAGACAGCCTGACGGCGGCACTGCCCGTTTTTGCATTGCTCTATCTCTGGCTTATCTGAGACCTGATTCGGGGGGAAGCGGGTAACCACTTCCCCCATTTTGATTTTGATACCCTTGATAGTGTGTTGACCCCTGTTTACACACTGACTGGAAATGAACGGTAGGATTATGGCTGTGAACAGCCAGAATTCATAAAGTAGTGAAGGTATGCGTAAGTTAACCATTCTTGGAGCAACGGGGTCGGTAGGCACCAGTACACTGGCCGTAGCGGCAAACAATCCTGACCACTTTGAGGTGGTCGCGCTGGCGGCTGGGACAGACAGCCGTAAAATGTTTGAACTGTGCTGTCAGTGGAAGCCCAAGTTTGCAGCTATGGCCTGCGAGCAGGCCGCACGTGAACTGTCTGAGCAGTTGAAAGCTCACGGTGTTGCCACTCAGGTGCTGACCGGTGTTGCTGGCATGTGCGAAATTGCCGCGCTGGATGAAGTGGATACCGTAATGGCCGCCATAGTGGGGGCAGCAGGGTTGATGCCGACTATGTCTGCGGTTAAAGCCGGGAAGCGAGTGCTGCTGGCTAATAAAGAAGCCCTGGTGATGTCTGGCCAGATGTTTATTGATGCCGTTGCGAAGTATGACGCAGAATTATTACCGGTGGACAGTGAACATAATGCTATTTATCAGTGTCTACCCTTAGGTGTTCAAAAGCAGACCGGGCGCTGTGATCTGTCTGCAGCTGGGATCAGTAAGATTTTGCTGACCGGCTCTGGTGGTCCGTTTCGCTATACCGATCCACGGGATCTGGAGACTGTGACACCGGAAATGGCCATTGCGCATCCAAACTGGTCGATGGGACCGAAGATTTCCGTTGACTCGGCCACTATGATGAATAAAGGGCTGGAGTACATAGAAGCCCGCTGGTTGTTTAATGCGTCCAGGGAGCAACTGGAGGTGCTGATTCATCCCCAGTCGGTGATTCACTCTATGGTACAGTACAAAGATGGTTCAGTGATTGCGCAGATGGGTTTGCCGGATATGCAGACGCCAATCGCTTTTGCCATGGCCTATCCTGAAAGGGTGGATGCCGGCGTTAAGCCGCTTGATTTTACCCAGGCGGGAGAACTGACATTTATGGCGCCGGATATGTCGCGTTATCCGTGTCTGCAGCTTGCGATAGATGCGTGCTACAGTGGACAGGCAGCAACAACGTCGCTCAATGCTGCCAATGAGGTGGCGGTGGCAGAGTTTCTGGCCGGTGGAATACGTTTTACCGATATCGCGCGAGTGAACCAGCAAGTGCTGGAGCGGATTAACCTGACAGAGCCGCGGAGTCTGGAGTGTGTGATGGCGTTGGATGCTGATGCACGACAGCTTGCGCAGCAAGTGATTCAGAAGGTAGCTAAATGATGGGAATTTTGTGGAATTTGGGCGCCTTTCTCGTTGCGCTGGGCATTTTAATTGCGGTGCATGAATTCGGACACTTCTGGGTTGCACGCCGTTGCGGCGTGTATGTCGAGCGTTTTTCCATTGGTTTTGGCAAACCCCTATGGCGCCGGGTTGATAAGCAAGGCACCGAATACATACTGGCAATGATCCCACTCGGCGGCTATGTCAAAATGCTGGATGAGCGGGTTGACACTGTACCGGCTGAACGTCGCCATCAGGCTTTCAATAACAAGTCATTGTGGCAAAGAAGCGCCATTGTGGCGGCTGGCCCTCTTGCTAACTTTGTTTTTGCTATCTTTGCCTATTGGGTTGTGTACCTGATTGGTGTCCCTGCGGTTAAGCCGGTGATCGGAGAGGTTGCGCCGCAGTCAATAGCCGCCCAGGCCGGTATTGAAAGCGGCATGGAACTTAAGTCAGTTTCCGGTATCCAAACTCCGGATTGGGAGTCCGTCAATATGGCCATGATAAGCCATATTGGTGATGATGAGATGACGCTGACAGCCGTGCCGTCGGAAGAGTCTTATGAAAAGACATTCAATCTGGATTTGCGCAACTGGTCTTTTGACCCGGAAAGTGAGCGTATACTGACGACTCTGGGTCTCACCCCGTTTTCACCGCCGATCACGCTGGAAATTGGTCAGTTGGTGGATAACGGAGCGGCCAAAAAAGCTGGCTTCGAAATAGGGGATACGATTGTCGCTATCGATAAGCAGCCGATTACTCAATGGCTGCAGGTGGTTGATGCGGTTCGTTCCAGCCCGGATCAAACGCTGACAGTTCAGTTGCGCCGTGGCGACGAGCTGGTAGAAGCCTCCTTGACGCCCATTAGCAAAAAGTTGCCGAGCGGTGAGTGGGTTGGATATGCTGGCTTCGCACCTGTGATGTCAGAGTGGCCAGCAGATCAGCGCTTTGTTCGCCAGTATGGACCGATTGAGGCCATTGGTGAAGCGACCGGGAAAACCTGGCAACTGGTGACACTGACCTTTGATATGGTAACCAAACTGGTGACCGGGGATGTGGCACTGAAGAATTTAAGCGGCCCGATTTCTATAGCCAAAGGTGCGGGAACAACGGCTGATTATGGCATAGTGTACTTTTTGGGTTTCCTGGCTTTAATTAGCGTTAACCTGGGTATAGTGAACCTGTTGCCGCTGCCTGTGCTGGATGGTGGGCATTTACTCTTTTTTGCAATTGAAGCTGTGACACGACGTCCTGTTTCAGAGCGTATACAGGATCTTGGCTACCGTCTTGGATCTGTGATTTTAGTCGTTTTGATGGCTGTAGCGCTCATAAATGATTTTACCCGCCTTTAATAAGTGCGTTTTTAGCAAGGAATAATCAGAACAGTAATGGCGATGAAGAAACTGTTAGTCGCATCCCTCTTGCTTGGCAGCAGTGTGGTACATGCGGAACAATTTGTGGTGGATGATATCCGCTTTGAGGGATTACAGCGTGTAGCCTTGGGTGCTGCATTGCTGAAAACGCCTGTCAGAATTGGTGATTCGGTCGATGAACGTGACGTCGCGGATATGATCCAGGCCTTGTTTGCTTCAGGCAATTTTGAAGATATTCAGGTTTTTCGTGACGGTAATGCTCTGGTGGTGAAAGTCATTGAGCGTCCGACCATTGCCAGCATTACGTTTTCTGGCAACAAGGCAATCAAAGACGAGCAGCTCCAGGAAAACCTCAACGCGTCTAAAATCAGCGTGGGTGAAGCACTGGATCGCACAACTCTGAGTAAGATTGAAAAGGGTCTGGAAGATTTCTACTACAGTGTGGGCAAGTACAACGCCAGTGTTAAGGCCGTTGTGACCCCATTGCCACGAAATCGTGCTGACCTGAAATTTGTCTTTACCGAAGGGGTATCGGCGAAAATTCAGCAAATTAATTTCATTGGTAATAACGTGTTTACCGATGAAGATCTGCGCGACAAATTCAATCTGCAGGCCGATGTACCCTGGTGGAACTTCCTGGCCGATGAAAAGTATCAGAAACAGGTGCTGGCTGGTGATCTGGAAACCCTGCGTTCTCAGTACCTCAACAACGGTTATCTGAAATACAAGCTTGAATCGACCCATGTGTCTATCTCCCCTGATAAGAAAGGGGTATACATCACCCTGAATATCAATGAAGGCCAGCAGTATACTGTCAAGGGCGTCAAATTCCGCGGAAACCTGGTTGGTGCGCAGGGCGAACTGGCCGGGCTGGTCACCTTTAAAGAGGGTGATATTTACAACGGTGCGAAAGTCACAGGGTTGGAAGAATCGATCAAACGCCGGCTTGGCGAGTTGGGTTATGCCTACCCGCAGGTGAATACCATTCCAGAGTTTGATGATACCAATCAGCAGGTGTCCCTGCTGGTGAACGTTGAGCCAGGCAAGCGTATTTACGTGCGTAATATTGCTTTCTCTGGCAATACATCAACTCAGGACGAAGTGTTGCGCCGCGAAATGCGCCAGATGGAAGGCAGCTGGCTCAACTCTAAGTCAATTGAACGCGGTAAAGAACGTCTGAACCGTACCGGTTTCTTTGAATCGGTTGATGTACAGACAGTGCGTGTTCCGGGTACCGAAGATCAGGTCGATGTTCAGTACAAGGTGAAAGAAGCCAACGCTGGTAACATCAACTTTGGTGTCGGTTATGGTACTGAATCCGGAGTTTCTTTCCAGGCTGGTATCCAGCAGGACAACTTCCTGGGAACCGGTAACCGTTTCGGCATCAGTGCCATGATGAATGACTACCAGAAAAACGTGAGCGTTGAGTACCGCGACCCGTATTTCACGCTGGATGGTATCAGCCTGGGCGGCAAAGTGTACTACAACGAGTTTGAAGCCTCTGACGCTAACATTTCTGACTATACCAACCAGAGCTACGGTACCAGTCTGACCTGGGGTTTTCCGTATGATGAACTGAATTTCTTTGAATTTGGTCTGGGCTATGACCACAACAAGATCTCGAATACGGAAGAGTATTATCAGATCGAAAAATTCAAACAAATTCATGATTTTGATCAAGCGAATACTTCCATTGAGCTGGATGACTTTGACTGGTCGGTTTCCTGGACCCGCAATAACCTGAACCGTGGCTTCTTCCCGACAGCAGGTAACCATCAGCGTGCTACCTTCCGCATGACAGTACCGGGTTCAGATGCCCAGTATTTTAAAGCGCAGTATGATGTCCGTCAGTACTTCCCGTTAACTCAGGAACAGGACTTTACCCTGTTGCTTCGCGGACGGCTGGGCTATGGTAATGGTTACGGCACAACGGATAATGGCAGTGATCAGCTATTGCCGTTTTATGAAAACTTCTATGCGGGTGGCTTCTCTACCCTGCGTGGGTTCCGTTCCAATACTGTGGGTCCGAAAGCTGTCTACGTTGGCGGCTGTGATAGCGGTGGTAGCATAGGTGGCAATAACAGCTGTGCGACAGGTTCTGACGATGCTGCGGGCGGTAATGCTGTCGCACTGGCCAGTGTTGAGCTGATCGTCCCGACTCCGTTTGCTTCTGAAGAGGCGAGGAATCAGATCCGTACCAGCCTGTTTATTGATGCCGGTAACGTGTGGGACACAGAATACGATTTGAGCGGACAGGACGGTGATTTTCTGTATGACTATTCAGATCCTTTCCTGATCCGTGCTTCATATGGTGCGGCTCTGCAGTGGATGTCACCAATGGGACCTCTGGTCTTTTCGGTAGCGAGGCCACTTAAGAAATACGATGGCGATGACGAAGAATTCTTCACATTTACCATCGGACGCACATTCTAACCCTTTAAGGAGAGAGCCTTTGAAACAGTGGATTAAAGCAGCCGGTCTTAGCCTGGTCGTTCTTTCATCATCTATGTATACCCAGGCAGCGGCAGCGGCTGAGAAGGTAGGCTACGTTGCCACGGCTCAAGCCATGGCGCAACTGGCACAGCGTTACAACTTGCAGGATAAGCTGCGTAACGAGTTCCAGGGACGGGTAACAGAATTGCGCTCGCTGGAAACCAATATCAAATCTAAGCTGGAAAAGCTCAAGCGTGATGGTCAGCTGATGAGTGCCAGCGACAAGTCTAAACTGCAAAACGAGTTGCAGACGCTGGATGGCCAGTTCAAGCAAAAAGCGCGTGCTCTGCAGGAAGATCAGGCGCGTCGTGCGTCGGAAGAGCAGCAAAAGCTGGCCATGAAACTGCGTACAGCGATTCAGGATGTGGCTAAGCGCGAAGGCTACGATATGGTTGTTGATGGTCAGGCAATCCTGTTTGCTAACCCTAAAGATGATCTGTCTGCGAAAGTGATGTCAGCGGTGAAATAAGCTGCGCTTGTTTCACTGAGTTCTAACGAGAGAGTACACCGGGAGGGAATCAAGGTCCGTCTGGTGTATTCCTCTTAGTATCCAAAATGACATTATTATGTGAACATTGTTCAAATTGTGGGCGTTTCTGCGTTATCCCTTTGCATTGTCTCTTACTCCGCAGATAATAAGGCGCAGTACGTACAAAACGAAATATTAAGGTAAATAATGGCTGCATTGACGCTTGCTGCATTAGCAGAAAAATTAGGTGCGGAGCTGCGTGGTGACGCAGCGGCCGAAGTCACAGCAATCGCAGGGTTGGGCCAGGCAGGCTCCGGCCAGATCACTTTCCTTTCCAGCAGTAAATACCGTCAGCACCTGCAAGCGTGCAAGGCGACAGCGGTGATGTTGACACCGGCTGATGCTGAATATTTCGACGGAAATGCACTGATCGTTAAAGACCCTTATCTGGCCTACGCCAAAGTGGCTCAGTGGCTCGATTCCACACCAGCCAGCGCGGTAGATATTGCGCCATCAGCGTATATTGCCCCTGACGCCGTTCTGGGTGAGGGCGTTGCCGTTGGCCATAATGCCGTGATCGAATCCGGTGTGGTGCTGGGTGATCATGTTCAGGTTGGTCCCGGCTGCTTTGTCGGTAAAGGTGCGCGCCTTGGCAGTCGCACTAAGCTATGGGCCAATGTCAGTATTTATCACAATGTTGTGCTGGGTGACGATTGCCTGGTTCAGTCGGGGACAGTGATTGGCTCTGATGGCTTTGGTTATGCGAACGATAAAGGCCAGTGGCAAAAAATTCCTCAGCTGGGCACGGTGCGTATTGGTAACAGAGTAGAGATCGGAGCTTGTACCACTATTGATCGTGGTGCGCTTGAGGATACCCTGATCGCTGATGGTGTTATCATTGATAACCAGTGTCAGATTGCCCATAACGTTTCCATTGGTGAAAATACTGCGATTGCAGGTGCTACGGTTATGGCTGGCAGCCTGAAAGTCGGTAAACATTGTTTTATTGGCGGAGCCAGTGTGTTCAATGGCCATATGGAAATTACCGATGGCGTGACTGTGACAGGTATGGCAATGGTCATGAGACCTATTACTGAGCCTGGCGTGTATTCATCCGGTATCCCACTACAAACTAACCGGGAATGGCGTAAAACGGCGGCACGTGTTCTGAAAATTGAAGAAATGAATAAGCGATTGAAATCTGTAGAGAAAAAACTCGAAAAAGATAGTCAGTAGTTTTTCGTTCTCATTTTGCCGTTTCGGGCCTGCGTCACTTACCGCGTAGGCCGCTTACGTTTTTGTCCGGCGCTTTATTAACTTTTTAGACAGGAATGCAGTTTTGACTAGCGAAAACAAAACGCTGAATATCACCGAGATCCAAGCTCTTCTTCCGCACCGTTATCCTTTTCTGATGGTTGATCGTGTTGTTAACTACGAAGAAGGCAAAACACTGACAGCGATTAAAAACGTTTCCGTCAATGAGCCGCAATTTACCGGCCACTTCCCGAAAATGCCTGTTTTTCCTGGTGTACTGATTCTTGAAGCCATGGCACAGGCCACTGGCTTGCTGGCGTTTAAAACCTTTGGTGCGCCGGCAGAAAATGAACTGTATTACTTTGCCAGCATTGATAATGCGAAATTCCGTAAACCCGTTGGCCCTGGTGACCAGCTGGTAATTGAAGTGGAATTCCTGAAAGAGCGCCGCGGTATTGCCATGTTTAATGGCATTGCGAAAGTGGACGGCGATGTTGTGTGTTCTGCTGAGTTGAAATGCGCGAGACGAGAGTTTTCATGATTCACGAAACAGCACAAATTCACCCATCAGCGGTGATTGAAGACGGTGTGATAATCGGAGCCAATGTTACCGTTGGCCCTTTTACCTACATTGGCAAAGATGTCGAAATTGGCGACGGTAACGAGATCATGTCACACGTTGTGATCAAAGGCCCGACCACGATAGGCAAGGATAATCGCATTTTTCCTTATGCAATTGTCGGTGAAGAGTGCCAGGACAAGAAATACAACGGTGAACCGACGCGCCTGGAAATTGGTGATCGCAATGTGATCCGCGAAAGCGTACAGATCCATCGCGGCACGGTACAGGATAAAGGCGTGACTATTGTTGGCGATGACAACCTGCTGTGTGTCAATGCCCACGTTGCTCACGACGTCGTGATTGGTAATCACACCCATATTGGTAACAACTCAATTCTGGGTGGCCATGTGGTGGTAGGCGATTACGCCGGCGTGATGGCACTGTCAGCCATCCACCCATTCTGTAATGTGGGTGCGTACAGCTATGTCGGTGGCTGTTCTGCCGTGGTGCAGGATGTGCCGCCTTATGTACTGGCTCAGGGTAACCATGCCACACCGTTTGGACTGAACATTGTGGGTTTGCAGCGTAATGGCTTTGAAAAGCCTGAAATTCATGCCTTGCGCCGTGCCTATAAAGAGATTTACCGCTCGGGTAAAACGCAGGCCGAGGTGAAGCCGGTACTGGAAGAGATGGTGAAAGACTGGCCGTCGGTTGGCCTGTTGCTGGATGCTCTGAACAATACCGAACGCGGAATTATTCGCTGATATGAGCAAGCCTCTTCGAATTGGAATTGTCGCCGGGGAGATCTCCGGCGATATTTTAGGGGCCGGCTTTATTGAAGCGGTCAAAGCGCGCTATCCGGATGCCGAGTTTGTTGGCGTTGCAGGACCGCGCATGCAGGCGCTGGGCTGCGAAGCTCTGTTTGATATGGAAGAGCTGGCGGTCATGGGGATCGTCGAGGTTGTCGGTCGGCTGCCTCGTCTGTTTCACATTAAAGCCGAGCTGGTTAAGTATTTTTCAGCCAATCCGCCGGATGTGTTCGTGGGCATTGATGCGCCTGACTTCAATCTGCGCTTGGAAAAAGACCTGAAATGTCAGGGTATTAAAACCGTTCATTATGTCAGCCCGTCGGTCTGGGCCTGGCGGCAGAAGCGGATCTTCAAAATTGAAGCCGCGACCAATCTGGTTTTGGCCTTCCTGCCCTTTGAAAAAGCCTTTTACGATAAATTTAACGTTCCGTGTGAATTCATCGGTCATACCATGGCGGATGCCATTCCATTAGAGACAGACAAAGCCGCTGCCCGGCAAAAACTGGGACTGAACAGCGATAAACGCTGGCTGGCCGTGTTACCTGGCAGCCGTGGCGGTGAAATGGGTCTGCTGGCAGAGCCGTTTATTCAGGCTTGCCAGTTGCTGAAAGCGAAACAGCCAGAGCTGGGTTTTGTGGTGGCGCTGGTGAACCAGAAACGCCGGGAACAGTTTGAACAGGCGTGGAAGGCGACAGCGCCCGAACTGGATTTTGTTCTGGTTGATGATACCGCGCGCGATGTCATGACGGCGTCAGATGCGGTGTTACTGGCTTCCGGTACCGTGGCGCTGGAATGTATGTTGGTTAAGCGTCCAATGGTGGTGGGCTATAAAGTCAAACCGCTGACAGCCTGGTTAGCCAAACGCATGCTCAAGACCAAATATGTGTCATTACCCAATATTCTGGCGGACAAAGAACTGGTGCCTGAATTATTGCAGCAAGAGTGTGTGCCAGAGAAACTGGCCGCGGCAGTTGAGCAAAGCCTGACAGCCGACAACCAGCCGCTGATGGACGAATTTACCCGGCTGCACCAGCTTATCCGGTGTGATGCGGATAAGCAGGCTGCCGAAGCCGTGCTGACCTTAATCGGTAAGTCATCTAGCAGTGGCCGGTGTTAATTTACCGGACAGAGTGAAACACATTATGCAATACGAACCCTTTGTATACCCGGATGCCCGATTGATTGCGGGTGTGGATGAGGTTGGCCGTGGGCCGCTGGTCGGTGCTGTTGTGACAGCCGCTGTCATACTCGATCCGGCCAACCCTATAGTCGGGCTTGCTGACTCGAAAAAGCTGAGTGAGAAAAAGCGGCTGGCGCTGTTTGACGACATTCAGGAAAAAGCACTGAGCTGGTCTTTGGGCCGCTGTGAGCCGGAAGAAATTGACGAGCTGAATATCCTGCAGGCTACTATGGTCGCGATGCAGCGAGCGGTTGCTGGCCTGTCTGTACAGCCCGATTATGTCTTGATCGACGGCAACCATGTGCCATCGTTACCTGTGCCGGCCCAGGCCGTGGTGAAAGGTGATATGCGGGTGGCAGAAATCAGTGCTGCCTCGATTCTGGCCAAAGTGACCCGCGACAGAGAAATGCAAGTCCTGGATGCGCAGTACCCTGCTTACGGGTTTGCCCAGCACAAAGGTTACCCGACCAAAGCACACTTTGCGGCGTTGGAAAAATACGGCGCGATTGAGCAGCACCGTAAGAGTTTTAAGCCAGTTCGAGAGCGAATTGCGCAAAATTTGAAGTAATGGCTTTCGGGCACTTGCGTTGACGAAAAATCATTTTAGACTCAACCCCTGTTTGTGTCTTAACCGCTGAATTGACGACATCATCATGGCAGAACCACGCTTTATACACCTGCGCATCCACAGTGACTTTTCCATGGTCGACGGCCTGAGTAAGGTCCCGCCTCTGGTCAAGAAAGTGGCAGAGCTGGGCATGCCCGCAATGGCCCTGACAGATTTCACTAACCTGTGCGGCCTGGTGAAATTCTATTTCGCAGCCCATGGCGCGGGGGTGAAGCCTATTATCGGTGCGGATTTCAAAGTGCGCAGCGATGAGAATGGCGATGAGCTGTCTGATCTCACTGTCCTGGCGGCAGACAATGACGGTTATAAAAACCTGACTTTGCTGATATCCCGTGCCTATCAGCGCGGGCATGTGCAACACATGCCTGTGATTGACCGCGACTGGCTGGTTGAGCAGAAGCAGGGGTTGATCCTGTTGTCTGGCGGTAAAACCGGAGATGTCGGACAGGCCTTGCTCAAAGGCAACCAGGCGGCGGCAGAGCGCTGTGTGGCCTTTTATCAGCAACACTTTCCCGGCAATTATTATCTGGAACTGGTCCGTACCGGCCGGCCGGATGAAGAAGCGTACCTGCATTTTGCCATTGAACTGGCCGCGCAGGCAGACTTGCCTGTGGTGGCAACCAACGATGTGCGTTTTATCAACCCGGATCAGTTCGATGCTCATGAAATCCGCGTCTGTATCCATGATGGTTATACTCTGGTCGATCCCCGCCGTCCCAAACATTACAGTGCTCAGCAATATCTGCGCAGTGAAGAAGAAATGTGCAAGCTGTTTGCTGATATTCCGGAAGCCCTGGAAAACTCAGTAGAAATTGCCAAGCGCTGTAATGTAACGGTCCGGTTAGGTGAATATTTCCTGCCAAACTTTCCGACCGGTGACATGACGACGGAAGATTTCCTGGTCTTGAAGTCTAAAGAAGGTTTGGAGCGACGTCTGGAATTCTTATTCCCGGATGAAGAAGTGCGCAAAAACCGTCGCTCTGAATACGACGAACGTCTGGATATTGAACTGGAAGTGATCAACCAGATGGGTTTTCCCGGCTACTTCCTGATCGTCATGGAATTTATCCAGTGGTCGAAGGAGAACGGTGTGCCCGTTGGCCCGGGGCGGGGCTCGGGTGCAGGATCCCTGGTCGCTTATGCGCTGGATATCACGGATCTCGATCCGCTGGCCTTTGACCTGCTGTTCGAACGCTTTCTGAACCCGGAACGGGTATCCATGCCTGATTTTGATATCGATTTCTGTATGGATAAGCGGGATCAGGTGATAGATCACGTGGCCGAAATGTACGGCCGGGATGCGGTATCCCAGATCATCACTTTTGGCACCATGGCGGCTAAAGCCGTTATCCGGGATGTGGGCCGGGTACTGGGCCACCCTTATGGCTTTGTCGATCGCATTTCCAAGATGATTCCGGCAGAACCGGGCATGACACTGGCAAAAGCTTTTGAGGCCGAGCCGCAGCTGGGTGAAGTGTACGAAGCCGATGAAGAAGTCAAAGATCTGATCGACATGTGCCGGGTGCTGGAAGGGGTAACCCGAAACGCCGGTAAACACGCCGGAGGGGTGGTCATATCGCCGACCACAATTACAGATTTTGCCCCGCTGTATTGTGACGCTGAAGGCCATCATCCGGTCACACAGTTCGATAAGAACGATGTAGAAACCGCGGGGCTGGTGAAGTTCGACTTCCTGGGCTTGCGTACGCTGACCATTATTGACTGGGCGCTGGGCATGATTAACCCGCGCCTGGAAGCTCAGGGCAAGCCGCCGGTCAATATTACGGCTATCCCGATGGCGGATCAGAAATCGTTCGCCATGCTGCAACGCTCAGAATCCACCGCGGTGTTCCAGCTTGAATCGCGCGGCATGAAAGATTTGATCAAGCGCCTGCAGCCGGACTGTTTTGAAGACATGATCGCACTGGTGGCCCTGTTCCGTCCTGGCCCGCTGCAATCAGGCATGGTGGATAACTTCATCGACCGTAAGCATGGTCGTGAAGAAATCTCTTATCCCGATGCCACTTATCAGCACGAGTCGCTGAAAGAGATTCTGGAGCCGACATACGGCATTATTCTGTACCAGGAACAGGTCATGCAAATTGCCCAGGTCCTGGCCGGTTATAGCCTGGGCGGTGCTGACTTGCTGCGCCGTGCTATGGGTAAGAAAAAACCGGAAGAAATGGCGAAACAGCGAGCCACGTTTGAAAGCGGCGCCGTGAATAACGGGGTCGACGGCGAGCTGGCGATGAAGATCTTCGATCTGGTAGAGAAATTCGCAGGTTACGGCTTCAACAAATCACACTCGGCCGCCTATGCCCTGGTGTCTTACCAGACTCTGTGGCTGAAGGCGCATTATCCGGCTGAATTTATGGCTGCGGTAATGACCGCCGACATGGATAATACCGATAAAGTGGTCGGCCTGGTGGAAGAATGCCAGCGCATGAATCTGCAAATACTGCCGCCGGATGTTAACAAGGGGCTTTACCGCTTCACCGTTGATGATGAGGGTGCCATTGTCTATGGCATAGGCGCTATTAAAGGGGTAGGTGAAGGCCCGATAGAGAATATTATTGCGGCACGGGAAAAAGGCGGCCATTTTAAGGACTTATTTGATTTCTGTGCCAGAATAGACACCAAGAAGGTCAATAAACGCGTTCTGGAGCGGTTGATCAAAGCCGGTGCGATGGATCGTCTCGGACCCAACCGCGCGGCGATGATGGCAACATTGGACGACGCCCTGAAAGCCGCTGGCCAGCACCATCAGGCCGAGGCATTTGGTCAGGCGGATATGTTCGGCGTGCTGACAGCAGCGCCGGAAGAAGTGGAAAAAGCGTACGCCAATATTCCGGAATGGCCAGAAAAAATCTGGCTGGAAGGCGAGCGGGACACGCTCGGCTTGTACCTGACCGGCCACCCGATCAACAGTTATGTGCGTGAGCTTAAGCACTATGTCACCTGGCGCCTGAAAGATGCCCATCCGACAGGGCGTGATAAGGTAGTGACGATTGCCGGACTGGTTATCGCCGCCCGGGTTATGACAACCAAGCGCGGTACCCGGATTGGAGTGCTGACATTGGATGACAGATCGGGGCGCATGGAAGTTATGCTGTTTTCCGATGCTTTGGATCGATATCTCGATCTGATTGAAAAAGACCGGATTTTGGTCGTTTCCGGACAGGTCAGCTTTGATGATTTCAATGGTGGCCTTAAAATGTCTGCACGTGAAGTCCTTGATATTTCTGACGCTAGAGAAAAGCACCTGCGGGGTCTTGCTATCTCGCTGACTGAAGGGCAGATTGATCACACATTTTTTGAGCGTTTCAGCAAAGCGCTGGAGCCGCATCGGGCAGGTACTGTCCCGGTGAATATTTATTATCAGCGTTCGAATGCACGCGCTAAACTTACCCTTGGCACAGAGTGGCGGATAACGCCAAGTGATGATTTAATCACTGATCTCAAAGTGTTACTGGGCGAGCAGCAAGTCGAATTTGAGTTTAATTAATGAGTCCGATACCTGTCAGACAGGTTGCTAATAATGGACAAAGGATTACAAGTGGTATGAGCCTGAACTTCCTTGATTTTGAACAACCCATTGCCGAGCTAGAAGCCAAAATTGAAGCACTGCGCGATGTATCGCACCGTGATAAATCGGCTTCGGTTGATCTGGACAAAGAAATTACACAGCTTGAACAAAAAAGCCTGGAACTGACCAAAAAGATTTTTGGCGATCTGGGCGCTTGGCAGGTCGCACAACTGGCCCGTCACCCGCAGCGTCCGTATACGCTGGATTATATCGAGCATATCTTTACTGAATTCGATCCGCTGGCCGGTGATCGTGCATTTGCCGACGATAAAGCCCTGATCGGCGGTATCGCCCGTCTGGATGGCCGTCCGGTTATGGTGATTGGCCATCAGAAAGGCCGAGAGACCCGTGAAAAAGTATTGCGTAACTTCGGTATGCCTAAACCTGAAGGCTACCGTAAGGCATTGCGCCTGATGAAAATGGCTGAGCGTTTCCGCATGCCGATCATCACTTTTATAGACACAGCAGGCGCGTACCCTGGTGTGGGTGCCGAGGAACGCGGTCAGTCTGAAGCCATCGCTATGAACTTGAAAGTCATGGCCGGTTTGAGCGTACCTGTGATTTGTAACGTGGTCGGTGAAGGCGGCTCTGGCGGCGCACTGGCGATCGGTGTCGGTGATTGCGTGAATATGCTGCAATACTCGACTTATTCAGTGATCTCCCCGGAAGGCTGCGCGTCGATTCTGTGGCGTGATTCTGATAAAGCCCCTCAGGCTGCAGAAGCTATGGGTATGACAGCCAATCGTCTGAAAGAGCTGGGTCTGATTGATAACATCATTGAAGAGCCTCTCGGTGGCGCGCACCGTGACGTGCCTGTGATGGCTTCGCGGATCAAGCAGCAACTGCTTAATACACTGAACGATCTGGAAGGCCTGGATGATGACAGCCTGCGGGAGCGTCGTTATCAGCGTTTGCTGAGTTACGGCTACTGCTGATAAGCACTTCCGGATACAGATCAACGGGTCGCCACAGGCGGCCCGTTTTGCTATCTGTTGCGCGTCGTTGTTGCACACGGGCCCAAAGCAGCACTAACACCTGGCACTGCACTGATATAAGATAGCCTTATTGCCACAGATCACAGAGCAGAATTGCTGACATTTATGTTGTTTACTCATTTCTCTGACACCCTCTTGCGCCTTTGCCCGCAGCCATCACAGCTTGTTCTTGCGCTCAGCGGCGGACTGGATTCCCGTGTTTTACTGCATCTTTTGAGTCGGTTTGTACAAAAGTATCCGCATTATCAGTCGATTGCTGTGCATGTGCATCACGGCTTAAGCCCGAATGCGGATCGCTGGTTAGCACAGTGCGCAGCCTGGGCGAAGAAAGATGGGGTGACCTTTCACTGGGAACGAGTCAGTGTGCCGTCGGGTAGCCGTATCAGTCTGGAACAGGCCGCGAGAGAAGCTCGCTATGACGCACTGGCGGGGTATGTTCAGTCTCAGGAGTACCTGCTGACCGCGCAGCATGCCGACGATCAGCTGGAAACTGTCTTGCTGGCGTTAAAGCGCGGCAGTGGCCCTGCCGGTCTGGCTGCAATGCCCGAGGTCAAACCCTTTGCCAATGGCTTACACCTACGCCCTTTGCTTGATGTCAGCCGCGCCGAGTTACAAGCCTATGCCAATGAGCATCATTTGGACTGGGTGGACGATGAGAGCAATCAGGACAGGCGTTTTGATCGTAATTTTTTGCGGCTGGACATTGTGCCGGCACTGACATCACGCTGGCCGGGATTACGGCAGGCTGTAGCACGAAGCGCCGCATTGTGCGGCGAGCAGCAGTCATTGCTGGAATCCTTACTGACAGACAAACTTCATCAGATGAGTGCGCCAGACGGCAGCATAGATCTGAGCACAGTGACGGACGAGAAACAGGGCAGAGCGCTGGTGCGTCTCTGGTTGCAGCACCAGAACCTGTCTGTTCCCTCTAAAGCGCAACTGGAACAAATCTGGCAGGCGGTCTGCCTGGCTCGTGAAGACGCTAACCCTTGTGTGTCGTTGAGCGGATACGATATACGCCGCTTTCAGTCTCGTTTATATGCGGTCCGGCCCCGGCAGGATGTGACGGAATGGCGCCGGGAGATCACCCCGGATATCCCTTGTCCGCTACCGGCTTCGCTGGGCGTTATTACACTCAGCAGTCTGTCTGGCGGACATCTGCGCAGCCCTGAGCCGGGTGAGCGGGTGTGGGTTGCTTTTGACCCCAGTGGTCTGCAGGCACAACCACTGGGGCGTGCAGGCAGCCGCAAGCTGAAAAAGCTGTTTCAAGAGTATGGGGTGCCCAGCTGGCGTCGGCGCCAGACACCCTTACTGTTTTATGGTGACAAACTGGCCGCGGTGGCGGGCTTATTTGTGGTCGAAGGCTTTGAAGGCAATGAATGCGAGTTAGTCTGGAAGTGTGATCACCTACACTGACACCGGGGTCAGGAATGTAGATAGTCAATCAGTGTTTGAATGTCGATATAAGTAAAATAATGAGGATCTTATGAAAAAAGCAATGACGCTGACACTGGCTGCGGCACTATTTTCACTTCCTGTTATGGCTGCAGGTGATGCCGAGGCCGGTAAGGGAAAGGCCGCTATTTGTGCCGCCTGCCACGGTGCTGATGGTAAGACTTTGATTCCGGGCTATCCCAACCTGAATGGCCAGAATGAGCAGTATCTGGTTTATGCCCTGAAAGCTTACAAGAATAAAGAACGAAATGGTGGCAACGCCATGTTGATGCAGGCGCAGGCTGCAATGCTGAGTGATACAGATATTGATAATCTGGCGGCTTACTTCTCGCAAATGTAGTAACGGCCACCCGTATCCGCCCGGCGGGGCTGGGCGGATAAACTCCCTTCATTCTCTTCGCGATTAAACAATCTTCTGGTTGCTGTAATATTGACCAGTTGGATTCACTGGCATTGATAAAATCCACCAATAAATATATTGTACTAGTTCACTGATACGGTAGGGTTGTAAAGCATGGCAGGAACACGCGAACATTTTGGCTCACGGATAGGCTTTATCCTCGCGGCTGCAGGAGCAGCGGTAGGGTTGGGTAACATCTGGGGGTTCCCCACTCAAGCGGCCAGTAATGGTGGCGGCGCTTTCCTGCTGGTTTATCTCCTGATGATTCTGGTGGTGGCTTTTCCTATGTTGATCGTTGAAATGGCGATTGGTCGTTATGGTCAGGCTAACCCGGTAGACAGTATGCGAAGCCTGAGCGATAACCCGACAGCAAAGCGTGCGGGTGCGTTGGTGGGCTGGGTTGGCCTGATGGTTCCTTGTCTGGTGCTGGCATTTTACAGCATAGTGGCCGGCTGGCTGGTAACCTTTCTGCTGGCGGCTGTTACCGATATTCTGGGAATGGCAGATGTCACCACCTGGCTGAAAGGTTTTTCTGTCTCTCGTAACCTGTTTGGTGCGGCTATCTTTTATTTGCTGACCATTTTGATCGTACAAAGCGGGGTGAAGCAGGGAATTGAAAAATGGTCTACCCGCTTGATGCCGGCGCTGTTTGTGCTTTTCCTTCTGATGTTTGTCTACATCATGACTCAGGATGGGGCAATGGAAGGCCTGAAGCATTATCTGATTCCTGATTTCAGTAAGGTACTGGAACCTAAGCTATTGCTGGCAGCAATGGGGCAGGGCTTTTTCTCCCTGACGATCGGCGGTTGCTCAATGTTGATTTACGGCTCTTACCTGAGCAAGAAAGAGAGCCTGCCTAAAATGGCACTGAGCGTCACCCTGGTTGATACGGCGGTGGCCTTTATCGCCGGTCTGGTGGTGCTGCCCGCGATGTTTGTTGCCATGCAGAAAGGGGTGGCGATATACGCTGAAGACGGTTCGTTGCTGGGATCGGATACCCTGGTATTTACCGTACTGCCGCTGCTGTTTGACAGCCTGGGCTTTGCCGGTCAGCTGATTGCACTGGTGTTTTTTGTCTTGATGACCATTGCGGCGCTGACGTCTTCGATTTCAATGCTGGAGTGCCCGGTGGCTTTGGTCAGTGAGCGCTTTGAAACGGACCGTAAAGCGACAAGCTGGGTTTTGGGCGGGGTTATTGCCGTATTCAGTGCGGTGATTATCTTTAACTTTGGCCAGCTGTTTGGCCTGGTGGCGACCATAGCCACCCAGTATTTCCAGCCCGTAGCGGCCTTGTTGTTCACTGTGTTTGGTGGTTGGGTATGGTCTCGTCACCGTAAACTGAAAGAGCTGAGCGAAGGTAGCCCGGAACTGGAGAAGTCGCTGTTCTGGAAAATCTGGCCTGTGTATCTGAAGTTTGTTTGCCCTGTGCTGGTCATCGCGGTCTTGGTGTCTTCTTTCAGCTAACTCAATCGCTTTAGAACATCACGCAACACAAAAAACGGAAAGCCTGGCTTTCCGTTTTTTGTGTTGCGGTATTTAGCGAAATTGCCTGGCGTCGGGTAAATAGTCAAATCCGGCAGTAGCAAGCCTGGCGATCAGTTTATCTTTGTCAATCTCGTAATAGCGGACCAGAGCGTCCAGATCGCCAAACTCATCGCGTATCTTCATATTGACGATGCTCATCAGCATGACAGGATCCATGGTGTCGAAGGTTTTCAGATTCATTCTGCGTCCTCGTGATCACTGATCAATAAATTTGCAGCGGCAAAGGCTGCTTGATCTCGGATGGACTGCGGCACCTCAGAGCTGGCCGCGACATTATTTAAAGCACGTACGGCGCAGGCAATCGCGGCAGGGATATAGCCCTGATCTCCACTGCCAATCTGGCTGTAACTCTGACGGACAAGCTCGCAGCAGTCAGCGACTTTCATAGTGTCTCCTGATTATGGTCACGAAAGATGAGTCAGAGCTTACCGCTATCGGCTATTGAGATCGAGTGAAGAGGGTTATTTAGAGCGCTTGTGCTGGTAGAGCTGGCGATCTGCCCGCTCTAATAAGCTTATCGGCGTATCACCACGCCGATAGGGGGTGGCGCCAATCGAGGTGCCTATGTCCAGGCTGCGCAGGGTATGGTCCTGATCTATCCGCGTCATGACGCGGTGAATGACCTTGCGTGCAGACTGCTCAGAGGCCGGTTGCAGCAACAGGACAAATTCATCTCCGCCCATGCGGTAACATCGGTCTGAGGTGCGGACTGATTGTTTCAGGATCGACGAAAAACGGCGGATAACGTTATCGCCATCCAGGTGGCCATATTTATCATTGACCTGCTTGAAGTTGTCCAGATCAAACAATAGAAGTACCAGGCCAACCTGGCGGCGATCACTCATGGCGATGGCATGCAGTATGTCCTGATCCAGACAGCTGCGGTTACGCAGGCCGGACAGATGATCCCGCATCGCCATTTCTTTGATCCGGCGATACTCTATCGCACTGAATAACGGGCCGGCCAGGAGCCTGTGGTAGGTATGGAGAAGGTTAATTTCATCTTGATCCAGTGCGTAAGGCGTGTCGTACTGGATCTCCCCCAGAGAGTGATCGGCATACCGCAGGGCAAAGCACTGGCGGTTGTCCGTTCCTTGCCCGTGGCGTATCAGGGTGGTGGTGGTTTCATGGCGCCAAAGCATGCGACTGATATCAATCTGTTTCTCAACTTCCAGTGCAAAGACTTCCAGCAGCACAGACAGCTCAGGCTTGCCCTGCATTTTTTGCAGGATAAGCAAGCGCTGATCCGCACCCAGCGGCTTGGCGCGGGTTCGGCAGGTGTCGGTTTGCTTTTTGTGCCAGATAATTGGATCCATGACTAATATCATTGATAAGCAAGGTTTTTAATATATGAGATTTTGGAACTAGATCAATAGAAAATGGAATGAAATGAAAATCTCCCATTGTTTTTATTCTAAAAACGAACGTAGCTCACTTTCTCTCTCCTGGGCATCCAAATAACCGAGATTAATCAGTGCGTGTATGTAATTGGGCTCGAAAAGTATATAGCTGGTAAGGGCGGCATCGTCCTTGGGACTGATGCCTAGTAAGCGCATCAGAGAGCGGGCGGCCAGCGGCATATGGTGATAGAAAGCCTGGGCCAGAGGCTCAAATGACTGACTCGGGTACAGGTGCAGGGTATCAACCGATTTGACCGCCATCTTGCGCCTTTCATCGTCTGGCAGCTTGCTGAGCAAAGTATTGGTGTATTCCAGATGCTCCAGCTCAGCGGCCATGGTATCACTGAAAATGGTATCCATCAGATGGCCTGTCAACATGCCTACGCCAGGGGCCTGAGTGGGATCTTGCGGCCGTAATCTTTGATTGATCAAATCAATGATCAGAATCTTATCTGCGCCCATTTTCATCGAAGGACGCAGTGGCGTCAGTTGGTGAATTGATCCGTCGCCATAGTATGCCTGTCCAATCCGGCTGGCCGGGAAGACAAAAGGGATGGCCGATGAGGCCAGCAGGTGCTCTGTGGTGATCAGTGAACGGCGTCCTTTGGATTTCGAATAGGTCCAGGGCGTAATACTCTGCTGGCCCTGAAAAAAGCTGACGGTTTTCCCGCTTTTATAGCTGGAGGCTGTGATGGAAATGCCGTGCAGATTACCTGCCAGGATCTGCTGTTCCAGCCGGCCGTAATTATTGACCTGGTTCAGCAACAGGCGCAGTGGCCGATTGTCCAGTAACCCGAACGGCGGCCTGGGGTGATGTTCTGCCCGCAGCCTTGCCAGCAGTTGATGTGATAAATGCTGGGTGATGCCCCAACCACTAGAACGGAACACCCGTCTGCTGTGCAGGCGTGCCCAGATCCATTCCAGCTTTTTTACTCCTAATCGAAAACAGGATGCATAACAGGCAATCGCAGTAGCGTTAATGGCACCGGCAGAGGTACCACTGTAGATAACAAAAGGGCTGTGATGGTTACGGGGATACCACTCAGAAATCGCTTTCAGTACGCCAACCTGGTAGGCCGCTCTGGCGCCACCCCCTGAAAGCAAGAGACTGATTTTTGGCTTTTCCTTGCCCATGCAAAACGTTCCACTCAAGATACTAAACAGATGCGACAGACACTGGTGGCGTCTAGTCTAGTGATAATACTCAGTTTATTTGTAATTTAAACTGAGTATATGTGGCACAGACACAAAAAAGCCTCCGTCCGGAGGCTTTTTTTAATATTACGGGTCAGCAAAGGCTTAAGCCAGCTTTTGCTTAATGAAGTTTGCAATGCTGCCGGCGGCCACAGGCTCTTTCGTACCTGTGCGGCGGTCTTTGTATTCCACTTCACCGTTTTTCAGGCTGCGATCGCCGATCACCACAGTATGTGGCACACCGATCAGTTCCATATCGGCAAACATGACGCCAGGACGTTCTTTACGATCATCAAACAGTACCTCGATACCGGCAGCCGTCAGATCCGTATACAGTGCTTCAGCAGCCTGCTGAACTTCTTCTGATTTGTGCATGTTCATCGGCACAATGGCCACCTGGAACGGCGCAATGGCATCCGGCCAGATAATACCGTTCTCATCGTTATTCTGTTCGATAGCCGCTGCGACCACTCGGGTACAGCCAATGCCGTAACAACCCATTTCCATTACGGCCTGCTTGCCGTTGGCATCCAGTACAGTGGCGTTCATGGATGAAGAGTAGTTAGTTCCCAGTTGGAAAATATGGCCCACTTCGATACCGCGTTTGAGCAAGATAGTCCCTTTACCGCATGGGCTTGGGTCACCTTCAATCACATTGCGAATATCTTCGACACGACCCAGCTCTACGTCACGGCCCCAGTTGATGCCAAAGTAGTGTTTGCCGTCAATGTTGGCACCGGCACCGAAGTCGCTCATCACGGCAACGCTGCGATCAACAATGAAAGTGGCAGGCAGATTGACAGGTCCCAGTGAGCCCGGGCCGGCATTCACAACGGCGCGGATTTCTTCTTCTGTCGCAAACTCCAGTGGTTTGGCAACACAATCCAGGTTTTCTGCTTTCACTTCGTTGAGTTCGTGATCGCCACGTACGATCAGAGCGATTAATTCTGCGTCTGACTCTTCAGACGCTTTCACGAACAGTGTTTTAACGGTTTTTTCAACCGGCAGGCCAAATTGCTCAACCAGCTCAGCGATGGTTTTAGCATTTGGTGTATCAACCAGCTTCATCTCCTCTGCTGGCTCTGCACGCTCGATGGCAGGCGCCAGCGCTTCGGCTTTTTCGATGTTGGCGGCGTATTCCGACTCGGTAGAGAAGGCAATCAGATCTTCGCCACTTTCGGCCAGAACGTGGAACTCGTGCGAGCCGCTGCCGCCGATAGAACCGGTATCTGCCAGCACGGCACGGAAATCCAGACCCATGCGACTGAAGACGTTGCTGTAAGCACGGTACATGTCGTTATAGGTGTCTTGCAGGCTGTCTTTATCCAGGTGGAAGGAGTAGGCATCCTTCATGATGAATTCACGTGAGCGCATCACACCGAAACGGGGACGAACTTCATCACGGAACTTGGTCTGGATCTGGTACAGGTTCAGTGGCAACTGCTTGTAGGATTTCACCTCATTACGCACGATGTCAGTGATCACTTCTTCGTGCGTCGGGCCCAGTACAAACGGTCGGTCATGGCGGTCAGCAATTCGCAGCAGCTCAGGACCGAATTTGTCCCAGCGGCCTGTTTCCTGCCACAGTTCAGACGGCTGAACCACAGGCATCAGTGTTTCGACTGCACCGGCATTGTTCATTTCTTCACGAACAATGGTTTCGACCTTACGCAGGACACGCAGACCTGTAGGCAGCCAGGTGTACAAACCTGAGGCCAGCTTACGGATCATACCTGCACGTAGCATCAGCTGGTGGCTGATGACTTCTGCGTCGTTTGGAGTCTCCTTCAGGGTAGAAAGAAGATATTTACTGGTACGCATTGATGGTATCCGTTGGTAATTATGAGGATTAATATTGAGAGCAGTATATTAGCAGCGTATCTGTCTTTCGCCAAAGGGAACCCGAGGCTTATTGGCTGTCCGGTGACTTCAGTCACCGGAAAACAGGTTAAGTATAGTCTGTAAGGTCAGCTTGCCCGGAGGCGACTATTTGTTCGACCAGGACTTTATGGCCTTCAAACCGAAACAGTACGTTGTAGTCAAACAATAGTACGCCATAGCGCTTGTCATCCGTTTTCGCTTTCTTATAGGCCGGGCGGGGATCCTGCGCCAGTACTTCTTCAATCACCGCTTGTTGATAGGCTGCGTCTTCGCCATCAAGCTGGGCCAGTGCAGCGGGGGTAAACTCGACGGGAAGCAGTTCAGGTGTCTCTGCCGCAAAGCCGCCACTGGCATCCGGCACACTGTCGGAATAGGGAATATAGGGTTTGATGTCAATGACAGGCGTACCGTCAACCAAATCCACACCGGCCAAATCCAACAGCACCTGACCTTTTTCCTGCCGCACGCCGATCAGCTTGATCGCTGACATCCCTATGCCGTTAGGGCGAAAAGTGGCCCGGCTGGCAAAGACGCCGATGCGGTCATTACCGCCTAGTCTGGGCGGTCTCACGGTAGGGCGCCAGCCCGCCGCCAGGTTCTGATCAAATAAAAACAGCAGCCACAAATGGCTGAACTGTTCTATGCCTCTGATCGATTCCGGCGTGTTCGCATCGCCGCAAAGCACCAGGGTTGCTCTGGCACTGGGTACCAGGCCGGGCTGACGGGGAACGGCGAATTTCTCTTTGTAAGGGGAGTGGATGACACCAATTGGCTCAATCTGAAAAGTCATTTTCTCTGTCATTCGTGCATGTCGCTGCAGATCATATCTGCCAGACCTTAGCACATCTCAAT
Source organism: Photobacterium sp. WH24 (assembly GCF_019204055.1). Classification (NCBI taxonomy): domain Bacteria; kingdom Pseudomonadati; phylum Pseudomonadota; class Gammaproteobacteria; order Vibrionales; family Vibrionaceae; genus Photobacterium; species Photobacterium sp. WH24. Next base: position 10,362 of record NZ_JAGSOZ010000016.1, on the reverse strand, counting down.
GTGGTGTTGCTGAAAATCTTGTTGTGGGAAAAGCGCATTAAGTGTTATGTTATACTATAACATTTAATGCGAGGAGGCATGATGAAACCAGGTATCCATCCCGAGTACCGTAAAGTGGTGTTTCACGACACTAGCGTAGATAAATATTTCGTTGTCGGCTCGACACTGAAGACAGATAAAACCATCACATGGCAGGACGGCAAGGAGTACCCCTACTTCTTGCTGGACGTGTCGTCTGAATCGCACCCTTTCTACACCGGCAAGCAGCGGGTGATTAAGACAGAAGGCCGGATGGCAAACTTTAACCGCCGTTTTGCGGCGTTTGGAAATAAGGAAGCACAATGAAGGTATTAAGCTCACTCAAAAGCGCCAAGCTGCGCCATAGAGATTGCCAGGTGGTCAAGCGACGTGGCCGCATTTACGTAATTTGCAAATCCAATCCACGCTTTAAAGCCGTGCAGGGTACGGTGAAAAAGAAGAAGTAAACGACCGAGCTGTCTGATCAGATCATTGTTCCCCATCCAGAACAACAAAAGCCCCTTTGCAGGGGCTTTTGAACTTTTATCGGCAAGGTGTTGTGAGGCGATGGCTTACCAGCCTTTGACAATGCCGCCTTTGAAGATCTCCATCGCTGCATCGTTCACCGCATCAGACTGATATGCCTTGATAAAGGTCTGCACGTTTTCGGCATTCACGTTATCTTCACGGGCAACAATCAGGTTCACATAAGGTGATTCTTTGTCTTCCACAAAGATACCGTCATGATCCGGAGACAAGTCGATAGTGCTGGCGTAGGTGTTGTTGATAATGGCCAGTTTGACGTCATCCAGAGAGCGCGGCAGTTGCGGTGCTTCCAGTTCAACGATGTCCAGGTTCTTTGGATTTTCAACGATATCCAGCACAGTGGCTGTCAGGCCTGCGCCGTCTTTAAGTTTGATCAGACCTTGTTGCTGCAGCAACAGCAGCGAGCGGCCCAGGTTGGTTGGATCGTTTGGCACTGCGATCTGATCACCGTCTTGCAGCTCATCGATAGAAGCGATTTTGCTTGAGTAGGCTGCAATCGGGTAGACAAAGGTGTTACCGGCAATCGCGAACTTGTAGCCACGGTCTTTAATTTGCTGATCCAGATAAGGCTTATGCTGGAAGGCGTTAACGTCGATCGAGCCTTCTTCCAGCGCCGCGTTAGGTGACACATAGTCGGTGAAAGTGATCAGCTCAACGTCCAGACCATACTTGTCTTTGGCTTCTTTGGCGGCCACTTCAGCTACCTGCGCTTCTGCACCGGCCATCACACCCACTTTGATTTTGCTGTTGTCAGCAGCAGCGGTAGATTCCTGTTTTTCGCCACAGCCAGTCAGTGCCAGAGCTGACGCCAGACCCGCGACTGCAAAGAAATGTTTAATATTCAGAGCCATTGTACTTCTCCTATTGTTCAGGGAATCCCTGTACTTTGTTGTCGTTGTATTTCTGTAACTTATCGGTTTCGCCGGCAAGCCATGTCCGGCGGATGTGAGTTTTCTGTTGTGTTCCCGTCAAACTTATCTGTGGTCGACGCGGCGGACCAGATGATCCCCGGCGGACTGGATCAGCTGTACTAACACGACCAGCATGATCACAGTGATCATCATGACTGTGCCGTCAAAGCGCTGATAACCATAGCGGATACCGACATCACCTAAACCGCCGCCGCCGACTGTACCTGCCATGGCCGAGTAGCTGACCAGAGTGACCAGAGTAATGGTGACGGCATTAATAATGCCCGGCAGCGCTTCCGGCAGCAGTACCTTGCGAATGATTTGCACTGGCGTGGCACCCATAGCTTGCGCGGCTTCAACCAGACCGCTGGGTACTTCGAGCAGTGCACCTTCCACCAGACGGGCGATAAAGGGAATTGCGCCGACTGTCAGTGGCACAATGGCCGCCGCAGTACCGATGGAACTGCCCACCACAAAGCGGGTGAATGGAATAATGGCCACCAGCAGAATAATGAACGGGATGGAGCGGCCGATATTAACCACACCACCCAGCACTTTATTAAAGCCCGGGTTGGCCAGCAGGCCGTTGGGCTTGGTCAGGTGCAGAGCGACACCCACAGGAATGCCGATGGCGAAACCAATCAGGCCGGAAGCGAAGACCATCATCAGTGTTTCGCCTAAAGCGTCCGTCAGCAGACCAATCAGGCGTTCGTTGGTTTGCCACCAGGTGGCGATAGAATCAAGCAACATAACCCAGCACCTCTACATTTACTTTGTGTTCGCGAAGGAAAGCGATGGCTTGTTGTGTCGCTTCTTCAGAGCCAAAAAATTCCGCCAGCATCAGGCCGAACTTCACACCGCCGGCATAGTCCATGTCGGCACTCAGAATGTTGGCATCAATACCGAACTGCCGCGATGCCTGACTGAGCAGTGGCGCATCCACGGAAGCGCCGGTGAATTCCAGTCGTATCAGAGGGTAGTTAGTCTCTGTACGCTCTGTTTCCAGGCGCGCTTTATAATCTTCCGGTATCGACAGATCTAAGGTAGAACGGATAAATTCACGTGCCAGTTCTGTTTTCGGATGGGCAAAGATATCACCCACCGGACCTTTCTCGACCAGCTCGCCGTTGCCTATGATGGCTACTTCTGAACAGATGCTTTTCACCACGTTCATTTCATGGGTGATCAGCAAAATGGTCAGGTTCAGCTTATTATTGATTTCTTTCAGTAACTCAAGAATGGACTGGGTGGTGGCCGGATCCAGTGCGCTGGTGGCTTCGTCACACAACAAAACTTTAGGATCAGAGGCTAGGGCACGGGCAATAGCCACCCGTTGTTTTTGTCCGCCGCTGAGGTTTGACGGGTAGGACTGATGTTTGTCAGCTAAACCAACCAGATTGAGCAATTCGGTTACTTTGCGTTTGACTTCCGCTTTATCCGTGCCAGCCAGTTCCAGCGGCAGCGCGACATTGTCGAAAACGGTGCGGGACGATAACAGATTGAAGTGCTGGAAAATCATGCCGATTTTACGGCGAGCCAGTGTTAATTCCTGATTAGAGAGCTGAGTGAGATCGATACCATCAACAATGATGTGTCCTGAGGTTGGCTTCTCAAGCAAGTTAACGCAACGTATCAGGGTACTTTTTCCCGCACCGGACGCACCGATGACACCAAAAATTGTGCCTTGCTCAATGCTGAGGTTGATATCGCGTAAGGCGTGGATGTCTTTATCCCCGACTTTGAAGGTTTTATTGACCCTGTTGATCTCTATCATGCTGTGTCCTGCTACTGCTTTTTTAACTTGCTTGCTGTGTTGTAAACCAGCATAGCTTTATGGTCGTAATTTCGCCTGCATTAGTGTTTTTGTGTGTAGTTTAAGCGATAGACCTTGTCATCTTCTTGTGTTATCGGAATTTTTCCGTGTCATCTGTTGTGGATGCTAGGGTGTCTAGATGGCTAAGTCAATAGGTATTTTTACGTCTAGACGGCTAAATCATAAAACACTGCGATTCAGCCGGAAAAGTGTCAGCCAGTCTGCCTGAGGATAAAGAGATGATTCCGTGTGTCAGCCATGCCATAATTTAGCGAATTTGATTTCTATCTTTAGGTGATCGCTTGGCTAAGCCTGCTGTGTTTATTGATCGTGACGGCGTCATTAACGTTGATCACGGCTATGTCCATACTGTTGACGATTTTGAATATATCGAAGGGGTGTTTGACGCCTGCAAGAAACTGAAAGAGCAGGGTTACCTTCTGGTGCTGGTGACCAATCAGGCCGGTATTGCCAGAGGCATGTATACCGAAGATGAATTCCTGACCCTGACAGAGTGGATGGACTGGAATTTTGTCGATAACGGTGTTGAATTTGACGGCATCTATTACTGCCCGCATCACCCGACAGAAGGAAAGGGCGATTATCTGCAAGATTGTGATTGCCGCAAGCCCAAGCCAGGCATGTTTATTTCAGCCCGCGATTTTCTGAACATTGATATGGCCCGTTCAGTGATGATTGGCGATAAAACCGATGATATGACAGCGGCGCAAGCGGCTGACGTGGGCACCAGAATTCTGGTGCGTACCGGTAAGCCAGTCACTCAAGAAGGGGAGGCACTGGCATCGGTTGTGCTCGACAGTGTCGCGGATGTCCCGGCCTGGTTAGCGGCCCGCAACTAACTGTCCGGCATCTTTAAGGTTCACAAAAACAGACACGCTCAAAACGTGTCTGTTTTTTTATATCTGTATAGTGATCACTCTGATGGCCTGCCAGGTGGGTCAGAATATCAGGACAGTATTTTCCCTTTGATACAGGGGTAAATATAAACTTATGTTTTTATTGTCAAATAGTGAGCAGGCTGCTGTTTGGATCATCATTAGACATTCAACCAACTGCTATACTGACTAGACCAAGGAACAGGCGGACAATGACAGGAGTCATTTACCTTCATGCTTTCATACTTTTTGCGCCGTTTGGTGCTGGTAATCCCCACTTTTATCGGCATTACGATTCTTATTTTTGCCCTCACCCGTTTTGTGCCGGGCGGACCGGTCGAGCGTATGCTGGCCAGTATTCAGGCGCAGCAAAGTATGTCTATGTCTCCTTCTATGGCAGGGGAAAGCAATGCACTGTCAGAAGATCAACTGGCCGAACTCAATGCGTTTTACGGATTAGACAAGCCGGTATTTGAAGCTTATTCCGAGTGGCTGATGAAAATGCTGCATCTGGACTTCGGATTGTCGACCCGTTACTACGAACCTGTCTGGGACATGATTATGGACAGGCTGCCGGTGTCCATGTTCTACGGCGGTGTGACCTTTTTTCTCAGTTACTTTATCTCTATTCCTCTGGGTTACTACAAAGCCTTAAAACACGGCAGCGGCTTTGACTCCGGATCTTCAATTCTGATTTTTGTCGGTTATGCCTTGCCGGGGTATGTGGTAGGGGTGATGCTTATTACGCTTTTCAGCTATCAGCTGGAATGGTTTCCAATGGGCGGCTTTGTCAGTGACGATTTCGATGACTATGAATCACTCTGGCAGCAGGTTAAAGATATCCTCTGGCATGCCTGTCTGCCGCTGATTTGTTATCTGATTGGTGATTTTGCCACTCTGACAATGACGATGAAAAACAACATGATGGAAACATTGTCAGCGGATTATATCCGTACAGCTATCGCTAAAGGGTTACCCTTTTCGACCGCGGTTCGCCGCCATGCGCTCCGCAATAGTCTTATTCCTATCGCCAGCCACTTTGGCAACTCCTTGCTGTTCTTTATGACAGGGTCTTTCTTGATTGAGGTGATATTCAATATTGATGGGATCGGTCTGCTGGGGTACGAATCTATCATTGAGCGGGACTATCCTGTGGTGATGGGAATCGTTGCGATAAATGCTGCGTTATTAATGCTGGGCAATATCATTTCCGATGCTTGTGTTGCCATGATTGATCCCCGAGTGAGATTCGGAGCCTGAGATGCTGACACTGAGCCCACTGACAAAAAAGAAAATCCAGCGTTTTAAAACGATAAAGCGAGGTTACTGGTCACTGATAATATTATCCACACTGCTGGTGTTATCCTTCTTTGCCGAGTTTTTGATTAACAGCAAAGCGCTGATCGTCAAGTATCAGGGGGAGTACTATTTTCCGGTCGTCAGCGATGTGCTGCCTGGCACTCAGTTCGGGCAGGAGTACCAAAGCGAGGCACAGTACCGGGAATTGCAGCAGGCTTTTTCGCAAAGCGATACGGATAATTTTGTGCTGATGCCGCTTGTGCCCTGGAACCCCTATGAACAGGATTTTAGCGGGGATTATCCTCCCACCGCGCCTGACGCCCAGTCCCGGCATTATCTTGGCACCGATACCATAGGGCGGGATATTCTAGCCCGGCTGGTTTACGGTTTTCGTATCACTATGGGGTTTGCCTTAATGACCATGGCCATTTCCTACGCCATAGGTACAGCCGTTGGTTGCGCGATGGGTTTTTGGGGCGGAAAGTTTGACTTGCTGGTGCAGCGTTTTATTGAAATCTGGTCAATGGTGCCTTTTCTCTATGTCATCATGATACTTGTCTCTATCACTCAGCCTTCGTTTACGCTTTTTGTCGCCATCAATGTGCTGTTCGGCTGGATGGGGATGACCTGGTACATGCGCACTATGACCTACAAAGAAGTGGCCCGGGATTACGTCATGGCCGCGAAGGCACTGGGCGCCTCAAACTGGCGGATTCTTTACGCGCACATTTTGCCCAATGTTATGGTGATGATAGTGACATTGGCTCCGTTTACCATAGCAGCCAATATTACGGCGTTAACGGCACTGGATTATCTTGGTCTGGGCTTAATGCCGCCGACACCCAGCTGGGGAGATTTACTGCAGCAAGGGAAATCAAATTTGGGTGCGCCCTGGATAGTGATTACCGTGGTGACGGCCATCGTGCTGGTCCTGGTAATGGTGACCTTTATCGGCGAGAGCGTGCGTGCGGCTTTCGATCCGAAAAAATTTACCCGTTATAGTTAATAAAGACGTGTAGCCAGATAACAAGGATGTACGATGAGAAAGATACTGAACATTTTCGCCTTTTGGACCATCACATTGAGCGGTGCACCGGCAGAGGCAGCCGAGCTTCCGGCCGGGCTGAAATGGGAGTCTAATCTGCATGAGCCGCGTTTTGCTTCTCCGCATGCCAAATTCGGCGGCACTTTTAATACTTATATTGAGAGTTTTCCGCAGACATTTCGTATCGTCGGACCGGATTCCAACGGCCGCTTCCGTACCTGGCTGCTTGACAGCCGACCCGCTGCAGTAACCCGTCATCCTGATACCAAGGCCTGGATCCCGGATATCGCCAGTGAATGGGCTTATGGCAATGACGATAAAACCGTTTATTATCGTATTAACCCCAACGCCAGATGGTCTGATGGAAAGCCTATTACGGCGGATGATTTCATCTATGTACTGACGTTTATGCGCTCCAAAGACATAGTTGCCCCCTGGTATAACACCTTTTATACCCAGCAGATTGCCGATGTCGTTAAATATGATGCTCACACCTTTGCTGTGGTATCAGCAGAAAAACGCAATAAAGAAGAGTTGATGCTGTACACCAATCTGCAGCCCCGTCCCGCTCATTTCTATAAACCGAAAGTCGATAAAAACAGTGATGGGGTAGAAGATAACTTTGTTCGCTACTACAACTTTAAAGCCGAGCCGTCCGCCGGCCCGTATTACATTGACGATATCAAAAAAGGCAAGTCGATCACTTTCAAACATGTTGGCAAAGACTGGTGGGGATACTCAAATCCTTATTATCTGTATCGTTATAATGTCGAGAAAATTCGCGTCAAAGTGATACGCGACAAAGACATTGCCCGTCAGCACTTTGAAAAAGGCAATCTTGACTCTTTCTGGCTGGACACCCCTGAGTTGTGGCGCGAGAAGTCGGACACCCCCAATTTTGAGCATGGCTACATCCATAAGTTTTGGGGATATAATCAAGTCCCCATGGGCGCGGGTGGATTATGGCTAAATACCGCCAAACCACTGCTGGGGAATCTGGATATCCGTAAAGGCCTGGCATACGCCACCGATTTTGATGGTCTGATTGAGAAAGTCTTACGTGGTGATGTCATCAGGAAACCCAACCCGATGGGAGTCGGGCATGGTGATTACACCAACAGCGAGCTGAAAGCGCCACCGTTTGATCCGGATACCGCGATTGAATATTTTACAAAAGCGGGGTTCGGTAACATTGGCCCGGATGGCATTCGGATCAACGATAAAGGACAGCGGCTTTCGTTTGCTATCACCTACAGCTACGGCTACCTGACATCACAAGTGGCTTATCTGAAAGAACAGGCCAAACTGGCCGGGCTCGAATACACCCTGAATCTGGTTGATGGTTCATCGGCATTCAAATATGTGCTGGAGAAAAAGCACGAGCTCTCTTTTCACTCTATGGGCACCAGCGAAATCCCCCAATACTGGGAATATTTCTACTCTGAGAACGCCAATAAGCCGCAGAATAATAACTTCACCAATTACAGCACCCCTGAATTAGACCGGCTGATCCTGGCCTATCGTTCCGAATTTGACTTGAATAAAAAGAAAGCTCTCGCCAAGCAAATACAGGTCATTGTGGATCAGGCCAGCGTCATTATTCCCGGTTACATGCGCCCCTATGCCCGTGAAGCTTACTGGCGCTGGCTGCAGATACCGCAACCGGCGATGACAAAATCCACTGAATTTCTGTTTCCCTCGGGGACGTTCCGGGATCTGGGCACGTATTGGATTGATGAGTCGCTGAAGCGTGAAACCAAAGCGGCTATGAAGTCAGGCAAAACCTTCGAGCCCGTCACTATCATGGAAGAGGCATACAAGCTGTAAGCGGGCGGAGGGCGAAATGAACGAGCATCAGGTTATCCTGCGGGTAGAGGGGCTGGAAACTGAGTTTTGCACAGATGACGGTGTGGTAAAGGTACTGCACGGCGTGTCATTTGATGTCAGAAAAGGCCGCACTCTTGGGTTGGTCGGCGAGTCAGGGTCAGGCAAAAGCGTGACGGCCATGTCTGTCATGGGCCTGCTGCCAAAGCCTTATGGCCGGGTAACCAATGGCAAGGTTTTGTACCGGGAGACGAACTTACTCGAACTTTCCGCCCTGGACATGTGCGCTATGCGTGGCGATCGCATATCAATGATCTTTCAGGACCCAATGACAGCACTCAATCCTGTGTACACCATAGGTAAACAGCTTAACGAAGTGCTGGCGCTTCATCGTCCGGAACTGAACAAAAAGGAGCGTAACCGTTATTCACTGGACATGCTGAATAAAGTGCAGATACCCATGGCCGAAAAACGCCTGCATGAATATCCCCACAGCTTGTCCGGCGGCATGCGGCAACGGGTGATGATCGCCATGGCGCTGGCCTGCAAGCCAGACATTCTGATCTGTGATGAGCCGACCACGGCACTGGATGTCACGATCCAGGCCGAAATCCTGAAATTGATGAAGGCACTGCAGGAAGAAACCCAGATGGCGATGATCTTTATTACCCATGATTTGGGTGTAGTGGCGGAAATTTGTGATGATGTGGCTGTTATGTATGGCGGTAAAGTGCTGGAAACGGCCGATGTGTTTGAGTTGTTCGACCATCCCCGGCATCCCTACACCCAACGGCTGTTGGGATTGATGCCCAGCGCTGAACGTCCAAGCAAACAAATGATTCCGCTTGAACCCATAGATCCATCAAGGTTTCCGGAATTTGGGGAATAGAGTGGCAACTACGCAAAGGAGTGGGTGTCTTCATGGACGACATTTTACGTATTGAGAACCTGAAGCAGCACTTTGTTTCAGGTAAAGGAATATTTAAAAAGGGCTATACAGTGAAAGCCGTTGATGGTGTCTCTTTTTCAATAAGAAAAGGAGAGACCTTAGGGCTGGTGGGGGAATCCGGCTGCGGCAAAAGTACACTGGGCCGAACCATTCTGAAGTTGCATGAGCCGACAGAAGGTAACATCTTTTTCGACGGTAAGGATATTACGCACTTGTCTCCTCGCCAGATGCGCCCGCTCAGAAAAGATATGCAGATTGTGTTTCAGGATCCTCTGGAATCGCTGAATCAGCGACATACGGTAGGCATGATTCTGGAAGAGCCATTTATTATCCATAATGTAGGAACATCAGCCGAGCGTAAGCAATGGGTACTGGAATTGCTGAATAAAGTCGATTTACCTGCTACTGCCATTAATCGGTATCCTCATGAGTTTTCTGGCGGGCAGCGCCAACGAATCGGAATTGCCCGCGCGATTGCACTAAAACCTAAATTATTAATCTGTGATGAATCTGTCTCTGCTTTGGATGTCTCTGTCCAGGCGCAGATATTGAACCTGTTACTGGCGCTGCAACAGGAGATGAAACTCACCGTGATTTTCATTTCTCACGATTTGTCAGTCGTAAAGCATGTATCAGACAGAGTCGCGGTTATGTACTTCGGCAAACTTGTTGAGATAGGAACGGCTGAAGAGATTTATCATGCACCGAAAGCGGATTATACGAAAACCTTATTAGCTGCGATCCCTATCAGCCATCCATCGCAACGGAAAAGACCTGCAGTACCTCAATAATTTCCTTTTAAAGTGGGTGAAATGTGCTGTTTTTAGGCTGTATGTTTTGGTGTTGTCTAAAAAATAGACCAACGAAATAAAAATCAAAAAAAACTATTGCGCTGTAAGAACATCTCTCTATAATGCGCCCTCGTTGTCACGATAAACCGCACGGCTTAACGGGATAACAAAACGTTCTTTAACAATTTGACCATGCAATCTGTGTGGGCACTCGACAATGATACAGTCATAAAAGATTTATCAGTGAACTGAGTGACCAATTGGTAGCAC
>NZ_JAGSOZ010000015.1:0-86137 GCF_019204055.1 Photobacterium sp. WH24 | reverse complement strand
GGCTGAGGGGAGAATTACACGCCACAATCAATGGAATTCACCAATTGTGGCGTGCAGTACGATGATTATTCAGATTTGAAGCAGGGTAAACCTTGCTCGGCATACCAGCGCTTAAGTTCAGATACCACAGCTTCTGGTGAGTCTTCAATGCCACACATATCTGGATGTGTGACCAAAGCACTTCCTCTGGGATGTCGAATTTTTTTATTGAAGAAAATAAGAAGCTCATCAACTAATTGATCATCACAATTCTCATCATAAGGCTCTTTAACTAGTTCGAGGAACTCTTGTTCAGTGTATTGGTTTAGTTCATTTTTCATTAGAATGGATCCTTACATGATTTTTTGCAGTATTTATTCTAAGATTATCAATATTATATACATCCCCGCCATGTTGAATTTCTTCAACATGATGTATTTCATACCTTCCCCTTTCTCCAGCCCAATAATCAGGCAAACAATATGGTGCATTCCCTTTCTTTTTCATCTGAATCTGACTCGAAGTTTTAAATTGGTTGAATAGTTCTGGGTTTTTGGCAACTTCTTTCCATATTGCAGTTTGCAATCCTGAGAACGTTTTAAATTCACACCCTCTCAACGCATCTGCGATAGCGGTTGGAATATACTGCCCCTGTCCTTCATTGGCCGCCTTGCCCAGCCAGTACCCGTCTTCCCACGGCACATCTTTCCCTTTACCTGTGACAACACCCGGTTGATTACGCCTGTCTTCTTTGTAAACAAGATAAATCGGCGCAATCCCTGAATCGACAGGAAACACCAGAATCGCATCGCTCCAGTGTGCTTCTTCTGCGGCAGGATAGGTTTCAACCGTCGGGGTTGGCATATCAGATATCGGTATGGTGCGAATATCGTCCGCCTCAAAACCATCGTCATGATCCGGTGTCAGTTGCCACTCTGGCTTGCCCTCTTCATTCGGCGTCCAGGTAATATGCGGGCCGTTTTCCTCCAGCGCAACGGAGTAGCTGTTGGTCTTTTGATCCAGTCCGACATAACGTACCGGAATGCGGGTGTCATCCATGTGATACGCACGAACCTGCGGGTAAGATTCGCCCGGCGTCGTGTCGGTCAGGCGGATGCGGATCCGGCTTTGCACGCTTTCTAAGTTATGCAGCTCTTCTTCGGTGTGCTGGGTGTCGTCATCGTGCCAGATTTTTCGCTGCATCATCAGCACTGAGGTAATCCCGCCTGAGGTCATCAGCCGATAGTCGTCCAGCACACTGCCGAGTTTGCCGGTCAGCCTGGTGAGAGCGTTAGCGGCATCCTTATTGGCCGAACTGAGTGCCTTGTTGCCAACCGCGCCGCCAGCACTGCTCGCAAGTGCTGATTGGGTGGCTTGCTGTGCCTGAATAACTGCGATTGGATTGGCATGAGCCGAGCTGAAAAACCACGAGAACGGCCCGAAATGGGTGATCGGCTCTGGCGATGTACCGGCGTCTGTGCATCCTTGCGGGGTTTCACAGGACTTGGCAAACACCGGCGCTACCACCGACTTGATACGCACGACGGGAATGTCTGCCGCCAGCCCGCTGGGATACATCGGAATGATGCTGGTATCTTCAATGCACGAACCGTCGTAGTGATAGCAAGTGTTGAGCGGCTGATTAACATCGGCTGGCGGCACCGGCGGCCGCTCTCTGACCGGCTCGGAGGCAGCCACAGCATCCGGTGATTGCACCGTCAGAATATGTCCCGCCTCCAGCAACAAGGGGTTTTCTTCATAGCCTGGATTCAAATCCAGCAGTTCACGAGCGGTCAGGCCGTATTGCTGTGCAATATCAGACCATGACTCCCGCTGTCCGGTGGCCGGATCGTGCTGCACCGTATAAGAGCTTGTTGACTCAGTCTGACGCTGCTCATTGCTACTGTTTTCCCGCTTAACGATAGGCTGTCGGATGGCATCCAGCAGCGCACCGAGATCGATTTTGACGCCGTTTTGTACCAGCCAGTCTTCACTCAGATTATCCAGATGCAGGCGGGTGATCCGCTCGCGGCGGTAGACCAGATACTGATTGTCTGCTCTCTGACCACCCCGTTTCCACGGCAGCAAAATAGCACTCTGTACGCCCTGATAAAGCGCATCACTGAGCTGTTCATGAGTAGAATGCATCACCTGAAATGCCCAGCGCTTATTACCAAGAATCTGGTATTCCTGCACCAGCTTATCGTCACAAAAATGGTAGAAGTAACCCTGTGTGGGGTGGCCCAGACGACCGTCAATTTCCACCGCAGGCATAACAGCCACGAAAGCTTCCTGAACCTGACCGGCTCCTTTGGGATGAACGGTCACCGGCTCAACCGGAGTCACACCCAGCGATGAGCTGGCGCGGTTCACGTACAAATGTTTCGGCTCTTCAACCCTGACCTCTGTGGTGTGGCGATAGCCCTGTTCAATCGGTTTGATTTGCCAGTTTGCCCGCCAGTCTTCTGCTTCGGTGTTGCCTAACGCAAATTCGCAAGTGCTGTGCTGGTGCAATGACTCTGCCGAACAGGACAGATCAAAACTGTACTCGAACTGTGCCACTGGCTCCGGGTCTTCCCCTGCCGACGGCGGAGGTGCAAGGGTGGAGTAATCCTCAAAGGGCGCATAAGACGCCCTGGGATATCTTTTTTTCACTGAATCGTCATCCGCACTCACAATGCCCCCTTAACAAAAAAGCAGCTACATCAAACATTTTGCGCAAGATTTTACCACTGGGAAGCAGTTGCGGTGTGACGGTTTTTGAGGGGGTTTGTCAGTGGAAATAACAGGTTTCAGGTTGCGAATTGCCGGTTTCGGGCGTGGAAATGAAAGACGGCTGACCCTATACGTTGACCCTTGCAGGGCGCATGATCATTCTACAATTACACCGCGATATCCAGACTGCCCGCGCTCACGCCATTGAGCCGAAACCAACCCGCAATACTGAAACGCGGGCGATGTGCTGGCAGCACCTCATGAGGAAAATCTTCAGATAGAAACATCACCAGACGCCCGCCTTTAGGCACCAGCTTTGTCAGAAAGCTCTCATCATTATTGTAAATAACCAGCTCTCCGCCATCCGTTTCCTGCCAGTCTTGATCATTCAGATACAGCACAGTCGTAAGAATACGGTTGGCTTTGCCACGAAAACTATCACGATGCTTTTTATAAAAATCCCCCTGCTCGTACTTGGCAAAATGCGCCTCGTATTCAAACAGCCCCAGGTAAAGGTAGCGATTAACCGCCTGTCGGATCACTTCCATCTTATCCAGATAGTGATAAACTGGCTGGCCCATCTCTTCTTTCAGCCAATGAATCTTATCGCTTCGGATCGACGCCACATGCGCATGGGCATCCTGACGCCCAATGCCAGCTTGTGACCATTCAGAGGGTAAGCATTGCAACAATGCAGATATTTCGTTTGCAGAAAGAAAATCGTCCCACACACACCAACCCTGCGTGTGCAGGCTATCAAGCATAGTGTCGAGATCCATGCGATGAGTCCGTATTAGCCTAGCGTTGAAGCTTTATAGACACTCACCTCGCGAGTCACAAATCATTGGTTGAATGGGAAAGATAAAAAAAACTCATGGATAAATTTTACAGTTTCTCACCATAAAATAATCTGCTTGATGGTTATCCGCTATTTGCCAGAACCCACTGCTCTATTTTTCTGGCAACGAAAGGATGTGTGAGCAATCCCATATGATTCACACTGCCAACGACACACTGATTAACGGCCGGAAAACCCACTGCCAGCTGCTGTTCATCCCCTTCCCCCAACGCACTCGCGACCGGCACCAGGCCATCGCCGATACGGCGGCTTCTTTCATCCTGTACATATTTGCTCAGACAGCTGGCAACAGCATAACAGGCCACGCCCTCAGGTAAGGGAGGACGAAGCGGGTAAGGCGGCGGTGGCTCACGTTGCCAGTCGGAATGGCAGATGGTTCCCAGACTGAGATCTTTACTGCCGGCGCTGCGCAGCCGGGTCAGGCTAACCACAGATTGCAGGTAAGGCACAGCCGCAATCCGGGTTTCAGCCCAGCTGGCCAATTTTGCCAGAGGCGCACCGTTATGCGGGGTGCCCAGGGTAATCAGTGTGGTGAGCTGATTTATCCAGCTCACCTGATGTCTGCTGGCATAAAAGCATGCACTCCTGCTGACCAGTCCCCCCATACTGTGGGCAATAATGACAATCTCCTGTACCGGACAAGGCCACGCAGCAATCAACTGCTCTAACAATAAAGTGAAATCTTCACCATTGGATGAAATGTGACGCCCGGTGTTGTAACGCAGATAAACGGGTGTATAGCCAAACTTCGCCAAATTTCGCCCATGATCATGGGGCTTACGTTGCCATTGGCTGTCATTCATACACCAGCCATGCACACAAATCACTATCCGGGACTGCGGCAGCGACAATTGCCCGGCCAGCGTAATAGGATCCAGGCTCAGTGGCTGCATACCGCTGCTGAATGCCATTTTCTGTGCTAACCGGCTTTTGCGCTCTTCAAGCGAATCCCCCATCACACCGTTCATTGTGGCGATCACCAGATCGCTGGGCACAGGCGGCAAGCCGGTTTCAACAAACTCCCCCAAACCTGCCCGCCATTGATTCGCGTTGACAAGAGCTCGATCTGACAGATCGCTTAACAGCAACTGAAGTGTTCGGTTAATCCGTCGCTTTAATACCATACTCACACCTTTACATCAGATCTCAGATCAGGCCAACCGCTGGTCACCACCATGCAATGCTGTGTCTCACGACAGATCAAGGTTCTGGTATGTCGCCAGTCATATCTAAGAATAGGATAGGGTCCACAGGCCATCTGTGGTATGCCAGCATTGATGTGAATTACCTCAAGCTCTCGCACAAAACCTTTCCGTGCTACTCGCCAAGATAGAGCTTAGACTCTAGTCTGCTAATGAATAACAGCATAAAGGATCTCTTAACATGGAAGACCAATTGAGCGCTACCGACTACTTTGATTTTAATCACCCGGCTATCCAAAGCTTCAGTCGACAGGTGACAGGTAACACTGCGGCCGAGAAAGCCATCAGCATGTATTATCTGGTTCGCGATGAGATTGTTTACAATCCCTACACGCTGCAGGATGGCCTGCCCAGTCTGAAAGCCAGTTATTGCTTTCAGACTGGGCAGGCATATTGCATCCCAAAAGCGGCGCTGATGGTCGCACTGTGCCGTCAACATGGTATCCCGGCCCGTCTTGGTCTCGCGGATGTGATCAATCACTTATCAACACCGGCATTGGTTGAATGGCTGGGAACAGACTACTTCGCTCTGCATGGTTATGCAGAGATCTGGCTGAACCAGGGCTGGGTGAAAGTAACGCCTGTATTCGATCGTGCTTTATGCGAGAAGTTTAACGTTGAACCACTGGAATTTGACGGTAAACATGACGCTATTCTCCATTCCGCGACAAAAGATGGTAGCAAACACATGGAGTATGTAAAATACCACGGTTGTTTTGATGACATGCCCATTGAATTTATTAGAAAAACCGCCTCCGAGGCTTATCCAAAATTTGCAGATTTATTCAATCAGGACCGGGTTAGCACTCAATAGTTTCGCCCCGTCAGTGAGTCGCCATCAGGACGCGGTTATACACTCTGTTTCATTTTTCCCTGATCAATCGCGATTCAAGAGCGCAAGCGAACCGGAGAAAATATGATTATTTATTTTACTCTGAAAAGTTAATTCGCTTTTTTGCGTTAATTGCATACAATAACGGGGCAGCTGGAGAAGCTTTAGGAGAGAAGTAGTGACCACGCCAGTGAAAAAAAAGTCAACGTTAAAGAAATCACCCACTGTGGGTCCGACACTTACCCAGGATGATATTGTCTACGGACACATTTTTGATGCCATTCTGGAACAGCGCCTACCACCAAACACCAAGCTCAATGAAGAAGCTCTGGGTGAAATTTTCGGTGTCAGCCGAACCATTATCCGCCGTGCCTTACTTCGCCTGTCTGTCGAGCAGATTGTTAAAATTCGCCCGAACCGTGGTGCCATTGTCGCTGCACCTAATGTTGAAGAAGCCCGGCAGGTACTGAAAGCGCGTGAAGTGCTGGAGCTCGCCATCACCGAGCTGGCCGTTGAACATGCAACCAGCGAACAAGTCGCCAAATTACGTGAACTGGTTAAAGATGAGCATGCAGCTTTTGACCAAGGCGATGTGGGCCGGGGTATCCGCCTTTCCGGTGAATTCCATATCCAGCTGGCCAGTATGGCCAATAACCCTCCTTTGCTTTCCTTCCAGCGCAGTATTGTGTCGCAAACTTCTCTGATCATTGCACTTTATGAAGTCGGCAACCGTGGTCAATGCTCTTTTGATGAACATAACCAGCTGCTTGACGCTATTGAAGCGGGTGAAACAGAGAAAGCGGTTTCGCTGATGCGCAGTCACCTGGGCCACATCAATGCCAAGTTAGCCCTTGATGATGAAGCCATTAGCAGTGACCTCCACGCTGTCTTTTCAGATGTTGTGTTAAAGCGAAGATAAATCGTAAACAATTTAACGAAAAATAAAGAACAACATTGTATACAATAATATCATGCCCTATACTGTTCTCAGTGGGGCATGCAGCCTACGTGTTCAGTTCGGTATTGTATAAGTTGGTGCTGCACGCTCCCACCCATTCCTCTTTTTAGTCTGTTCAGACAAATAATTACCTGTGTTCATCTTTTCTTAATGTGCTTTTGCTCACTGAGATTTTGCATGACAAAATCACAAAGTATCCTATACAACCAGTCGGCAGACTGTGTAGTTCAGCCTTGCCCTTTCTGCTCAATCAATAATGGGTTTTGTACTGACTGACTGGCTGGATTTTCGCCTGCACGGAAATGACGGTACGTGGTGAAATAACAATAAAAAAAGGAATAGTGCCGCTGACACTATTCCCAAAGGGCACACAGTCTCCAAGGACAAAGAAAACTGTGCCTACCGTTGCCTCTTACAACTTACAACATAACTCAAGGAGTTATTCAGTTACCGGATTCCTCCTTCGGAAGAATCAGAATGGCGCGAAAATCATTAACATTCGTCAGTGTTGGACCGGTTGTTAACAATGAATCCAATTGTTTAAAGAAAGTGTATCCATCATTGTTATCCAGATAGTCCTGGCTATTGAGTTCCAGAGCCTGTCCCTGGTGATAACTTTGCGGGTTCAGTACCGCACCGGCATTATCTTCTACCCCGTCAATACCATCGGTATCAGCGGCCAGTGCGAAGATCTGCGGGTGGCCCTGCAGTTCATGATAAAGACTCAGCAAAAACTCACTGTTACGTCCACCACGTCCCTCACCCCGGACTGTCACAGTAGTTTCACCACCAGACAGTAATACGCACGGCGGCGTGAAAGGCTGTTCGCGGTCTGCAATTTGTTTCGCCAGTGCAGCATGTACCTTGGCGACATCGCGAGATTCACCTTCAATGCAGTCACTCAGGATATGCGCCGGGATACCCCATTGGCTGGCCTCTTCGGCAGCCGCTTCCAATGACAGCTGAGGGCTGGCAATCAGTTCGAACCTGGCCCGCTCCAGACAGGCATCGCCCGGTTTTACTGTTTCAGATTCAGGACTGTGTAACCACTCAGTCACTGAGTCGGGTACGCTCACCTGATAGCGGCTCAATATGTCTAAGGCATCTTTACTGGTAGTGGGATCAGCAACCGTCGGACCGGAAGCAATCACTGTTGCCTCATCACCGGGTACGTCCGAAATGGCCAGTGTAATCAGCTGTGCAGGTGCAACGGCCTTAGCCAGCCTTCCGCCTTTAATGGCAGACAGGTGCTTGCGTACACAGTTCATTTCATCAATGGCCGCCCCGGATTTCAGCAAAGCTTTATTGATTTGCTGCTTTTGCGAGAAGGTAATGCCGGGAGCAGGCAAACTCAGCAAGGCCGAACCACCACCAGACAAGAGACAGATCACGAGATCCTTCTCGTTGAGCCCGGTAACCAGGTTCAGGATGCGTTCTGCCACTTCACGGCCGGCATCATCCGGCACCGGGTGAGCGGCTTCGATCACTTCGATCTTCTGGCATTCGGCGGTGTGACCATAGCGAGTCACGACCAGACCTTCCAATTCACCTTCCCAGACACTTTCCAGTGCTCTGGCCATTGAGGCGGCGGCTTTACCCGCCCCTATTACCACCGCTTTACCTGTTCTGTCTTCAGGTAAATAGTGTTTCAGGGTTTCACCGGGCAGGGCCTGTTTTACTGCACGATTAAACAGTGCAGTCAAAAATGCATGCGTTTCCATTTGCATGTTGCGCTCCACGTCAAGTTAGCTCCCAGTTACGGCAAGCAACAGGGGAAAAAACCCGAAACCGTCACTGTCACCCACATTGTTTATCGAACTGGTAGGGCCGGCTAAGCCACCTCTGACAAGAAGCCAGCCCTAATATCCAACCCGCGGTTTCGGGACCACATAACCAAAGGAGACTAAAAATTGTTATGTGACAATAATTATTCAGGATACAGCTGATTTCCAGCTGTATACCTGGGGCGACATCAATGATGCCGCCTTTTCATCAGATTACTGACGGATGCTGTGATTAGCCAGCTCTTCAATCGCACGAATCAATGCTGAGTGGTCCCAGCCTTCGCCGCCCAGTTTCACACAGGCGTCAAACAGGTTCTGAGCAGACTGGGTATTTGGCAAAGACATGCCCAGTGCTTCAGCGCCGGACAGCGCCAGATTCAGGTCTTTCTGGTGCAACTGAATGCGGAAACCCGGATCAAAGGTGCCTTTCACCATACGCTCACCGTGGACTTCCAGCACTTTAGAGTTGGCAAAGCCACCCATCAGCGCTTCGCGAACACGCGCCGGATCGGCACCGGCTTTAGAGGCAAATACCAGGGCTTCAGCAACCGCTTCAATGTTCAGTGCAACGATGATCTGGTTCGCCACTTTACAGATCTGGCCTGCACCGTTATCGCCAACCAGGTTAATATTCTTACCCATGACTTCAAACAGTGGCAGTGCTTTTGCGTAGGCTTCTTCAGTACCACCAACCATGATGGTCAGCGCAGCATTAATCGCACCCACTTCACCGCCGGATACTGGTGCATCCAGGAACTCGGCACCGGTTTCTTTTACTCGTGCTGCAATCGTTTTGGTTTCGATAGGCGAGATAGAACTCATATCGATAACGGTTTTACCCGCTTTCAGCACTTCAGCCACACCGTTTTCAGCGAACAGCACTTCTTCAACCTGAGGGGTATTTGGCACCATCAGGATGATGTATTCGGCCAGTTCCGCAGCGGCTTTCGCCGAATGGACAACCTGAGCACCGTTGGCAACCAAATCTGCCGGAGCTGGATTGTAATGGTCGGAAAAGACCAGTTGGTGTCCAGCTTTCTGCAGGTTCTCGGCCATTGGTTTACCCATGATGCCTGTACCGATAAATGCGATAGTCGTCATTATCCTCTCCTTAGATTTGATTAAATTCTTTCAGCCAGCCAAGGCCTTCTGCGGTGGTGGTCTGCGGTTTGTACTCACAGCCGACCCAGCCTTCATAGCCAATTTCATCCAGATGCCTGAACATGAAGTGGTAATTGATCTCACCGGTACCCGGTTCGTGACGGCCTGGATTGTCAGCCAGCTGCACGTGGCGGATTTGGCCCAGTTCACGACTCAGGGTCGTTGCCAGATCACCTTCCATGATTTGCATGTGGTAGATGTCGTATTGCAGCTCCAGATTGTCACTGCCGACTTTCTCAATAATATCCAGACCTTGCTGAGTGGTATTGAGGAAGAACCCTGGAATATCACGGGTGTTAATCGCTTCGATGATCAGGTTGATACCCGCTTTTTTCAGCTCTGCCGCGGCAAAGCGCAAGTTATCAACAAATGTTGCTTCCGCCTGCCCCGGGGTGACGCCGGCAGGTACAATCCCTGCCAGACAGTTCACTTGCGTACAGTTCAGCGCTTTGGCATAGCGGATGGCTTCCGGTACACCGGCACGAAACTCTTCCACACGCTTAGGGTCGACCGCGATACCGCGGTCGCCAGCATCCCAGTCGCCAGCAGGCAGATTGAACAGTACCTGAGTCAGACCATTCTCATCCAGCTTGGCTTTGATAGCATCGCTTTCAAAAGCATACGGGAATAAGTATTCCACCCCGCGAAAGCCCGCCTGCGCGGCGGCCTCAAAACGCTCCATGAAAGGTACTTCCGTAAAGAGCATGGATAAGTTTGCTGCTAGTTTCGGCATGTCACATTCCTTTTGCTATTCGTGGAATATTATTGGTTAAAGGTGATGGCCGTCGGCGCATCAGCCTGATCTTCTGTCAGTGCTTCGAACTCGTTGATGCCGTCAATCTCAACGCCCATCGCGATATTCGTTACACGCTCCAGAATCACTTCAACCACAACAGGTACTTTGTGCTTGTTCATCAGAACCTGCGCTTCTCGTAAGGCATCGGCAATCTTCTCAGGATCCGTTACGCGAATGGCTTTACAGCCCAGACCTTCAACCACAGCAACGTGGTCAACACCATAGCCGTTCAGCTCCGGCGCATTCTGGTTCTCGAACGCCAGCTGTACACAGTAATCAATGTCAAACTGACGCTGTGCCTGACGGATCAGACCCAGGTAAGAGTTATTCACCAGTACGTGGATATACGGCAGGTTAAACTGCGCACCCGCAGCCAGCTCTTCGATCATGAACTGGAAGTCATAGTCACCAGACAGTGCCACAACCGGACGTTGCGGATCCGCTGCACGCACACCCAGCGCGGCAGGAATTGTCCAGCCCAGAGGACCAGCCTGACCACAGTTAATCCAGTGGTTTGGCTTGTACACATGCAGGAACTGAGCAGCGGCAATCTGAGACAGACCAATGGTGCTCACGTAGCAGGTCTCTTCGCCAAACACTTTGTTCATTTCTTCGTAAACACGCATTGGCTTCACTGGCGTTTCAGTGTAGTGCGTCTTACGCAGCATAGTGGCTTTACGCTGCTGACATTCAGAAACCCAGGCGCTGCGGTCGGCCAGCTTGCCAGCGGCTTTCATGTCGCGGGCAACCTCAACAATCAGTTCCAGTGCGGCTTTTGCATCCGATACGATACCTAAGTCCGGGCAGAATACGCGGCCAATCTGAGTCGGCTCGATATCAATGTGAACAAACTTACGGTCTTTGGTGTACACATCTACAGAACCTGTGTGACGGTTTGCCCAGCGGTTACCAACACCAAACACGAAGTCGGAAGCCAGCATGTTGGCGTTACCGTAACGGTGTGCTGTTTGCAGACCCACCATACCTACCATCAATTCGTGGTTGTCCGGAATCGAACCCCAGCCCATCAGCGTTGGAATCACTGGTACGCCGGTGATTTCAGCGAACTGCTGCAGCAAGTCAGACGCGCCGGCATTAATGACACCGCCACCCGCAACAATCAGTGGTTTCTCGGATTGGTTCAGCATGGTTAATGCTTTTTCAATCTGAGCACGGCTGGCTGTTGGCTTGTACGCTTCCAGAGGCTCATAACTGTCGATATCGAATTCGATCTCAGCCAGCTGAACGTCAATAGGCAGGTCAATCAATACCGGACCCGGACGGCCTGAGCGCATCAGATGGAAAGCCTGCTGGAATGCACGTGGCACCTGAGCTGGCTCCAGTACTGTGGTTGCCCACTTAGCAACGGGTTTAGCGATACTCTCGATATCAACCGCTTGGAAATCTTCCTTGTGCAGACGAGCACGTGGTGCCTGGCCGGTGATACACAGAATTGGAATGGAATCAGCAGCTGCTGAATACAATCCTGTGATCATATCTGTACCCGCCGGGCCTGAAGTACCGATACAAACACCGATATTACCGGTATTGGTACGCGTGTAACCTTCAGCCATGTGAGAAGCACCTTCCACATGTCGAGCCAGAATATGATCAATGCCACCCAGTTTTTTCAGTGCAGCATACATTGGGTTAATCGCTGCACCTGGTACACCAAATGCCTGAATAACACCTTCTTTTTTCAAAACTTCAACGGCGGCTTCAATTGCCTTCATCTTCGCCATACTGCCTCCTGCATAATTGTATACAATGTTGTGTATGATTGTATTCTAGACATACATAATTGATCTTAGCAAGGGGGCTGTTACGATTTAAAACAAACTTAATATGCCGCCATCCCACTATTTATTTAAATAACAGTAGGTTATCTGAAAAAATAGCGACACATAAAAACAACATCAGATTTACATAGTGATAAAAACCACTTTACCTGATACGCCCATATAGGTTATAGATAATAGGAAAATTATAAAATGTATACAAAACGATAGACCGTTTGTTCTAAGGAGACGCAATTGGATACCCAACAACATCATGAGGCACAAGCCGATTCCCTACAGCTCGCCGTTGGTTCACTGTCACCCGACTATCAGGCTATCCTGAACGACGATGCCATGGCGTTTCTGACTGCACTTGTCAGTCAGTTTTCAGGCCGTCTGGACGATCTGCTTGCCCGCCGTGAAGCACGTCAGCGTGAATTCGACAATGGCAAACTGCCTGGTTTCAGAGCCGACACAGCAGACATCAGAAATGATAAAAGCTGGCGAATTGCTGATATCCCTGCTCCGCTTCAGGATCGCCGGGTGGAAATTACGGGTCCGGTTGATCGCAAGATGGTGATCAATGCGCTGAACTCAGGCGCGAAAGTCTTTATGTGTTGTTTCGAGGATGCCACTGCGCCGAGCTGGGACAACATGGTACAAGGCCAGATCAACCTGCGTGATGCCAACCTGGGCGAAATGCGCTATTTCGACGACAACCGTCAGAAAGAATATGTCCTGAATGATGATCCGGCCCTGCTGATCGCGCGTCCTCGTGGCCTGCATCTGCCTGAGCAGCACATTCAGTATCAGGGCAAATCTATCCCTGGCTGCCTGATGGATTTCGGCTTGTATTTCTTCCATAACTACCAGACCCGGGCTGAAAAAGGCTTAGGTGTGTACTATTACCTGCCAAAACTGGAGTCGATGGAAGAAGGCCAGTGGTGGGCCGATGTGTTCCGTTTCACCGAGAACTACTTCGGTGCGCAGACAGGCACCATCAAAGCGACCGTGCTGATCGAAACCCTGCCCGCTGTTTTTGAAATGGATGAAATCCTGTACGCCATGCGCGATTACATCGTTGCCATGAACTGCGGCCGCTGGGATTACATCTTCAGTTACATCAAAACCCTCAAGCAACATAAAGACCGCATTCTGCCTGACCGTCACGATGTGACCATGGCGCAGCCTTTCCTGACGGCATACAGCCAGTTGCTGATTGCTACCTGTCACCAGCGTGGCGCGCTGGCAATGGGCGGTATGTCTGCCTTTATTCCAAGTAAAGACCCTGAAGAAATGAAGCAGGTTCTGGAAAAAGTCATCGAAGACAAAGAGCGTGAATCCAGCAATGGCCACGACGGCACCTGGGTGGCCCACCCTGGTCTGGTTGATACCGCAATGACAGTGTTTAACCAGCGCCTCGGCGGTAAGCCAAACCAGCTTGATTACCTGCCATCGGCCGCCAACGACATCACAGCTGCAGATCTGCTGGCTCCTTGTGAAGGTCACCGTAATGAAGCCGGTGTTCGCAAGAATGTGCGCATCGCTTTGCTGTATATCGAAGCCTGGATCCGCGGGCTTGGCTGCGTGCCAATCCATGGCCTGATGGAAGATGCGGCAACCGCTGAAATCTCGCGGGCCAATATCTGGCAGTGGATACACCACGGCGTCAAGCTGGACGATGGTCAGCTATTTACCGCAGAGCTGTTCCGCCACTGGCTCCAACAAGAAGTGGACAGCCTCAAGCTTGAACAAACGGATAACAGCCAGAATCGTCGTTTTGACGATGCGGCCAAACTGTTTGATGAACTGTCGACATCAGACGAATTTGCACCATTCCTGACATTGCCAAGCTACCCGCTGTTGGTAGGCTGATTGTCTGCTCAGGGGGATTTCCCAGAGCGGTAGAGACGTTTACTCCCGGTCATCATGTATGAATGGCATTTTAGGAGTAAAGCCGCTCACCGAGCATGGATTGGTGGCACATAAACAACATACCCGGCAGTCGGGAACCGGCTGCCGCTCAAAAAGTTAGTCAATTAATTCTTGATCGGAGGGATCACTATGAGCTTAACACTGGACGAAGCACTGGTAATTACCAAGGGCGCATTCAGCACTGCCCTGACCAAAGGTGCTGCACCTCTCACTGTGGCTGTTCTCGACAGCGGCGGTAAACTTATTTCTCTGCAACGTCAGGACGGCTCCAGTATGCTCCGCCCTGAAATTGCCATCGCCAAAGCCTGGGGAGCCCTGGCGCTGGGTTGTTCTTCCCGTAAACTCGCCATTGATGCCCAACAGCGTCCGGCGTTCATGTCGGCGGTCAATGTGCTGGCCGAAGGCAACTTGCTGCCTGTACCGGGTGGCGTTCTGATCCGCGGCAGCAACAACTGCCTGCTGGGTGCGGTTGGCATCAGCGGTGATTTATCCGAACTGGATGAGCTGTGTGCCATCGCCGGCATCAAAGCAGCGAATCTGGTACCGGACGAAGTGGAAGTCGTGGAGTAACCACAGATACCCCGTTCGCTATGCAAAGGGCCATCATTGATGGCCCTTTTACTGTTCAGGACGAGTCATACACGTTAGTAAATGGTGGCTTCTGTTACTCTTCTCTCTTCTTACTGCATGCCTGCTTTTCAGCTGAAGCGTTGATAAAAGAATCAGGGCCGCGCTCAATGCGAGCTACCCGGCGCACTGCCCAAAATGGCCGGGCTCCCACGCGGTACAACACCAGAGATGACAAAATCAGCGCACATCCCAGCGCTTTATTCAAAGTGAACACTTCGCCATACCACAGCACGCTGAGCGTCGCTGTCCACACAGGTTCCAGCAACATAATCAATGCCGCGTTCGATGCAGTGATCTGTTTTTGCCCTACCGTTTGCAACACGTAACGTAAACTGGTGGCCAGCAGGGTACTGAGGGCGAACCAGCCCCAGACAGACGCCGGCACTTGCGCAGGTATCTGCTCAACGGTCAATGACATAGTCAACGACAGCAAGCCGGTGACAAATAACTGAATACAGGCAAGCAAGAGTATCGGTATCTGCTGGGCAAACCGGCTGTTCACGTTGAAATGAATCGCCAGCATAAAGGCACAGGCGGCAAACCAGATCTGGCTGTCAGATTGCTGCCAGCCGCCGGATAGTGATAACAGCGCCATGCCAGCCACCGCGACTGGCATAGAAATCCAAAATGACCGCGGCGGTTTCTGCCTGAAGAGCACCCAGGCGACAACCGGCACAAACAGCATCGACAGGCTGGCAATAAACGCCCCTTCCGCTAAGGCTTCCGTATTAGACATGGCATGGATCCAGCACATCATGGCCACCCCCAGCAGCACGCCCACCATTGCAGCAAAACTGATTGTCTTGAGCGTTGTACGCCTTAATGCCGCATAACAAAACGGCAGCAGACACAGTGAAGCGAGCAGAAATCGCATGCCAATAAACAGAAAAGGCGGCAAGCCCTGCAGCGTTTCCTTAGAGAAAATCCACCCGATAGCCGCGAGCATAGTCGTCAGCACCAGAATCGCGCTTGCTTTATAGTTCGGATTCAACTGAAACGCTCCTTTTTAGTGCCACAACAGACAATTACACTCGTGCAAAAGCACGGTGATAATCATATCAACACTAAACCGCCAGGCTGGCAATGTTTTCTATGGGAGCTGGCGGGAATGATTTCTTCGTGTGGACAAAGACGGAGATATTAAGCGTCAGACATAAAAAATGGCCATCATTGTCAGTGACGGCCATTCTTGCAAAAACGAACAATTACCCGACCCGGTGAGCACGTATCCAGGTATGTGCACAATCCCCTTCTTTGTCGTAGCCGATATTCACGGGTTTACCGGTTGCATAGGCTGTCAGCAACCGTGACAGTACCTGGTGCCGGGTTTCACCAGGAGTGCTCGCGTCAATGGCGAACAAATCAGGCTTACAGCTGGGGTGTGATGTTGGCTGATTCTTCAGCAAGAAATAAATCTGATTTCCATCCGTATAAGTTAACACTTGCGTTACTACGCCAGTCATATTTGCATTGTATTCTGCATATGAACTAAAAGATAAAAGCGACAACGCAACAAGCAAAAATCTATTCCATTTTTTCATTTTATTCCCCAACCAACTTAACGTGAAAAAACCAAGAGTGTTAACCCTTAATCAACCACCAGCCTTCAAATTCGGTATTATCTGGCCACCCATCAATACATTTAGTGAAATTAAAATCACCTTCCCAGCGAACCCGAACAATTTTCCCACTGGCAAATGCCGTTAACGCCATCGATTCATCCGACTTGGTTGGCATCCGAATCCAGTTCGTCACACCTTCAGGCGTAGCTACCTGAATAGACAGCGTTTGTCTGTCCGACCACTTGTATATATTCTCAATTTTTCCTTCACACAGTACACCTGCACTGGCGAACGGTGCGCTCAGAAACCCAGCTGTAATCAATAACCCCTTAACCAAACTTGCATATTTTTTATTCATTTTTTGCTCTCGAATATTATCAATATGATTATTTAATATACTTGGAAATAGTAAACGCTATCTTCTGGCACAACCCAGTCACCGATTTCATTGCAGCGACTGCCACTCAAATTTCCAGTCAATGTCGGATGCTTGTAATAAATCACCACCTGACGATTCGACATTTTGGCTGATAACCCCATAGACATCCACGCTTTACAGTGTTCTTCAGACACATTGCACAGTTTATGCACACCAAAGCCATTACTGACATGAAGGGTTGAAGAATCAACACCAAGATGCTTGATTTCGCCTAAACAATAGTAGTTGGCGAAAGAAAACGATGAAAAGCACAACATCAATGTCATAAGAACCTGTTTCATAACAATCTCCATTTCAATATAATTTTCTACTAACTACCTTTGAATAGGTGGATTTGCTGGGCTCACCTTGATATTTAGCATTTCTGCATTTTCCGAAATAAAGAAAAAAAGAAGAATTGTAACAAAAGAAGCAACAAAGCACTGAAGTATCAACGCCCAATTAATCTT
This sequence comes from Photobacterium sp. WH24, assembly GCF_019204055.1. NCBI lineage: Bacteria > Pseudomonadati > Pseudomonadota > Gammaproteobacteria > Vibrionales > Vibrionaceae > Photobacterium > Photobacterium sp. WH24. Next base: position 69,058 of record NZ_JAGSOZ010000015.1, on the reverse strand, counting down.
TTTATTCATCCAAATTTCTTTCATAACATTACAAAACCGATTCAAAGCAAATAAAGTTACCAGCATCAAAGCTACAACTAATAACATACCAATTGAATTTTCCATTCATTCACCTGAAAAAAACACATTACAATTATCGGGTTTAGCCTTTATTAATTCCGCATTACCATGTTCTCACATACTTCTGCTAAAACTCTATACTAAAGGCACTTATATTAATTTACTAAACCAATTTATTGAACACCCCGCAAAACTACCGGCCACTCACAAGAGGCGCCCAGTTTTCAGCCCAGGTGTGATTTGTGCTTTCCCCCATAGATGCCAAAGATGCAGTCATAAATTCAATAAACACTCTGACTTTGGCGGGTAAATATTCGCGTTTAGGATAGATGGCAAACACACCATTATCAGGTTGTGGCGGCCTGAAATAAGGATACAGGGACACTAAGGTGCCATTGTTCAAGCCCTGTTTTGCAAGAAAGTGAGGTAATTGAGCAAAGCCCAGACCATCGGCACACATACAGGCCATTGCTTCGCCATCATCAGTGACATGCGTTCGTTCTAATTCATAAGGAACATATTCACCCTGCTCATTCGGCAAAAAGATGGGCTGTAGCTGTTGGGTCTCTTTGATACGAAAACCAATCCAGCTGTGCTGGTGAAAGTCATCGGCACATTGGGGTGCACCCTGAGCCGCTAAATAGTGTGGTGAGGCACAAACAAGAAAGTCCATTGGGCTCAGGCGCCGGGCCACCAGGCGACTGTCCTTTACGTAACCCGTACGCAGCGCGATATCAATATCGTTTTCAATGATATCGGCGTGTAAATCATTAATTTCCAGATCTAGCTTGATGGCTGGGTAACGCTGACAGAATGCCTGCAGCAAGGGGCGAAGATAGAGATGGCCGTAACAGACGGCCGAACTGATGCGCAGAGTACCGCTGGGCGAATCATTCAAATGCTTGAGCTCATATTCGCAGACGGTGAGATCCTGAATCATCTTGCGCACTGTATCGGCATAGCGCTGACCCGCAGCGGTGATACGCAATTGTCGGGTAGAGCGCTGAAAAAGTGTCAGTCCTAACTGCGCTTCCAGCCGGCTGATTGCCTTGCTGACCGTGGACGGATCTGTGTTACAGCTTCGTGCTGCTGCCGCAAAGCTCTCACCATCACACGTGGCTAAAAATATTTCTAATGACCTGAGTTTATCCATTCACTGAGCATCAAGATTTTATTCGTTGGCTGACTATAACAATAAAGACTCATGAATAGTATTCACGACTCAAAGGGATTTCGGCCTATTTTTCTTCCCTTTGCTGAATCTTAATATTCAGGCTCCAACAACAAATCCTGTTACTTCAATGAGGCATTATGTTCAGAAAAGTATCCGCCAATCATCCGCTGGTTTATTTTTTCCTGGCATTTATCACTATGGCCGGGCTTTCCTATATTAATTTTCTGCCGGGTATGGTTAATGCACTCGCAGGCAGTATTGGTTTTAGTGATGCGCAGGCCGGACAGCTTGTTGCGCTCAATGGATACGGTGGTCTTTTGGGCAGCACTGTGGCTATTTTTCTGGTACGCCGAATGCCTTGGCAGTCTGCCATGTATACGTTTTTAGCCCTGCTAGCTGTCGTTGATATAGGGACTTTATGGATTGAAACCTACAGTGTCATGCTCGGCTGGCGCTTTTTAGCCGGGCTTTTCGGTGGGCTTTGTGTCGGTATCGGCTTTTCTGTACTGGCCAGGTTAAACAATGCGGATCGTGCTTTTGGCACCTTGTTACTCATACAGTTCAGCCTGGGCGCTGTGGTAATTTACCTGCTGCCGGCACTTGAAACGCTGCTGAGCGCTTATGCGGTATTTTATGTCATGGCAGGCTTTGCATTATTGAGTCTGATTATGATGCTGTTTCTGCCTTCTCTTGCCAGTGAGCGCAAGCCAGTCAAACAATCGGTGTTGTTGACCGAGCTAAATGGCAACGCAGTGTTACTGATGCTGGCCATCACAGCCTATCAGCTTGCCGCCAGCGCTATCTGGACTTATGTCGGGCGCATCGGCCTCGGTGCGGGCATTAGCACGGATAATGTCAGTCTGTATATCGCAATAACCGGATTGCTGGGGTTATTGGGGGCAATGTTACCTGTGATAAGCGGCAACCGTTTTGGTCGTTTGTCCTGGGTTCTCGCTGGTGTTGCTCTGTCGATCATTTCTGCGCTCTTGCTCAGCGTCTCACCGCTCACCCCGCTGCTTTATGTCACTTCAATGACGCTGCTGTTTTTTTCCTGGCCTGCGGTTCAGTCCTATTTGTTAGCGGTAACGGCCGACATGGACAGCACAGGGCGTCTTTCAGCGCTGGCGGCTGTTGTTTCTGCCGTCGGTTTAGCGACAGGCCCGCTGCTCGCTTCCGGCTTATTAGATAAGGGTAACTTTTCGGTCATGCTCTATGCCTGCGCCCTGATCTTTCTCTCGTGTCTCTTTCTGTTATTCAAACCTGTTCAGGCACAGGAAAGAGCGAAAACCGGTGTACTGCCATCTCACTATCAGCCAAACACTAAGGACCCAATATGATTCGCTATCTATTCAGCAAGATGCTTCTGGCATTCAAAAACCGTTACGATTACGACATTCGTTATCAGCAGGATATTCTGAAAACCGATCTTGGGGCTTTCCTGAAGTTTATGGGATTCCAGACCATGTCTTCCCATTCGGGTAATTTACCCGCAGGGCCGCTGTATGCCGCCAGAATACGCGCCATTCTCTGGGACGATTGCGGCCCATGCACCCAATTGGCGGTGAATATGGCTCTGGAGGCAAAAATAAGCCCGGATATTGTACAAGCCATTATCAATAAAGATTTAAACAATCTGCCTGATGATATTGCCCTGGTGGTGAAATTTACTGAATCTGTATTGGCTCATCACCCTGAAGCGGATGATTATCGTGAGAAAATACTGGCTTTGTGGGGCCCCAAAGGGCTGATTACAATTGGTTTTGCCATCAGTGCTTATCGGGTTTATCCGGCCCTGAAATACACTTTGGGCTATGGGAAAACCTGTCAGCGAATTCAGATCAACGCACCATACATCACACCTGAGCGGGGCGCTGCATTAACCGGGGAGGCTGAGAATGCTGAATAAATGGAGCATCAGAATAGCTGTGCTGCTCGGATTGGCAGCATTGGGTAACGGTGTGTTTATGACGCTCGCCCCTGAGCCCTGGTATTGGATGGTGCCGGGCGTGCCAGACCGGGGACCGTTCAATCAGCACTTTCTGCGTGATATCGGCATGAATTACAGCCTGATCGGTGCCGCTTTTATTTGGGGAGCGATTGACACCAGACATAGCTTGACGCTTTGGTTGATGCCAACTGCCTGGTTAACCGGCCATGCCATTTTCCATGTGTGGGAAGTGCTAGTTGGCATCTGCGGGCCTGAATTTCTGATCATTGATTTTGGCGGCGTTACACTGCCCGCATTGCTGGCGCTGTGGCTGATTGTGGCCAAGTATAAGGAACAGGCGCATGAATAGTACAAAGCGTGTTTTTCTATTACTTAGTCTGAGTATCGCCTTGGGGGCAACATTAGCTATCGTAGCCCTCGGACTCAACGCACAGCAATCCAAGACACAACAAGCCATTGAGTGGCTGGACAACCCGCGCAGTCTGGCAAGTTTTAGCCTTGAATCTGAGGTCGGTGAGTTTACTAACCAGTCATTAATGGGGCATTGGACCATTGTATTATTTGGCTTTCTCCATTGCCCTGACATCTGCCCAACCAGTCTGGCACAGCTATCAAGACTCTCTGCCGCCCTGACAGAAAACCCTGGCGAACATGATGTTAGTTTTGTGTTTGTGTCTGTTGATCCCGGACGGGATTCAGTTGTCGAACTCAGCCAATATTTGCAGTACTTTAATGCTTCAATTCACGGTGTAACAGGTAGTGAGCCGCAGTTAACGCGCTTTGCCAACAGTCTTGGCATCCGTTTTGAAGTCTCAGCAAACAAGGAAGACTACAGCGTTGCACATTCCGTAACATTTTCCATTATCGACCCTGAAGGCGTTTTCCGCGGGCGGTTTAGCCCGGACTTCGATATGCCCAGCTTAGTGCGGGACTTTACAACCAAACTGAATTGAATTTAACCAACCCGAACAGAGTGACTGACACATTGATGCTACAGGTACTGCATAAACCTCAAATAATCAGTATCAGCGGTCAGTACATATGGCTTTGGCAGGGCGAATTTATACAGTTTCAGATTCAATAATCGCCTTGCCGCTCTTGGGTTTATGAAAATAAAACCCTTGTATCAGATCAACTCCGGCTTCTTTAACCCGTTCCGCCTGAGCATAGTCTTCAATGCCTTCAGCAACCACAGTGATGCCTTTCTCGTTGCACATGCTGACCAGAAATTTCACATAGGCTCGGACTGCGCTGTTCGCTTCCATTTTTTTAATAATGGCTCTGTCCAGTTTAAGCTGGGTGAACGGGATGGAGAAAAAGGTGTTGAAAGAGGTATATCCGGAACCAAAATCATCCAGGGAAATGGTGAATCCTGCCTCATCCAGTGCCAGCAGCTGCTGTACGGCAAAAGGATTCGATTCAAGAATGACAGACTCTGTCATCTCTATCGTCAGATTTTCTGGTTGTAGCTGATAGTGGCGCACAATAGCGAGAAAATGGGCAACAAAGTCAGGCTGCATCAGCTGAATAACCGATACATTCACCGACGCCTTAATGACGCGGGAATGGGCCTCTCTGTATTGATTTAAAAATTCACATGCCAGCACAAGTACATGGTAGCCCAGTTCGACAATATCCCCGTTTTCTTCCGCAACACTGATAAATTCAGTAGGCATGATCTCGCCATACCGAACACTGTTCCAGCGAACCAAAGATTCCACACTCACTGTTTTTCCTGTTGCAGCACAGACAATGGGCTGAAACAACAAATATAATTCTTTGTCTGTAATTGCTTTTTTTAATCCGGTTTCCAAAAAGAGATGGCGTTCAATCGATCGCTTCTCTTCATCCGCATAAAAAGAAATACAGTCGTCTTTTTCTGAACCGTGCCGCATGATTAACGTTGATTTATATAACAGCGATTCAGCATCTTCACTAAGGCAGTTATCTTCTTTCAACAAATAAACACCCACATTCAGTGACTGTAATGTCGACTGATGAAAAGAGCGAAAGCGTTGTTCAAAGTCAGTAAGCACTGAGGCAATTTGTTGTTTCAATACGCTCTCAGAGTAAACACCCTTCTGTAACACTACAAATTCATCTGGCTGTGTTTTGTATACGTTTTTCGAGCCAAAGGCTTCTTTCAGACACTCAGCACAAAGCAATATGATACTGTTGCCCGCTTGGTAGCCAAATACATCCATTATTTGGTTTATTTTATTTAACCCAAATGTCATTATCGCCGCATGACTTTTGGCTTCCAGCAACTCTGTCAGGGTTTCAATTAATTTACGTCTGTTATTAAACCCAGTCAGTGAATCACAATAAGCCAGCTGATACAGCTTGTCCTCATATTGCTTTTTTTCTGTGATATCTTTATGCGCGCCGACCATATACAGAAGATTACCGCTGTCATCAGCATGAATAACACCGACCGCTTCAATCCAGTGGTACTCACCCTGCCGGTTGCGCACACGGTACTGACTGATAAAACGGGTTATTTTCTCTGTAACCTGAGTGCTAATATTTTCAATAAACTGGCTTTTATCATCAGGATGCATAATGGCTATCCACTCATCCAATGGTGAGCCGTGTAATGACACATCGAAGTTTTCATAAAAGTGTGTGTTATAGAAATTCACCATATTATCTGGTGTCATTTCCCACAAACCTTCACTACCAGCATCAAATATTTCCAACAACCTATGCTGATTATTAACAACTTTATTGTCGATAATGTCAGATTTCACGTTAAGCCCAGTTGAGTACCAGTAAAAAATGAAGCGCGTAATATACCATACAAGGATAAACGATTAACATATCAACAATAGTGAATAATTACTCTATGAAGAAAAACAGCTTAACCCACTAGCTTTAATTTGAAATTAAGATAAATCAACTAAAATATATAGGAAAATCAGTATCAATAAGCAAGATTATAGCTACACTAGCTACTGCATATATTCTTAGTCATGCTTCAATAATCATTCAGAGCATATTCCATTATGCTCTGAGGTAACATTGCCCTGTTCTGGCGACGTTCAATCGGGACTGATTTCTAACTCGAGCAATTTTTGTCCTACCATAGGTCGATAGAAGTAATAGCCTTGCATTAAATCAACTCCGGCTTCTCTGACTAATTCGGCATGAGCAAGATCTTCTATGCCTTCTGCGACAACAGAAATTCCTTTTTCACGACACATAACAACCAGAAATTTGACATAAGAGTATACGGATGAATCATCAGCCATTTTTTTGACGATGCATCTGTCGAGTTTGAGCTGAGAAAAAGGAATAGAAAAGAAGGTGTTGAATGAGGAATACCCGGAGCCGAAATCATCCAGTGAAATTGAAAACCCTAACTCATTAAGAATCAGCAACTGTTCAACAGCAAATGCATTGGTTTCTAATACGGCCGATTCGGTCACTTCCACTGACAGATAACTCGGGGATAGCTGATACTGATTGACAATTGCCAGAAATTTACGAACAAAATCTGCCTGCATCAGTTGGATAACAGAAATATTCACAGATACTTTAAAATCATGCTGGTGCTGTCGGCGGTACTCCGCAATATATGAGCACGCCAAATCCAACACATGATATCCCAATGGAATAATGTCCTGATTGGCTTCCGCAATCCCAATAAATTCTCCCGGATTAATTTCGCCATAACTGGCGCTGTGCCAACGAAGCAATGATTCGACACTCTTGATCTTCCCGGTCGTTGCGCACACTATCGGTTGGAACATTAAATAGAATTCATCATCCTGAATAGATTTCTCTATGCCGGTTTCCAGAAAAAGATGCCGCTCAATGGCTCGCTGCTCATCGTCTGCATAAAACGCAATGCGTGAATCGTGCTCTTTGCCGTGGCGCATAACCAGCATAGATTTATATAAAATAGATTCTTCATCTTCAGCCGCTGCAGAACCACCGGGTAATTGATAAACCCCGGCATTTAACTTTTGAATTGTGGTGTCGTGAACGGCACGGAATCGCTGATCAAACAGTGTGATCGCTTTATTGATAGTGCAACATAGCGTTGATTTTTCAGGGCAGTCTTTGAGCATGACAACAAATTCATCGGAATACGAACGGAAGATCAGATCGGTGTCAGTAAAGACTTCAGTAATCGCCTCAGAACACAGCTTTATCAACTGATTACCAGCCTCAAAACCAAAAACTTCGACAAACTGACTAAACTTCGTCAGCCCAAAAGTAATGATAATGCCCGGTACACCATCCGCCTGAATGACGTTAAGTTGCTCAACCAATTGCCGACGATTCCACAAACCGGTCAGTGAATCCCGGTAAGCTAATTGGAATAATTTTTCATCATGCAATTTTTTTTCAGTGATATCTTTATGTGAACCAACCAGATATTGCAGTTCGCCGTGCTCGTCGGTATTCAGTACACCCACAGCTTCAATCCAGCGATAATCATTCTGCCGATTCCGAATCCGGTATTGGCTGGTAAAATAGCTGATCTTCTCCGTCACCTGTCGATTCACATTATTTTGGAATTGTTCAACATCATCAGGATGCACAATGGCAATCCACTCATGAATTGGAGAACCATTCAAGTTCACGTCAAAATTTTCATAAAAACGCGTATTATAAAATTTCACCACATTCCCTGGCGTCATCTCCCACAGGCCTTCACTGCCCGCATCAAAGACTTCTAACAACCGATTCCGGTTTACAGCTAAATTGATGTTGATAATGCCTGATTTCACGCCTTGCCCAACTCACTAACCAGATCGAAAAATGAGCGCGCAATATACCATATTAGGATATGCTAAATCACACCCATAAAGCGGATATGTGTTTCAGCTACCAACATCGAGAAAAAACTCCGCGTAAAACCAACTTTGTTATATAAGTCAAAGTAATACTGCTGTTAACTCTCAATTTACCAGAAGGTATGACTTATCTCACATTTACAGTAATGAGAAGCCGTACCTGGTTCACAGAAACTGTTCACTTTTATTTACATCCCGAATTCATTCGGCTTTGCAGGCCAATGATTGTCTTCAAAATACTGTGCCAGGTGATCGATCAGTCCCCGCACCGCCGGCAATAGATATTCTCTTGCGGGATAAAGTGCATATACCGACATTGATTTGGGTACCCAGTCCGCTAATACCACGGCTAACCTGCCCGCTTGAATATCTTCACTAACCAGATACGTGGGTTGCACTGCAATTCCCGCACCTTCTATCGCCGCGGCTTTCAATACGGTCGCCTCGTTTGAAATGAATCGGCACGTCACTTCTACCGACTCAGTAACGTTATTTTTCGTCAGGTGCCACACATGTTGCTCGAAACTACGATTACCAAGGCATTGATGATGACTGAGATCCGCCGGTACCTGTATATCAGACGACCGCTTAAGATAGGAAGGTGACGCCACGATCACAGAATCGCAACCTGCTATCGGCTTTCCGATTAATGACGGATCCGGCGCCATAGCAATACGAATGGCTAAATCGAATCTTTCTGCAATCAAATCTGTTACCTGATCGCGGACATCTATTTCAACAGAAACCTCAGGGTTGAGCGCTAAAAATGGCTGTATTGCCTTAGCAAGCTGCGCATGAGCGAAAGACATACTGGTCGTCAATCTGACATGACCGGTGAGCCGGTCTGCAGGCTGCAATGTCACTGCAATATGCTCGGCCTGCTCAACCCAAAGCTTGATTTCTTTCAGGCACTGCTGGCCTGCAGTTGTTAATGCCACTTTGCGGGTTGTGCGCTGTAACAGCCGGGCTTTCATCCACTCTTCCATGGTGGCGATATAGCGGGTCACCATAGAGCGGGACATCTCCAGCCGATCTGCTGTCGTGGTGAAACTTTCGGTCGTTGCGACATCAATAAACACTTTTGCTGCCGTGAGTCTGTCCATCTATTTGTCCGATTTAAGAAACAATGTTGTTGATAATTGATTCTATATCCAATCAAATAAAATCACTATGATGCATGCCATTCCCAATGACATTCGCTGGAGCGAACACATGAAAAAGACATTCTTAATGGCAGCCTCCCTTGTAGCACTTTCTACCGCCACTCTGGCCGAAGCGGCGCCGCTTTCAACTCAGGTGTATAACGCCGATGGCAACAGCTTCCATGTTAATGCCACCCTGGTCTATGGCGAGCATGACGCCATGCTGGTCGATACCGGTTTTACCCGTGCCGATGCCATGCGTATCGCCGCTATGGTGCTGGACAGTGGCAAAACACTGAAAACCATTTTCATCAGCCAGGCCGATCCGGATTACTACTTTGGCGCACAAGTGCTGAAAGAACAGTTTCCTGAAGCACGCCTGATCACCACGCCTGCAGTCCGTGCGGTGATTAAAGAGAAAATGGCGGGCAAACTGGCATTCTGGACACCCAAAATGGGTGACAACGCACCAGTGAAAACTTTGCTTCCTGACGCGTATGCACAGACCACTTTAACAGTTGACGGTGAGACGATTGAAATCCGTGACACCAGTAGCGAGCTGGCGCACCGCCCTTACCTGTGGATCCCGTCCAGTAAAACCGTGCTGGGCAATGTTGCCGTATACGGTAATGTTCACCTGTGGATGGCCGACGCACAGACACCTGCTGAACAAACCGCCTGGGCACAGCAGCTGGAAGCCATGCAGGCACTGAAGCCGCAAACTGTCATTCCGGGCCACATGAAAGCGGGCACGCCAATGACGGCTGAAAACATCACGTTTGCCCTGAACTACCTGAAGGCATTTCAGCAAACCGTGAAATCCAGTGACAACAGCCAGCAAGTCATCGACACCATGGAGAAACGCTACCCGGATGCTGGCCTGCCGATGGCGCTGAGCATAGGTGCAAAAGTCCACATGGGAGAGATGAAATGGTAAATACTGGCGTGACGGTCCATTACTTTTACGACCCACTTTGCGGCTGGTGCTTCGGCGCCGGCCCGCTGATTGAACACCTGGCTGAGCGCGATGATATTGAGCTTATGCTGCATCCCGGAGGCTTGTTTGACAGCAGAGCACTCGACAAAGCGAGCCGCCAGCACTTTCTCGACAGTGATCAACGTATCCACGCCCTGAGTGGCGTCATCTTTGGCGATGCCTATCAGACAAAGATGCGACATGCAGACACTGTGGTTCTTGATTCCATCGTGCCGGTACGTGCCATTCTGGCAGCCGGGCAATGCGGGAAATCGGCGTTAGAGATGCTCAAACGGATCCAGCTTGCCCATTATCAGCAAGGCGAGACGGTGCATGATGAAAAAGTATTAACCGGGCTGGCAGCCGAGATAGGCATTCCGGCTGAGATCTGGCATCAAGCGCTCATCACGGCGAATGAAGATGCCGTTATTGCCCGCACGGCAAACCTGATGAGGCAACATCAGCTGAGCGGCTATCCGTCAATGACGGTTGAGCAGGACGGGCAATTGAAACATATCCCGCTACAGGCCTATTTCGGCAAGCCAGCAGAATGGGCGGCCTACTGGGCTTCGCTGTCCGGCTAACAAGATGACGACTTTTCGAAGGTACAAAAAAGCCAGCTGAAATGCTGGCTTTTGTCTGTTTTGCACAACCAGGCTGAATAGTTCAGCGTGGTGAAATTTGGAGGCGCGTCCCGGAGTCGAACCGAGGTCCACGGATTTGCAATCCGCTGCATAGCCACTCTGCCAACGCGCCATTTTGTGATACCGCTTCATTGACTGCGGTGCGGGTGCTAATTTACTGATTTTAAAATTTGAGTCAAACACTAATTGATGTTTTGGGTTTAATTGTTCAAATTTTCTCTCAAGCAGTTAAAAACTGCACCAAAGTGTTGATGGCACCGATAAAACAAAGGCCGGTCAGTAACCGGCCTTCTATTTTTCGTTTGGGCAGAATCTTAATTAACCGACCACTGCGACAGCGAGCGTTTGAAGTCTTCATAGCCGAATTCATTCAGCTTTTGTACTTCGCCATTCGCACGCTGGCAGTAAATCGACGGCATTTTCAGGCCGTTGAACCAGTTCAGTTTCACCATGGTGTAACCGGCACTGTCCAGGATGTGCAGACGCTGACCAATTTTCAGCGGCTGATCAAACTGAGTGACACAGAACTGATCGCCGGCCAGACATGAGCAACTGCCAATCACGTAACGGTGATCACCACTCTCACTTGCGCCGCGGATCGAAGCAGGTTCGTTATAGATTAAGGTATCCAGACGGTGCGCTTCTGTCGCGCTGTCGACGATGGCTGTTTTGAGCTCATTTTCTACAATATCAACCACAGTCACTACCAAGTCTGTGGTTTGAGTAATGATGGCTTCGCCCGGCTCCAGATACAGCTGAACACCGTGTTTTTCAGAAAACGCTTTCAGCGCTGCTGCCAGTTTCTCGACATCGTAGCCCGGCCAGGTGAAGAAGACGCCGCCCCCCAGACTCACCCATTTCAACTGATCCAGATACGCGCCGAACTGCTCAGAAATATCATCCAGCAAACGAATAAAGGCATCCACATCTTTGTTTTCACAATTCATGTGGAACATCACACCATCGATACTGCTAAATACTTCCGGGTTGATGTGATTAACCTGTACGCCCAGACGAGAAAACTGACGTGCCGGGTCGGCCAGATCCTGACCTGCATAGCTGACACCAGGGTTCAGGCGCAGGCCCAGTTCAGCCTTACCTTCCACCAGATGACGGTGCGCTGCCAGCTGATTTTGCGAGTTAAAAATCATTTTATCGCAGATATCCGCGACCTCTTTGACGTCATCTTCGCTGTAACCCACGCTGTAGGCATGCGTTTCACCACCGAAGGTGTCATAACCCAGCTTCACTTCAAACGGTCCACTGCTGGTGGTGCCGTCCAGGTACGGTTTGATGATGTCAAACACACCCCAGGTAGAGAAACACTTCAGGGCCAGAACCAGTTTAACGCCGGACAGTTCTTTCAGTTTCTTGGCAATTTCAAGATTGCGGATCAGTTTGCTCTCATCAATCATGAAATACGGGGTTTTTAATTCAGGATGCTGCATATTCTAAGCTTCTATCTAAAGAAGCCGGTGTCGTTTCCAACGCCGGCTTGAATATGGTTAACTCAACAGTCGGTGACTTACTTGAGAATATTAATCAGTGGCTGGCGAGGTTCCAGCTCCTGAACATGCCAGTCCAGGCCAATTTTCGGCATAGTTGCCAGGAATGGGTCCGGATCCAGCTGCTCCATATTGAACACACCGGCATCTGCCCATTTCCCGCCAAAGTACTGCAATGCTGCAGTAATCGCAGGTACACCTGTGGTGTAGGCAATCGCCTGATGCTCAACATCTTTGTAAGCCACTTCATGATCAGCGTTGTTGTAGATGAACACGCTGCGAGGCTCGCCACCTTTGGTGCCCTGCACCCAGGTACCGATACAGGTTTTACCTGTGTAACCCGGTGCCAGCGTGGTTGGATCCGGCAGCAAAGCTTTCAGCACTTTCAGCGGCTCAACAACCGTACCGTCACCCAGTGTGACAGGTTCAGGACTCAGCAAACCGATATCGCGCATGCAGTTGAAATAGTTCAGGTAACTGTCACCGAAGCCCATCCAGAATTCGATACGTTTCGCCGGGATGAATTCTTTCATTGAACGCACTTCGTCGTGCGCCATGGAGTACACTTTTTGCGAGCCGACCAGAGGGAAATCGAATTCCATCATGCGGGTGTGGCAGCCAACCTGCTTCCACTCGCCGTCTTCCCAGTAGAAAGAGTCGCCCTGAATTTCCAGCATATTGGTTTCAGGATCGAAGTTGGTCGCAAATTTCTTACCGTGATCGCCAGCATTGACGTCCATCACGTCGATAGAATCAATCTCATCGAACAGATGCTTCACTGCATAGGCAGCAAAAACGCTGACTACGCCCGGATCGAATCCGGCACCCAAAATACCTGTGATACCCGCTTCTGCAAATTTGTCACGGAAAGCCCACTGAGGGTCATAGGCTTCTGGCACTTGCTGGCCTTCGCTACAAAGGTCAACCGCCACTGATGTATCCAGATAGGACACTTTCGCCTGATAACAGGCTTCCATGATTGCAACGTTAACCCAAGGAGGACCAGCGTTAATAACAAGATCTGGCTGAACCTCTTTGATCAGTGCCACCAGGGCATCGACATCGTCAGCATCCACGGCACGAGCCTCAAGCTTCTTGCCTGGATCTTTCATATTGTTGCGACCCTTGATGGATTCAATGATCTGTTCGCACTTGTTCACAGTACGCGAAGCGATAGTAATATCACCTAACACATCATTGTTTTGAGCAGCTTTATGGGCAATAACCCAGCCAACACCCCCAGCACCGATTTGTAAAATTGCCATTTAATTCATTCCGTCTTCTTCAGATAAAACATTGGCTTGCTCCAGCCCCACTGGAGCAAGCCACGTCATTCAGTCAACCAGTGAACAAGCAAGCTGGTTAACTTCATTTAGCAGGTTCTCAAAATCTGCCATGGTCAGACATGGGTTGAGAATCGTAAGCTTGAGGGCAATTTTGCCATCAACTACGGTTTCACCCAATACTGCAACACCTTTCACCAGGGCCTCAAAACGCAATTTTTTGTTCAATTGGTCAAGATCAGCCTCTGTATTGCCAACATAGCGGAACAGTACTGTCGACAGTGCAGGATCAGCCAGTAGTTCAAACTCTTCTGACTGGTTGATCATGTCTGCAACCTGTTGTGTCTGACCCAGCAGGTGATCATACATAGCACCCAGTGAATGTGTGCCAACAGCTTGCATTGTCATCAGTACTTTCAGTGCATCAAAACGCTTAGTTGTCGCGATAGACTTATCAACCAGGTTAGGAACAATATCGTCTTCGCGGTTCAGGTAATCTGCATGGTGCAGCAGATACTTGAAATTACTCTTGTCTTTGATGATCACCGCACCACAGCTGATTGGTTGATAAAACAGCTTGTGGAAGTCCACGCTGATCGAATCCGCACGCTCTATGCCATGCAGACGCGTTTTGTGACGACTGAGGATCAGCGCACCACCGTAAGCACCGTCTACATGCAACCACATCTTGTTCTGAGCGGCGATATCTGCAAGACCATCCAGATCATCAATCGCACCGTGGTCTGTTGTACCCGCTGTACCCACTACCGCAAACGGCAGCAAACCATCACGCTTGAGTTCATCAATACGCGTAACCAGCGATGCCAGTTTGATGGTGCCGTCCGGATGCGTATCCACGGTTTCTACCGCATGCTCACCCAGGCCCATCAACGAAGCGGACTTCTGTACGGTGAAGTGCGATTTCTTCGAGCACAGAATGCGCATCTTGCCGGCATACTCAGGCAGACCTTGCTTCTGAATGTTATGGCCCGACTGGATATCTGCAAACCGGTCACGTGCCAGCAACAGACCCATCAGGTTGCTCTGTGTACCACCACTGGTGAATACACCATCAGCTTGCTTGTCGTAACCATAGACACCGCACAGCCAGTCGACCACTTTCTGCTCAACAAAGGTGGCAGCCGTTGACTGATCCCATGAATCCATAGACTGATTCAGAGCCGCAATGAATGCTTCAGCCGCTACAGCCGGTACCAGTGGTGGCGTGTGCAGGTGCGCAATGCAGTTAGGATGCTGAACAATGATTGAGTTTTTGGCAATCAACTCGCCAGCCTGATCAATCACAGCATCCAACGGCAGTTGCTGATCATTCAATTCAATATTGTTGATCAGGTTTTTCAGCACCTGTGGCTCCATACCTGAGTACGGCGCAGTGGTACTTTCAAATACTTGTTTCAGTACTTTGGTTGTCTGGTTCAGCGCAGCTTCGAACTGATCAGCACCACCTTCACCGGTTTGGATGAAGAATGAGCGCCATTTGTCGGCATCGCTGGCCGCTGACTTTTCAACCACTTTCGCTGGACCGGCAGTAGCGATAATCGCTTTGCTCAGTGCATCCAGCGCAAAATCAATTTGCTCCAGGCTGATGATCAAAGGTGGCAGGAAGCGCAGTACAGAGCCCTGACGACCGCCTTTTTCGATGATCAAACCGCGCTCCAGCGCAGCACGCTGAATTTGCATTGTCAGTTGAGGATCCGCTTCCGGCTCGCCGAATTTGTTTTTCTTGCCGCCTTTGACGATCTCAACACCCAGCATCAGGCCTTTGCCACGCACTTCGCCGATGCAGTCAACGTAAGTAGCAATGCGCTCCAGACCTTCGCGCAGGTACTGACCCGCCACGCGGGCATGCTCAACCAGGTTGTCACGACGGATAATTTCCAGTGCTTTCGCACCAGTTGCCATCGCCAGCTGATTGCCGCGGAAAGTGCCTGTGTGTTCACCCGGACGCCAGGTATCAACCGACTTGTCGAAAATCAGCACAGACATAGGCAAACCGCCACCCACAGCTTTAGACAAGCACAGGATGTCTGGGGTAATGCCTGATTCTTCGAACGCGAAATTGAAACCGGTTTTACCGATACCACACTGAATTTCATCAAAAATCAGCAGGATGCCGTGTTCTTTGGTAATACGGCGCAGTTCACGCAGCCAGAATGCCGGGGCAGGAATCACACCGCCCTCACCCTGTACGGGTTCAACAATGATCGCAGCCGGCTTTTGTACGCCACTCTCATCATCGTTCAGCATACGCTCGAGATAACGCAGCGTTTGTTTCGCCCCTTCATCACCGCCGATGCCAAACGGGCAGCGCAGGCTGTACGGGAACGGCATGAAGTGGACGTCAGCCATCAGACCCTGGCGGCGTGCCTTGGTGTTCAGGTTGCCCATCATGGCCATAGTACCGTTGGTCATACCGTGGTACGCGCCATGGAAGGCCATCATCACGTTACGGCCAGTGGTTTGCTTGGCCAGCTTGATAGCCGCTTCTACAGCGTCTGCTCCAGACGGACCGCAGAATTGAATGCGAGCATTGGCAGCAAACTCATCCGGCAGGAAGTTCATCACTTCACGGATAAATTTATCTTTTACTGGTGTCGTCATGTCCAGCGTCTGATACGGGATACCCGCATTCAGCTGGTCAATGATTGCTTGGTTAATCTCAGGATGGTTGTAACCCAGGGCCAGAGTACCTGCGCCTGCCAGGCAGTCCAGAAAGACCTGGCCACGACTGTCTTCAACCAATACACCTGTCGCTTTCATAATCGCCAGCGGCAAACGACGCGGATAAGAGCGAACTTCGGACTCATAATGCTCCTGACTGAGCAGCAACTCATCTGGGGTCAGGTCATACAGGTCATGAACTACAGGAACATTGGACGCATGCTTGACATCGTCAAAATCAAACACATTACTCATTGGTTTTTAATCCAAAATAGTGAAGCCCACCAAAGGTGGTACTTTTGAGTATAAAAGACATTGATAAGTCAGTAACTTATCGGTAAAGCGCACTCAGCACACAACTAACAACCCCAGCGATAAACATCACTGTAGTTTGATAGATAGTCAGCTGAAGACATGGTGATCGGACGATCAAGGCTCAGTAATAATACTGCAATTGGGTAAGACAAAGCTGATTTGGGTTAGAGACGTTAAAGTATTCACAGTTGGGTTCCCTCAATGATGCCCTTGCTTCATTACGCAAGATTGCACTATTAATGCCCTTCTACTGACAGCGCCATCGCTAGCAGTACCTACGGATCGTCAACATGCAATCAGCCTGAGTTCATGATGACGGATGTGTCTCAGATATGTTGCCCCCTGAGATTGCGCGAAAAATAACATATTGCGCTTTTCATTGCCAAGCAGAATTTGCGATTGAATAAAAAAATTCATCTACTTTGTTTCAACACACTGGTTACAAGCGAAAAAGAAAAGCGGCCAAGGCCGCTTTCTATCAATAGGTAGGTGATTGTTCTGTCACATATTGTCGGGATGGAGTAAATCACCCTTTGCAGCTTTCAGATACAGGTACATTGACCAGTAAGTCAAAATTGTTGCAATGTAGAGGGCAACAAAACCCACTGTCTCCAACAGCTCGTTGGGATGCCACATCAGCATCACCAGAGCAAACATCTGCGCGGCCGTTTTCACCTTGCCCACCCAGGAAACAGAAATACTGGAACGCTTGCCCAGTTCAGCCATCCACTCGCGCAATGCTGAAATAATGATCTCTCTGCCTATCATGGTAATCGCCGGTATGGTTACCCAGACCGAATGATAGTGTTCTGTCACCAGCACCAGCGCCGTTGCTACCATGACTTTATCGGCAACCGGGTCAATAAAAGCACCGAATCTTGACGTCTGGTTCAGTTTACGGGCCAGGTAACCGTCAAACCAATCTGTGATACCTGCTATGGTGAAGATAAGAGCGGTGGCAAACGGTGACCATTCGTAAGGTAGGTAGAAGGTAATCACGAAGAATGGAATGAGCACCAGCCTGATGAAACTCAGGATATTTGGAATTGTTAAGCGCATATTGTTCGTTCTTATGTTTAACGTATTGTGCCTGCCAACGAAAGCCTTTCCGCTGTAAACAGACCTTAAGGGTGCCGCAAAGCTAGCCGTGTTGCAATGCGTCGTATATTTTTTCGGCCAGAGATCGGCTTATGCCCGGCACTTTTTCGATTTCTTCCCTGCTTGCGCGTTTCAGTTCCTGTAATCCCCCCATGTACTTCAACAATGCCTGTCGGCGTTTCGGCCCGATACCTTCAACATCTTCCAGTGTACTTCGTTTACGGGCTTTTCCACGCTGCGCCCTGTGACCACTGATAGCATGATCATGGCTTTCATCACGAATGTGCTGAATTAAGTGCAGCGCCGGTGAATCGCCAGGCAATGAAAATTCTTCTCCGGTGACCAGCAACAAAGTTTCCAGGCCGGGTTTTCGGGTTGTGCCCTTCGCCACCCCCACCAGCAGCGGCCTTTTTGGCCAGTCACTGCACAACGGACTCACAACCTCATGGGCGCGGGAAAGTTGCCCTTTGCCCCCGTCGATAAAAATAATATCGGGGATCTTATCAGGATCAATCTGTTTACTATACCTGCGATTCAACACTTGTCCCATCGCAGCATAATCATCGCCGCCCGTGATACCGGTAATGTTAAACCGTCGATACTCAGCCTTGACCGGCCCTTCCTGATTGAAGACAACACAAGACGCTACCGTTTTCTCGCCCATCGTATGGCTGATGTCAAAGCATTCCATACGGGAAAGTGAGTCTAGTCCCAGCAATTCACGCAGTTCCGTCACACGCTGATGAACCGTCATTTTATGGTTGAGTTTGCTGGTTAATGCTGTCAGGGCATTGGTTTGCGCCAGTTTCAGGTAGCGGGCGCGATAGCCCCGGGCCTGTGAACGCAGTTCGACTTTACGACCTGCAACTTCAGTCAGCGCAGCAGACAGGGCCGCCTGTTCATCACCCAATGATTCACTGACAAGAATAACGGAAGGAATGGTCCGCCCTTCCGCCTGATTGAAATAGAACTGACTGATGAAGCTGGTGATCACCTCATTCATATCCGTATCGGCTGGCATACGCGGAAAATAACTGCGGCTGCCCAGCACCTTGCCCTGACGGATGAAGAGGACATGAATACACGCCATGCCTTTATCGTGAGCGATACCTATAACATCCAGATCATCGTCGCTGTCCTGGCTGACAAATTGCTGCTCCTGAATTCGGCGCAACGCCTGAATCTGATCCCGGTAACGTGCCGCCTTCTCAAACGCGAGCTGCTGACTGGCCACTTCCATTTTGTCCACCAGCGAAGTGATCACCTGACGGTCTTTGCCCTGCAAGAAAAGACGCACAAAATTGACCTGCTCAGCATACTCTTCATCGCTGACGAGCCCCTTTACACAAGGGCCGAGGCAACGGCCAATCTGATACATCAGGCAGGGACGGCTGCGATTAGCATATACCGAGTCTTCACATTGCCGGATAGGAAAGATTTTCTGGAGAAGGTGCAGACTTTGGCGAACAGCGCCTGAATCCGGATACGGGCCGAAATATTCGCCTTTGCGTTTCTTCGCCCCCCGGTGAACCGCCAGTTTTGGATGATGCTGGCCACTCAGAAAAATATAGGGGTAAGACTTATCATCGCGCAGCAGTACATTGTATTTGGGGAGGTACTGCTTGATGTAGTTATGCTCGAGGATCAGGGCTTCTGTTTCGGTGTGCGTAACAGTGACATCGATTTTACAGATGTTGCGTACCAGCGCCCGGGTCTTCTCACTCGACACCTGAACACGGAAGTAACTCGCCAGCCGTTTTTTCAGATCTTTGGCTTTACCGACATAAATAACGTCACCAGCCTGGTCATACATCCGGTATACACCAGGCTGGTTTGTGACTGATTTCAGGAAACTTTTTGCATCGAAGGTTTCTGACACTACAAGGTCTCTGTGTCTAACATGCCATGACGAATTGCGAGGTGGGTCAGTTCGACATCACCATTGATATCCAGCTTATTGAACAAGCGATAACGGTAGCTGTTCACCGTTTTAGGGCTTAAGTTCAGCTGCTCAGAAATCTCGGTCACTTTCTGGCCTTTGGTAATCATCATCATGATTTGTAATTCACGCTCAGACAAATCCTTAAACGGGTTCTCTGAGTTGGATGCAAACTGGCTCAGCGCCATTTGTTGTGCAATTTCCGGTGAAATATAACGCTGACCACTATTGACTGTGCGAATAGCGTTGACCATTTCATCGGCACCGGCACCTTTAGTCAGGTAGCCACAAGCGCCGGCTTGCATCACTTTAGTCGGGAATGGGTTTTCCGTATGGACAGTCAGCACGATAATCTTCACATCCGGATTGAAGCGAAGGATCTTTCGTGTCGCTTCCAGCCCACCAATGCCAGGCATATTCATATCCATCAGGATTATGTCGGCATGCTCGTTTCGACACCACTTTACGGCGTCCTCACCACTGATGGCTTCCCCTACCACTTTAATACCACGGACATCTTCCAGAAGACGTCGGATCCCTGTGCGAACCAGTTCGTGATCATCTACAAGGAATACATTGATCAAGCTGTATCTCCAATATGATTTGGCTCTGCACCCTGCCGGAATTGGCGGGATAACTTTTGCTGATAGTACCCAATTTTGCCTGAACTTGGAATGTTCTCACAGACTGTTTATGTGTAAAAGCACACGAATTACTCATCGTATTAAGCCACATAAACGGATGAAAACATCCTGTTTCAGCCTGTTAAGTCAAAAATATACGGGGACAGTAACCTATGAAGCAGTGCAGAATAATATTCAGTATTACCGGGCTGTTATAATCCACAAAATAAAAAAATGCTACTCCCATATTCATTCATCACATTTATACTCATGCTCTGATTTATCTATTTCAGCCTGTTTGATGACGAAGGCTTTCTTTTCACAGGCGATTAACATCCGTACCACTGCAACTGTTAAAAAACACACCGCCCGGCAAAGCCGGTACTCTGCACAGTCTAGTCCCTCATTACAGCTCTGCCTTCACTTCAGTTTAGTTCAGCCCGGTGGTTGGATACGGCTTGCTACCGTAAAAAAGCTTGTCAGATCACAGAGTCTCTACATTAAATCCCAACTGGCAGAAAATCATTTTATTTTCATATATATCAATAAGTTAATATCGCCAACCACAAACAATCTCACACCTACCACTCAGCACATTCCACCAATAAATACTAAAATTTACAGATGAAGATTCCGTTTAATTGGTGACAGTGATATCAAAACTATGACTTGTTACCTATATCACAACATTTAGAAACAAATTTGACACAGAAGGTATGCCGCAACAGCACAAAAATGAAGCAACATATTGATTAAAAAGAATTAACTGTATTTTTTCACTCAAGCTGGTCTGTCACACAGCGTTAACACAAAAGTTGACTACTGGGTCAAGTATATCCAGAATTGACTTATAGGTCAGATCATGAGCCTGTGAGGAGGTCACTTGATTACTTTTTTGTTAAACCAGGACATTCGGGAAGAAGAGCATGTTTCCCCGAATATGACGGTACTGAACTACCTGCGTACCCATGTAAAGAAAACAGGCACCAAGGAAGGTTGTGGCTCTGGTGACTGCGGTGCCTGCACCGTAGTGCTGGGTGAACTTGTCGACGGAAAACTGCAATACCGCTCAGTCAACTCTTGCCTGACGTTTGTATCTTCTCTGCATGGCAAGCAGCTGATTACGGTTGAAGATCTGCAGAATGCCAACAAGCAGCTCCACCCTGTTCAGCAAGCCATGGTCGAATACCACGGTTCACAATGTGGCTACTGTACACCAGGCTTTATTATGTCGATGTTTGCGCTGAGCAAAAACAAGCCGGCTGCAGATAAAGAAGATGTCATGGAAGCGTTAGCGGGCAACTTATGCCGTTGTACCGGTTATCGCCCTATCGTTGATGCTGCCCTGTCGCTAAGCCAGGAAGAGCAGCTGATGGACCAGTTCGCAGAGCTGGAGCGCCAGACGGTTGCCAAGCTGTCGAAAATCAATCTGTCCAATGCAACACTGAAGTTTGAAGGCCAGTATGGCTTCTCACCAACCTCTGGCGATGAACTGGCCAACCTGCTGCTGACGCACCCGGATGCCCGTATGGTTGCTGGTGGTACAGATCTGGCTTTGGAAGTCACTCAGTTCCACCGTCCGATCGATAAACTGATCAACGTGGGTCTGGTCAGCGATATGAAGATCCTGACCGAGACTGAAAGCAGCATTGAAATTGGTGCAAACCTGCCGATTTCCGACTGTTATGCCACACTGAAAAAGTACTATCCGGATTTCGGAGAACTGCTACACCGCTTTGCTTCTCTGCAAGTACGCAACCAGGGCACAATCGGCGGTAACGTGGCGAATGCGTCGCCAATCGGAGACAGTCCGCCACTGCTGATTGCCTTGAATGCGCAGATCGTGCTGCGTCGTGGTAACGACCGCCGCACCATGCCGCTGGAAGACTACTTCATCAGTTATAAAGTCACAGCGCAGCAGCCTTCCGAGTTCATCGAGAAAATCATTGTGCCTAAGCCTGTGATTGGCAGCCAGTTCCGGGCTTACAAACTGTCGAAGCGTCTGGACGATGATATTTCCGCCGTCTGTGGTGCGTTCACTATTGCGTTGAGCGATGACGGAAAAGTGGCTGATGCCCGTATTGCCTTCGGTGGTATGGCGGCAGTGCCAAAACGAGCCGCCAACTGCGAAGCCGCACTGGTTGGTCAGAAGTGGAATCTGGAGACGGTCAAGACCGCGATGGCTGCGCTATCTGACGATTTCGAGCCGCTGTCTGATTTCCGGGCCAGCAAGGAATATCGTGCATTAACGGCCGCGAACATGCTGCACCGTTTCTATCTCGAACAACAGTCCAACGGCCAAATTGAAACAAGGGTAACTGCTTATGTCTAATCATCACCATAACACATTGAGTCACGATGAAATGGTGGCGAAATTCGCGCAGAATCTGACTTCCGGCGTGGGTAAAAGCGTAAAGCATGACAGCGCTGCCAAACAGGTGACTGGCGAAGCCGTTTACATTGATGACCGGCTGGAATTTCCCAACCAATTACACGTGTATGCTCGTACCAGTACCTACGCGCACGCCAAAATTACCAAGCTGGATGTCAGCCCGTGTTACGCCTTTGAAGGCGTCGCCATTGCCATCACCAGCAAAGATGTACCGGGACAACTGGACATAGGTGCAGTATTGCCGGGTGATCCATTGCTGGCAGACGGCATTGTTGAATTCTATGGCCAGCCAGTCATTGCAGTAGCCGCCAATGATATGGAAACTGCCCGCAAAGCCGCTCAGGCGGCCATCATCGAATACGAACCACTGGAAGCCGTATTGGATGTTGAAGAGGCACTGGCCAAGAAACACTTCGTCTCAGGCAGTCACCAGCACAAGCGCGGTGACTCCGAAGGCGCACTGGCGAGTGCGAAGCACGTGCTGGAAGGCGATCTGCATATCGGCGGTCAGGAACACTTCTATCTGGAAACCCAGGTCAGCTCTGTGATGCCAACCGAAGACGGCGGCATGATAGTGTACACCTCTACCCAGAACCCTACTGAAGTGCAAAAACTGGTCGCTGAAGTGCTGGGCGTCCCTATGCACAAAGTGGTGATCGACATGCGCCGCATGGGTGGTGGTTTCGGTGGTAAAGAAACGCAGGCTGCAAGCCCGGCGTGTCTGGCTGCTGTCATTGCACACCTGACCGGCCGCCCGACCAAAATGCGTCTGCCACGTATGGAAGACATGGTCATGACGGGTAAACGTCACCCGTTCTTCAACCAGTACAAAGTCGGTTTTGATGATGACGGCCGGATCCACGGTATTGATATTACGGTATCTGGTAACTGTGGTTATTCACCGGATCTGTCTAACTCTATCGTGGACCGTGCCATGTTCCACTCTGACAACGCCTACTATTTAGGCGATGCCACAGTGACAGGTCACCGCTGTAAAACCAATACAGCGTCGAATACCGCCTACCGTGGTTTCGGTGGCCCGCAGGGCATGATGACCATAGAACACATCATGGACGAAATTGCCCAGCATCTGGGTAAAGATCCGCTGGATGTGCGCAAGGTGAACTATTACGGCCATGAGGATCGCAATGTCACCCACTACTATCAGAAAGTGGAAGACAACTTCATTCATGACATTACCGAGCAGCTGGAAGCCAGCAGTGAGTATAAAGCGCGCCGTAAAGCCATTACCGAGTTCAATAAAACCAGCCCGATACTGAAAAAAGGCCTGGCACTGACACCGGTTAAATTCGGTATCTCCTTCACAGCCACCTTCCTGAACCAGGCAGGTGCACTGATCCACATCTACACCGATGGCAGTATTCACCTCAACCACGGTGGTACTGAAATGGGTCAGGGCCTGAATATCAAAGTGGCTCAGGTAGTGGCTGAAGTGTTCCAGGTGGATATCGACCGGATTCAGATCACGGCGACCAACACCGACAAAGTACCGAACACCTCGCCAACGGCAGCCTCCTCAGGTGCCGACTTGAACGGTAAAGCGGCGCAGAATGCCGCCCTGACCATCAAACAGCGTCTGATCGACTTTGCCTGCAGCCATTTTAAAGTCACGCCGGAAGAAGTGATCTTTAAAAACGGCCTGGTGCAAATCCGTGAAGAGCTGAAAACCTTTGAAGAAATCATCCAGATGGCTTACTTCAATCAGGTTTCGCTGTCGAGCACAGGGTTCTACCGCACACCTAAGATTTACTACGATCATGAGAAAGCCCGCGGTCGCCCATTCTACTACTACGCCTACGGTGCAGCCTGTGCCGAAGTGGTACTGGATACCCTGACCGGTGAATACAAGATCCTGCGTGCTGACATACTGCATGATGTAGGGGCATCTCTGAACCCGGCCATTGATATCGGCCAGGTTGAAGGTGGCTTTATTCAGGGTGTGGGCTGGCTGACCACAGAAGAGCTGGTGTGGAACGATCAGGGCCGTCTGATGACCAGCGGCCCGGCGAGCTACAAGATCCCGGCCATTGCCGATATGCCGATTGATTTCCGCACGCATCTGCTGGAAAACCGCAGTAACCCTGAAGACACAGTCTTCAACTCAAAAGCCGTGGGTGAACCGCCGTTCATGCTGGGTATGTCGGTCTGGAGTGCCATTAAAGACGCCATCCGTTCGGTTGCCGAGCCGGGTGCGCTGGTCAAACTGGACACCCCTGCAACACCAGAGCGCGTACTCTGGGCGATCAACGAAGTGCAACCGTCTTCGTCTCAACCTTTCCTGAGTCGCAGGAAGAAAGAAGAGGCCGAGACAGCAACCAGTGAACAAGCCCAGTAAAACAGCCAAAAGTAGTATATGGCGGGCCTTCGGGCTCGCCTGATGAGGAAAGCGCGATGTTTAAAGACAACTGGATTCATGCCCTGGCTGAACTGGATCAACGTGGTGAACCTTGTGTCATGGTCACTGTGCTGGCTGATCGGGGCTCAGTACCCCGCGATGCCGGTACCAAAATGCTGGTGACACGTAACGAGATCATCGCCACGATTGGCGGCGGCCATCTTGAGCACAAAGCGATCAAACTGGCACGGGAAATGCTGCTGACCGGAGACAGACACCCGCGAGTCGAGCACTTCAATTTAGGTGCCAGACTCGGTCAGTGCTGCGGTGGCATGGCCACCCTTAGCCTGGAGCCGATTGGTCAGCAACAACACCATCTGGTGCTTTTTGGTGCAGGCCATGTTGCGAAAGCATTAATCCATGTTGTCAGTACATTGCCGTTTCGCGTGACCTGGATCGATCAACGGGAAAGTGAATTCCCGGCCGAGCTGCCACTCGGTGTGACCAAGCTGGTGTCTGATGATCCGGTGGGTGATATCCGCGATATGCCCGCCAACAGTTACTATCTGGTGATGACGCACAATCATCAGCTGGATTTTGAGCTGGCAAGGGAAATCCTCAACAGAAATGATACTGCCTATTTTGGCATGATAGGGTCGCTGACCAAGAGGAAGAAGTTTGATTATCGACTGTCGCAACGCGGATACGATGATGAAACCATACGGCGTATGGTCTGCCCGATTGGGATTGATGCCGTCAAGGGTAAGCATCCGGCAGAAATTGCGGTTTCTGTCGCGGGCGAGCTGATCGCCCACTATCAGGGCGAAACCCTGGCCGATAAACGCGAGGACTCTGCTGCCACAGAGCCCGATGACAGCCCCGACAATCAAGTCGCCTGACAGCGATTAACGAAGGATAAATACATGACATTACAACGCACGGCTTATCGCTCAGCGATTTTACACAGCATTGCCGATCCCCAGGAAGTCGGCCTTGATAACAGCTTTGAATTTTTTGAAGACGGTGTTCTGGTGGTTGAGAACGGCCACATTCTGGACTTGGGCCCGGCTGACGAGGTACTGGCTCGCCACCCGTCCGGAATGTCCGTCACGCAATATGAGCACAAGCTGATCACTGCCGGTTTTATTGATACCCATATTCACTATCCGCAAACCGGCATGATCGCCTCTTACGGCGAGCAGTTGCTGGACTGGCTGGAAAACTACACTTTCCCGGAAGAACTGAAGTTCAAAAACCCGGTGTATGCACGCCAGGTCGCCAACATTTTCTTTGATGAGCTGGCCAGCAACGGGACAACCACCGCCCTGGTTTTCGGTACAGTGCATAAAGAATCTGTTGATGTGTTTTTCGAAGAAGCTGAAAAACGCAAACTGCGCATGATAGCCGGTAAAGTTCTGATGGATCGCAATGCGCCGGATTACCTGACAGACACCCCGGAATCCGGTTATCAGGACTCAAAAGCGCTGATCGAAAAATGGCACAACAAAGACCGTTTGCTGTATGCCGTGACACCGCGTTTCGCGCCAACCAGCACACCCGAACAACTGGCGACTGTCGGTAAACTGCTGGAAGAGTATCCGGATGTGTATATGCACACTCATCTTTCTGAAAACAAGAAAGAAATTGAGTGGGTGCTGGAACTCTTCCCTGAGCGCGACAGTTACTTAGATGTGTACGACCATTACAAACTGCTGAAAAACCGGGCCGTTTTTGCCCACGGTGTGCACCTGACCGACTGTGAGTGCAAACGTCTGTCAGAAACGGGTTCTGCCATTTCGTTCTGTCCGACTTCTAACCTGTTCTTAGGCTCTGGTTTATTCAACCTGCCGAAAATGGAGCAGCACGGTATTCGTGTCGGTATGGGAACCGATGTTGGTGCCGGCACCAGTTTCTCACTGCTTCAGACCATGAGCGAAGCCTATAAGATTCTGCAGTTACAGCAGCAGAAACTGCATCCGCTGAAATCCCTGTATCTGTCGAGCCTGGGCGGCGCCAAAGCGCTGTATCTGGACGACAAGATAGGTAACCTGAAACCGGGTAAAGAAGCGGATTTTGTGGTACTGGATCTGCACGCAACACCGTTAATGTCTTTCCGCATGCAGCAAGCAAAAACGCTGGAAGAGCAACTTTTTGTGCTGATGAGTCTGGGCGATGACCGCACCGTCAGCAAAACCTTCGTCTATGGCGAAAAAGCCTACGATGCCGAAGGCACAACCGAACCAGAAATGGTAACTAAGAAAAAAGCGAGCTAAAAACTCGCGTCTCCACAATGCGTCTATCCTTGCCCGTCCCGGTATTCACGTCTCTAACACCGCCGCGGACGGGCGTTTTTTATCTTGCCTGCATCTTTCTGAATCTAACTTACAACACCTTATGCGGTCCGAAGCACTCGTAGTGCATCTGCGATTCGCTCACGCCTTTTTCTTTAAGCTGCTTGGCCACATGCTGCATGAAACCCACCGGGCCACAGAAATAGAAAGTGGTGTTTTGCCAGTCGACAGCCGTATCCAGTTTGCTCAAATCCAGAAATCCTTCAAAGTCTGCGGTGGCTCCCTGAGGCTCGCGATACCAGACATGGCTGCTGACACCCTCTGCAGTATTTGCAATCTCTGCTACATGACTGCCAAACGCATGCTGACGGTGGTTTTCAGCGGCATGCAACCAGTGAACCGGCGCCTGGTGGCTGTCTTTGATGCTTTCCAGCATCGCCAGCATAGGTGTAAGACCAACACCTGCCGAAATCAGAGCGACAGGCTGAGTAACTTCAGAACGGAAGAAAAAGTCACCGGATGGTGCTGCCAGCTGAACTTTATCACCCACGTTCAGATGCTGGTGAAGATAAGATGACACAGTACCCAGATCCTCACGTTTGACTGAAATTCGGTAGGTCTCACCATTAGGGGCACCGGAAAGGCTATACTGGCGTATCTCCTGATTGTCAAAACTATCCGGCTTCAGATAAATGCCAATGTACTGCCCCGGTTGATAAGTCGCGACAGGCTGGTCATCTGTCGGCATAAACACAAAACTGGTTATCACATCGCTTTCTGGTTTTTTTTCCACCAGTTCAAATTCCCGCGTGCCGCGCCAGCCACCGGTTTTTGCCTCATTCTCCTGGTAAATAGCCTCTTCTCGGTCAATAAACACTGTAGACAACAAACCGTATGCTTCAGCCCACGCATCCAGCACCGCCTGGCCCGGTGCGAACAATTCATCAATGGTGCCTAGCAAGTGCTCACCCACAATCGCGTACTGCTCTGCCGTAATGCTGAAGCTGGCATGTTTCTGAGCAATTTTCTCCACCACGGGCAACAGCACTTCAAGATTATCGATATTCGCAGCATAACCGTACACCGCGTTAAACAAAGCTTCGCGCTGACGGCCGCTGTCCTGGTGCGTCAGGTTAAAAATATCTTTCAGTTCAGGGTGATGACTGAACATACGATCATAAAAATGTGCGGTGAGTTTTGGGCCGGTTTCGGCTAAAAGCGGTGCTGTGGATTTAACGATATCAATGGTGTTCTGACTCAGCATAGCGGCTTCCTTAAAAGATGTATTTATAATGCATGTTTTAAAGTTGTATCTTAAATATATCTTTCAGTCAATAAAGGAATTACACTTGCCGCTAGTGTTAAAAGAGGAAAAAATGTGCAACTGACCAACTTTACTGACTACGGATTGAGAGCTTTGATCCTGCTGGGTGCCTTGCCAGACGGGGAGCTAACCAGTATCAGCCACGTCAGTGACACGTTCGCTGTGTCCAGAAACCATATGGTGAAAATCATCAATAAACTGGGTCAGCTAGGCTATGTGAAAACCGTTCGCGGAAAAAATGGCGGGATATGTCTGGCGATGCCAGCGAGTGACATCATTGTGGGTCAGGTGGTTCGGGATCTGGAACCGCTGCAAGTGGTGAATTGCGCCCCCGAGTTCTGCCATATCACTCCAGCCTGCCGTCTGAAATCCTATCTGGCGAAAGCCAAAGACGCCTTTCTGGCGGAGTTAGACCAGTGCACAATCACCGATCTGCTGGCAGATAACGATGAATTGCTGATTTTGCTGACAAGGCCGGCGTAAAGTTCAGACAAAAAAAAGCCCCGATACAACACGTATGGGGCTGGTCACATATTATGGATTGATATGTAAAGGAGATTATCTGCCCTTCTTACCCAGGATTCAGCCTGAGCCACACAACACGCTTACCCCATCAGATTGCCATCTAGTTTATGGACTTCGCGTGCTTGCTTCCAAGCTGGAACACCGGGTATGTCTGGGCTAACGGACTATAAAGTGGGGGCTTTCGCCCCCGGGGTGATTAAAGATGCGCGCCCTGTTCAACCCAGGTACCGATCAGCTTACGCTCATCATCGGTCATCTGAGTCAGGTTACCCAGCGGCATCACTTTCGTTTGTACCGACTGCGCAACAATGCGGGGGGCATTCACTTTAATTTCTTCCGGTGTATCCAGTATCACACCCGCAGGCGCTGTCGAGAACGCAGCGTGCGTCGGTTGTGCTGAATGACACACTGAACAACGAATCTGAATGACTTCATTCACCTGAGCAAAGCTCACTCCGCTGCTGGCAGGCTGTGCCGAGTCGGTTTCCGCCTGAGCTGTCGCTGACTCTGCTTTTACAGCAGGTGCAGACGCAGCAGGTGCAGAGGTTTCACCCATTTTGCTTGCATAAGGCGAAGTCACAAATGCCAGTGCGATCATACCCAGTGCTGCCACCGGCATTGTCCAGGCAAACTTCTGGCTGCCATGACGGGTGTTGAAGTAGTGGCGTACCAGGATACTGAAGACCGCCAGGCCAGCCAGGATCAACCAGTTATATTCTGAGCCATAGGTGCTCGGGAAATGGTTACTGATCATGATGAACAGCACTGGCAACGTCAGGTAGTTGTTATGACGTGAACGCAGCAGACCTTTTGCCGGCAGTACAGGGTCCGGTTCGCGATTCTCTTCAATGGCTTTTACCAGACCACGCTGAGCCGGCATGATAACGAAGAATACGTTACCTACCATGATAGTACCGATGATCGCACCAACATGGATGTAAGCACCACGCCCGCTGAACACCTGGCTCAGGCCATAGGCTGCAGCCACTAAACCGAAGAACAGGATAATACCCAGCAGCATCGGCTTCTTGCCCAGTGCTGAATCACACAGCAGGCTGTAAATAATCCAGCCTGCAGCCAGAGAGCCCACACCCAGTGCAACTGAAGCCGTGGCACTCAAACCGGATCCCGGCGCGACCAGATAAATATCCGCATTGAGGTAATACACCACACCCAGCAGCAGAACACCTGTGATCCAAGTGAAATAAGCTTCCCACTTAAACCAGTGCAGGTTTTCAGGCATGCTTGGCGGTGCCAGTTTGTATTTTTCCAGGTGGTAGATACCACCGCCGTGAATGGCCCAGAGGTCACCAGACAAGCCAGTTTTCGGATTGACACGGTTCAGGTTGTTTTCCAACCAGACAAAGTAGAATGAGGCACCAATCCAGGCGATACCTACAATCATGTGAACCCAGCGAATTGCCAGATTCAGCCATTCCGTCATATGTGGATCCATAACGAACTCCTGTTATGTTATGCGAACTTTAATTGCCTTGGGCTTATCAAAGTGCGACGGTTAATGCTTCCTGCTCCAAACTGCTCAGTGATAATTCGATACGAATATCGTCAGAAAAGTACACTTCATCGCAGTTGTTGCCAGGCCCGGCACGATCGACAACCAGAAATTGATCGTCCTTGCGCAGAGCCAGAACCGGGTGGTGCCAGACCCCTTTGCCATAATTCACGCCCTGACGTCCGTTACTGTAAAACGCCTTAAGCTGAGCGGGGTCCGGTGTATCCCCTGCCGGGGCCACCAGGATCAGGTACGGATTTCCAAGCAAAGGAATAAAAGCCTGAGATCCCAGAGGATGCCTCTCCATCATGGCTATCTGTAAAGGATAACTCAAAGGCTGGGCTTCAAAGATACTGATGATGGCTGAACCACCCTCTTCCTGCACATCCACATTGGCCATGGCATGGTAACGTCGGGTTGACCCGTTATTGATCATAAAGTAGTCACTTACTTCTTTATCAATAACATCACCAAAAGGGGCAAATGCTTCGCGGGTAAGTGGCTCAATCGTCAGTTGTCTCACTGGTGTGCTCATGGTGACTATTCCTGTCCTGATT
Source organism: Photobacterium sp. WH24 (assembly GCF_019204055.1). NCBI lineage: Bacteria > Pseudomonadati > Pseudomonadota > Gammaproteobacteria > Vibrionales > Vibrionaceae > Photobacterium > Photobacterium sp. WH24. Next base: position 37,906 of record NZ_JAGSOZ010000015.1, on the reverse strand, counting down.
ACATTGTCTGCAGGCGGAACAAAGCGATCTTATTGATCTCTTCCAACGCCTTATCGAACTCAGCCTCAATTTCATTGCCTAATCGCGCCTCGAACGATTCAAGGATTTGATAACGATTGGCCCCTTTCACCGCCATGATAAAGGGAAACTGAAAACGTGCTTTGTAGCTATCGTTATAACGATTGAACTTCTCGAATTCTTCTGGTGAACACTGGCTAATCCCTGCGCCAGCCTGCTCGGCGGTGGACGCTTCGGTCAGTTCACCGTTCACTGCTGCTTTTCCGGCTAAATCCGGGTGCGCATTAATCAGGGCTAACTGTTCTTCTTTGCTGGCTGACAGCAAAGTGTCTGCCATGCGTGCATGCAGGGTGCTGATGTCATCATCAGCATCGCTGAGACCATTGTCGTAAACTTTTTCCGCCACCCAGGGGCTGTGTTCGTACACATCTGCAAATTGAGAGACAAACTCTTCCCTGCTCATTTGGCTCGGTTGGCAAGACGTAAAACGTGCCATCATTAATACTCCTTCATACTTGGGTGCGGGTGATGTTCGTGCCAGTGTTTGGCAATATCAATTCGGCGGCACAGCCAGACCTTGTCGTGCTGGCTCACATAATCCAGGAAGCGGCGCAGTGCAGCGATACGTCCGGGACGGCCAATCAGGCGGCAATGCAAACCCACTGACATCATTTTGGGTGCTGTAGCACCTTCTTCATACAGGGTGTCAAAGGTGTCTTTTAAATAATTGAAGAATTGATCACCTGCATTAAAGCCCTGTACTGTGGCAAAACGCATGTCATTGGTATCCAGAGTGTACGGAATCACCAGTTGCGGTTTCGGACCCTCTTCGTGCCAGTAAGGCAGATCGTCATCGTAGGCATCAGAGTCGTACATAAAACCGCCCTCTTCCGCCACAATGCGGCGGGTATTCGGGCCGGTGCGGCCTGTGTACCAGCCGTACGGACGCTCACCAGTCAGATTTTTGATGATCTCAATCGCTTTCATCATGTGATCGCGTTCTTCTGACTCATCAATGTGCTGATAATCAATCCAGCGATAACCATGACTGCAGATCTCGTGGCCGGCTTCGACAAACGCTTTCGCTACATCCGGGTGACGCTCCAGTGCCATAGCGACACCGAACACAGTCAGCGGCACATCGTATTCTTTAAACAAGCGCAGGATGCGCCATACGCCAGCACGGCTGCCGTATTCATAAATCGATTCCATGCTGATATGACGCTGACCCGGAAATGGCTGTGCCGCTGGGATCTCAGACAAAAATGCTTCCGACTCGCTATCACCATGAAGAATGCAACGTTCCCCACCTTCTTCGTAGTTGAGAACAAAAGAGACAGCAACGCGAGCGTCATTTGGCCAACGTGGGTGCGGGGGTACTGCACCATAGCCGATCAGATTGCGTGGATACTCATTACTCACACATGACTCCTTTAAATCCTAATTGGTCAACACACTGACCATCTGATAATCAATTTATAACAGTGATTGTATACAATATCCAGAATTTTTGTAAATAAAATGTGCGCAACATTTTTTAATATTCATCAAAAAAAGTTAACCGCTTGTTATCCCTATATTGCCTACTTTAATATCAATACGTTAGCTAACAGTCAGGTACAACAAAGGGTTACATACCCTAACTTTTGGGTTAACATTTCGGTTACACAAGCCTTTACTAATCGGTAAAGTTGTGTACATAGTTAAATACAATGTGGCGAACTGATTACGGATCACACATCAGAAGGCATACAATTAGTATGCAAGAAGTAATCTATTTTCTGTACAACTTAAGGAGCGCAACGCGCGAGGTTATCCATGGGAAAACTGACAACTCACGTGCTTGACACAGCCTCAGGCTTACCTGGAGCGGAGATTAAAGTGTCGCTTTATCGTCAAGAGGGCACAGACTTCGTTCTGGTTAAAACCACTCATACCAATTCTGATGGCAGAACTGACCAGCCTTTGCTGGAAGGAAACGAGTTTCAGACCGGCAAATATGAGCTGGTATTCGAAACTGCCCGTTACTTCCGCCAGAGAGGCGTAGAACTGCCTTCAGTTCCCTTTCTGGACGATGTAGTCATCCGTTTCGGTATCGCAGATACAGGCAGCCACTATCATGTGCCACTGCTGGTGTCGCCTTACAGCTTCTCCACATACCGGGGCAGCTGATTCAAAACGGAACACAAGCAGAACAATGGGGGATCCCTGGCCTGAGGTCAGATGCAGGTCAGGGCACCGCGCAAGAGAGTTTGAAGATTGTATACAATGAGTGCAGGCTAAGTAGTTATCACTTCAAAAACCATGCAGTCTCCGGCAGCTATCAGGCCGGCAGGGTTTTCAGCAAGTGACGGCCTGAAACATAGAGGGAAGTCCTGTCTGGCAGGTGAAGTTGGAAACATTAAAAAACAACCAGCACACATCGTCATTCGGGCAAAAAAAGGAAGCGTCGTCATGAACAACTCTAAAACAGAAACGCTCGGTCGTTCTGAAGCTGGTTCAGCTTCACTGTTAGAGCGCCTGTTTAAACTCAGAGCTCACGGCACCAGCGTGAAAAATGAGATCGTAGGTGGGATTACAACTTTTGCCACCATGGCTTATATCATTTTCGTTAACCCACAGATCATGTCGGCCTCAGGCATGGATGCCGAAGCAATTTTTGTTGCAACCTGTATTGGTGCTGCAATAGGCACTTTGCTGATGGGCCTGTTTGCAAACTGGCCTGTCGGTCTGGCTCCGGGCATGGGGCTGAACGCCTTTTTCTCTTTCACTGTTGTGGGAGAAATGGGCTACAGCTGGCAAGTTGCCTTAGGGGCGGTTTTCATTTCCGGTATCCTTTTCGTTGCGATGAGTTTTTACAAAGTCCGCGAATGGATCATCGAAAGTATCCCTGAAAGCCTGCGTTTTTCCATGACAGCCGGTGTGGGTCTGTTTCTGGGACTGATCGGCCTGAAAACCGCCGGTATCGTAGTTGACAGCCCTGCCACCCTGGTCAGTTTGGGTGACTTTACCCAGCCACAGGCGCTGCTGGCCGCCATCTGCTTCCTGATCATTGCCGTACTGAGTGAGCGTAAAGTCTTCGGTGCCGTGCTGATTGGTATGTTCAGTGTCACCCTGATCGGTATTCTGCTGGGTCTGGTCCACTACAACGGGGTGATATCTACTCCCCCGAGTCTGGCTCCGACCCTGTTCGCCATGGACATTGCCGGCGCCCTGAACATTTCTATGATCAGCGTGATCCTGGCTTTCCTGTTTGTGAACATGTTCGATACTGCCGGTACCCTGATGGGTGTGGCTGAACGGGCAAACCTGAGAAACAAAGAAACCGGAAAAATTGAAGGTCTGAGCAAAGCCCTGAAAGCTGACAGTATCGCCAGCGTGGCAGGTGCCTGTGTGGGTTGTCCGCCTGTCACCAGTTATGTAGAAAGTGCAGCGGGTGTCGCTGCCGGTGGCCGTACCGGACTGTCAGCCATAGTGATCGGTCTGCTGTTTATCGCGGCAATCTTCTTCTCGCCGCTGGCTGGCATGATCCCGGCTTACGCCACTGCCGGCGCGCTGATTTACGTTGCCTTCGTCATGATGAGCAGTATGCAGCACGTGAAATGGAACGATTTCACAGACGCTGCACCCGCCGCTATCACAGCGCTGATGATGCCGCTGACTTTCTCCATCGCCAACGGTATCGCACTGGGTTTCATCACCTACACAGTGCTCAAAGTCGCCACAGGCAAAACCAAAGATGTCTCAATCAGCATGTACATACTGACCGCGATTTTTGTCGCCAAACTGGTGTACCTCTGATCACAAACAGACACATGCAGTACCAATCTAAAAGTCATAATTAGAAAAGTAACATTTGATGCACACCTACCTCTGTCGTACGGCAGAGGCAGGTCACTGCACACTTAAAAAACCTAATTTAATAAAACCAAAGACGCGAACACAACCTATAACCCTACGCAGCCAATTCATCGGATGAATTGTGGAGAACTAACGATGAAACTTCTCTATACGCTAAACCAGAGACCACCACACAGCATCACCCTGCTCTTAGCTATCCAGCATATGCTGGCTTCCATCGGCGGCATTGTCGCTGTGCCATTGATTGTCGGTACCTCTATTGGCCTGCCGACCGATGAGGTCGTCACACTGATCAACGCCGCTCTGCTCGCATCCGGTATTGTCACCATTGCACAGTGTCTTGGCCTTGGCCCTGTCGGTATCCGTCTTCCCGTTGTCATGGGATCGAGTTTCGGTTTTCTGGGTGTTGCCATCAGCATAGGTAACGCTGACGGTGTTGGCGGTATCATGGGGGCAGCCCTTATCGGCTCTTTCGTGGTCGTGGCAGCCAGCTTTTTCATGGATAAAATTCGCAAGCTGTTCCCTAATGTGGTCAGCGGTGTGGTGGTGACGCTAATCGGCCTGACCATCCTCCCCGTTGCCATGAACTGGGTGGGAGATGCACCCAATACCAGCGAGCAATTTGCCACCATGCCAAAACTGTTCCTGGCATTTATCTCGCTGGCAATCGTTATCGTGGTGTCTATTTACTGCCGTGGTGCCGTCGCCGCTTCTGCCATTGTAATTGGCCTGGCCGGTGGTTATCTGGTGGCCCTGTCAATGGGCATGGTTGACCTTGACCAGATTGCACGCGCTGAGTGGGTGGGCAGCCCGGCCATCATGGAATACGGTATGAGCTTCAGCCTGTCGGCTATCATCAGCATGAGCCTGGTATACATAGTCGTGATTGCCGAAGCAACAGGGGATTTCATGGCCCTGGCGAACAACTGTAAAGTCAAGCTGTCTGGTAACGATCTGAAACGCGGTCTGCTGGGTGACGGTCTGGGCAGTACACTGGCAGCCTTCCTGACCGCAATGCCTCTGGCTTCTTTCAGTCAGAACGTGGGTATCGTGGGTATCACAGGCGTTGCCAGCCGCTATGTTGTGGCAACAACCGGCGGCTTGCTGATTCTGGGTGGCCTGTTCCCTAAACTGGCCGCACTGGCCGTGACCATTCCCAAGCCTGTTTTGGGCGGTGTCGGTTTCATTATGTTCGGTATGATCGCCTATGCAGGTATTCGCATGCTGATCAAAGCGGCTGACACCAAGCGTAACGCACTGGTGATCTGCGTCGGTCTGGCTTCTGGTCTGGCAGTGACTATCGAACCGCGTCTGGTTCAGCACCTGCCACACGATCTGGCTAACCTGTTCCACTCAGGCATTACTACCGGCACAATCGTCACTGTACTGCTAAACCAGATCCTGCCTGAGAACGCAGTCAGCGACAGCATCGAGGAAACCACAGACGAAGAGGCAGAGAGTGAACTCCCGGTTCAAACCTCTGAAACTGCGGAAAAGAAGCAACACATTGAAACAGCAAAACAATCCTGAACAGAGAGACAAATAACACATTAACTTTAACCCGGGGATCATAACGATCCCCACCCCATAAGACCTTCTCCTCGGCAACGGCAGAGAAGGCTAAGGAAAACAAAATGGTAACCATCTGGCTGAAAAACCCTTTAGCCATTTACACTGGCTCAAACACAGATTTGGATGCACGCGGCGGCGTAGTGATTCAAGGTACTAAGGTGATTGAGCTGGTTCCTCTTGGTGCTCAACCGTCTAACAAACCCGATCAGGTAATTGATGCCAGTGAACATGTCATCACGCCCGGTCTGGTCAATGCCCATCACCATTTCTATCAGACGCTGACCCGCGCCTATCCGGATGCACTGAACAAAGAGCTGTTCCACTGGCTCAAAACCTTGTACCCGGTCTGGGCCGGTCTTGATGAAGAAATGATGCAGGTCGCCACTGAGCTGGCATTGGTTGAGCTGATGATGTCCGGCTGTACAACCGCATCGGATCACCATTATCTGATCCCCCGCGGGCTGGAACATGCCATTGATATCCAGGTAGAGACAGCACAGAAACTGGGTATCCGTTCTATTTTTACCCGTGGTTCAATGAGTCTGGGCGAAGACGAAGGTGGCCTGCCGCCCCGTCATACCATCCAGAAAGAAGACACCATACTCGATGACAGCATGCGTCTGATCCGTCAGTACCACCAACGTGGTGATGGTGCGATGACCCAGATAGCACTGGCACCCTGTTCGCCTTTCTCCGTCACAACCGATCTGATGAAAGAAACCGCCCGCCTGGCAGAACGTGAAAATGTCATGGTACACACCCACTTGTGTGAAACCATTGATGAAGAAAACTTCTGTCTGGAGCGTTTCGGTCTGCGCCCGGTTGATTACCTGGAAGAAACCGGCTGGCTGAATCACCGCACCTGGCTGGCACACGGTATTCACTTCAACGAAGAAGAGATCCGCCGTTTAGGGCAGGCCGAAGTCGGGATATGTCACTGCCCGTCATCAAACATGATGCTGGCCTCCGGTATCTGCCGCAACAAAGAGCTGGAAGCAGCGGGCGTCAAAGTAGGCCTGGGTGTTGATGGCTCAGCGTCGAACGACGGCTCTAACCTGGTCAACGAAGTACGTATGGGTCTTTACATCCAGCGCTTACGTTATGGCTCAGCAGCTGTCACCCATTTCGATGCTTTACGCTGGGCAACATCAGGGTCAGCACGCGCTATGGGTCGTGAAGACTTTGGTACTCTGGAGATGGGTAAACAGGCAGACATCGCCATGTTCCGTCTTGATGATATCCGCTTCTCTGGCGCGCATGACCCACTGGCCGCACTGGTGCTCTGTGGCGCGCATCAGGCAGACAGAGTGATGGTGGCAGGCCAATGGCGCGTCCATGATGGCATGGTGATCGGGGTCGATTTACCGGCACTGCTGAGCCGTCATCAGGCAGCAGCAAAACGTCTGGTCGAGCGATTCCAGCAACGCCGGTAAACGAAATCACTCACAACCGCTTTGTTCAGGATAAATAACATCCAAGCGCTTTCGCTCTTTACCTCGTTGGGCGGAAGCGCTTTTTTATTGATTTAAAGTGTATCGGCGATTTCAAATGTATTGGCGATTCAAGTGTCTCGGCGACTTGATGTTTATCGGCATCAGGCTGATTTTATCTGACAACCGCGAATCACCAGTTGCGTCAGAAATTCTGCAGCATCGGCAAAATCCTGATCATCCAGTGCTTCTTTTTCCAGTACATTGCAAATCTGCCAGCTGAAATCGGCATAAGTCTGGGTCGATGCCCAGATAGTAAACATCAGATGCTGCGGCGACACTCGCGCCATCATCCCCTTCTCAATCCAGCGTTCCAGCTTGGTAATGATCATTCTTGACTGGGCCAGCAGCTCATCGCCAATATCTGACGGCAAATAAGGTGCGCCCGACATCACTTCGTTGGCGAACACTTTGGAGGCGAATGGGTGATCACGGGAAATCCGCAGTTTGGTCTGAATATAAGAGGTGAGTGCCTGAGCCGGATCATCCAGCTGCTCAATCGGGCTGGAGGCTTCCAGCAATGGCTGAGTCACACTTTCCAGCACTGCACGATAGAGGTTTTCTTTGGTCTTGAAATAGTAATACACGTTCGGCTTAGGGACGTCGGCCAGCTTGGCAATATCGGCCACTTTGGTTGCCGCGAAACCCTGCTCCGCAAACAAGCGGCCCGCAAACTTGATAATAACTTCCTGATTTTTTTCTCGAATACGTGACATAACCTGACTTCATCCCTCCAACCGATGCAACGCCTCATACTAGTCGAACTGACCCGCGAATCAAAGTCTGACAAAGGTATTTGCCTGATATCTCCGGTGGTTTCTCTGTTTTCTGCAGCGCTGCAAATTTTTTGCATCCAGTTGCCGCCCCCAATCGTTTACTCAATGACCACCAATAACAAAAAAGGATCTGTCATGAATACAAAACTCGTTGTGAGTGTCATTGCTATGAGCCTTTCCGGCATCGCCTCTGCGTCCAGCCACCGGGAGGCACCTAACATTACCCGGCTTCCCACCCTGGACTCCACCGACTTTTATGCCTTCAACAGTTATGAAAGCGGCCGGGAAGATTACGTTACCCTGATCGCCAACTACATACCGCTGCAAGATGCTTATGGTGGCCCGAATTACTTCGCCATGGATCCCGCCGCCGTGTACAGCATTCACATTGATAACGACGGCGATGCGGTGGAAGATCTGACTTTTCAGTTCAATTTTAAAAATGCACTGCCGAACAACAACATAGGCGTCTCTCTTACTATCGGCAACAGCGGAGAAACCCAATCTGTGGCGGTGCCGTTAAAAGTTGTCGGCAGTATCAGTGACGCCGATCAGAGTGCGGCAAATTTCAATGAAACCTACACGCTCAGTCTGGTCAGCGGCCCGCAGCAAAATGGTCAGCCAACCAAGCTGACCAATGTATCAACAGGCCAGACTGAATTTCACAAGCCGCTGGATTTTATCGGCACCAAAACCTTTGGCAGCGAAAGTGGCTATATCAATTACGCCAACCAGTTCATCTATGAGTTTACGATGCCAGGCTGCGCCGCAACGGGAAAAGTCTTTGCCGGTCAGCGCAAAGATCCCTTTGTTGTCAATCTGGGTAAAACCTTCGACTTGGTCAACTATGTGCCTGTTGAGGGCGACAGTGCGCCCGGTGCTGACGATGGCGGCGGCTTTCCTGGCGGGATCACCCAGTCAGCCGACAATGACGATCTGAGGCTCAAAAATGTCACCGAACTGGCAATTGAAGTCCCCAAAGCCTGCATTACCGGAGATGGCAACGGCACCATAGGCACCTGGACCACCGCCAGCTTGCCACAGGCCAGAATTCTGAATCCGAATGCCACCTTCACCCGGCCGGAAGTCAACGGCGGCGCGCTGACACAGGTATCAAGACTGGGTAACCCGCTGGTCAATGAGCTGGTTATCGGCCTGAAAGACAAAGATACCTTCTCGGCAGCCAAACCTGCCGATGACGCGCAGTTTGCCACTTATGTGACACACCCGAGCCTGCCGGAACTGCTGAACATTCTGTTCAAAGATGCCGTCAACTCGACTCTGGGCGCCAACTTAGCCACACTGGCCCCCACCCATTTTCCCCGTACCGATCTGGTCACAGCATTCCTGACCGGCTTTCCCGGCGTTAACCAGCTAAAAACGGTCACACCTTCAGAAATGTTACGCCTGAACACGGCCATTCCAGCCAAACCTGTTGCCCAGCAATCGTCTTTCGGTGTTGCGGGTGACGATCTGGCGGGTTTTCCTAACGGCCGCAGACCCGGAGATGACGTGGTAGATATTGCACTGCGTGTTGTCATGGGCCGTTTGTGTTACCCCATCCCGGTTAACGGAACGGATACAGATCTTGGTCTGTGCCAACCGGAAGATGCCAATGTCGGCAACGTCCCCTTTACTGATGGCGCACCGGTCAATGCCACCATGATGGATGACAGTTTCCCTTACCTGGCGCCACCTCTTTCCGGTTCCGGTACTGACACGGTTTCAGAGTAAGGAGCAGTACAATGACTAGGTCTATTCGCACTACCTTGCTGCTGTCCGCGCTGATACTGGCAGGCTGTAACGGCAGTTCAGATTCCGGCCAGAATTCGTCCGGGGGAACAAATACCGCCCCGGCAGCCATGGCCCTGAGCCTGACAACACAAACCGATACCCCGGTCACCGACTCGCTGAAGGCCACAGACAAAGAGGGTGACGCCCTTAGCTTTGCGCTTGGCAATGCGCCGGCTTTGGGTTCAGTCGTCATCACACCCGATGGCACCGTCACCTACACCCCAGCCAGCGGGGTCACAGGTAATGACCAGTTTAGCTACACGGTCAGCGACGGAAACAACCAGCCGGTCAGTGCCCAGGTCTCCGTCACTATTGAGGTCCTTCAGGTCAGTTTTGCCTCGTTCAGCCGAGAGGTCTTCAACGCCCCGGCAAACAGTACGCCGAAAAGCCTGCGCGGACGGGCTGTCAACAATGACGTCAGCAGTGCCAGTTTTTATGACGACCTGCTGATGGAATAACGCGTACCTGCTGTGGCCTGCTCCAGAGGCCACATTTGTGCTGTGTTCGATCGGCCAGGGATGGCCACTTTTTAAGGAAATTGTCCCATGAATACACACCCTTTCCCCGCACTGGTGATCAGCATTGCCGTATTTTGCAGTGTCTCGGTGCTTGCCAAACCTTACCTGCCTGACAATCAGGATGCCGCTTTGCTGGTGGTGCCGGAGCTGGCCGTCAAGTCAGCGACGCTGGAAGACATTCGCACATTAATTGACAAGGCGCAGCGTCCGTCCGGCACTGTTGATGGTTTCAGCCTGGCCGATGCCCTGATGCAACCGCACCTGACGGCGGGTTCCGCTCCGGAAGCGCTCTACCTCTGGGCCAGAATTCAGCAACATCAGCATGATTTCAGAGGCGCAGAGCTGACATTAAGGCGCTTACTGGAACAGCAGCCCGATGATGCCAGTGCAAGATTGCTGCTGGCCAGCGTGCAGACCATCCAGGGTAAATTCGGGCAGGCCAGACAATCGTGCCTGCAGCTTATTGGCCGCTCTTCGATGCTCGTAACGGCTGCCTGCGCACTGGACAACAGTTTCCAGCAAGCCAAAACCCGGGAGAAGCGCGTCCAGAGCTACAGTGAACTTCAGTCAATCGCCACTCGTTATCCTCCGCAACAGCAGGAAGACTCTGTCTGGCTCATGCAGATCCTAGCCGGTATGGCACTGGCGCTTGACCGTCCGGAAGCAGCACTGGCTCACCTCAGCCTGCCTGCCGACAGTCAGCGTCCCATCAGCTACCTGAGTTTATGGGCGGATGCTCAACTGGCTCAGGATAACCCCCAGGCCGTACTCACCACCCTGGCAGACATTGCCTCCCGTTCAGGGGCAACTGATGACAACCTGCTGCTGAAACTGGCCCTCGCAGAACAGATGACAGGGACATTTCAGCACTGGCAGGTTCGCTGTCTGAACCGGATCACCCTGCGCGAGCAACGACAGGATGCCAGCCATGCCGGATTACTGGCGAGCTATTACCTGCTACTCGGTGATCGCCCTGACAGGGCGCTGTTCTGGGCAAGAATCAACTGGCAGCAAAACCGGCTGTTATCAGACAGGCAATTGCTGTTACGCGCAGAACAGGCTTTTAATCAGCAGGTATAACGCTATCAAGGAAGGGCTACCATGCGAACTCTCGTTATTATTTTTGCACTGCTTGCGGCAGCATTCTCTGCACAAGCACACCAGCTAAGCACAGCGTATCTGACCCTGGAGCAAGATAACAACGCCACGCTAAGCGGAAACTGGCAACTGCAACTGTCTGATCTGTATCCTTTGATGGCTGATAAGGGGATGATTCTGGACGCCAATCAGGACGGCAACCTGACCTGGCGTGAAATCACAAACCAGCAGGCTGCAATACAAACACAGTTACTGAGCCAACTGACCGTCGAGCAGGGCGGACGTCCTTGCAACATAACAGTCGCTAGCAACATGATGCTGGAATCACACGCCAACCTGCCTTACCTGTGGCTGCCGTTAGAGGTCAATTGTCCGTCGGCTGCCGGACTGAGCCTGTCCTATCAGGCGATGTTCGACATCAATACCGGCCATAAGCTGATCGTGAATATTTCTCAGCCTGAGCACAGCATCAACAGAATACTGGATACCAGCAACCGCTCACTGGCGGTCAACATGCAAGCCTCTGCCATGGGCGAAACGGCCCGTGAATATCTGTATCAGGGAATAGTCCATATCCTGATCGGTACCGACCATATCCTGTTTCTGCTGGCCTTACTCCTGACCTGCGTGCTGTATCGCGATAAACAACAGTGGAAAGGTATCGACAGCCCTAAGTCTATACTGCTCAGCACCACCTGGATTATCACGGCCTTTACCCTCGCGCACTCTATCACGCTGACAGCCACAGCACTCAACTGGCTGCCGTCGAGCCGCTGGGTGGAGTTCATTATTGCTCTGTCTGTGCTTTTTGCCGCGCTGAACAATATCTTCCCGCTGATCACCAAACTGGGCTGGGTGACCTTCGGGTTTGGTTTACTGCACGGCATGGGATTCGCCTCTGTGCTGGGCGAGTTGGGGCTGCCATCGAGCCATACTTTACTGGCGGTCGTGGCGTTCAATCTAGGGGTCGAACTCGGACAGTTATCGATACTGCTGCTTGCTTTACCTGTGTTGATGCTTGTCAGGCATCAATGGCGCTATCAGCGCTGGTTTATGCCCTTAGGGTCAGCCTGTATCGCCCTGATGGCATTGCAATGGTCCATTGAACGCTTTTGATTTTGTGGTGTATATACCAAACAGACATTGTCACACTGGCGAATGTCATTACGACTGCTAACGTTGAAACAAGCTGATAAATCAGTTTCTTAACGTATTTCTTCATCACAGTACAAGGAAAGACATGGATCAGGACGATCATCTTAAACTCATCAGCGCCACGGCACTGGGCGACAGGCAGGCCTTCACCAGGCTGTATCAGCAAACCAGCGGCAAATTGCTGGCTGTGTGCCTGAAAATGCTGGGTAACCGGGCGCTGGCCGAAGAAGCGATACAGGATGCTTACGTGAAAATCTGGCATAACGCGGCCGATTATCAGCACCATAAAGGCAGTGTCCTGACCTGGATGATCAGCATCGCCAGATACCGGGCTCTCGACATACTGCGCTACCAAAAAGTCAGGAAAGAAGACGCTTTAACGGCTGAACCCGCGCCACTGGAAGAAAGCGATGACAGGTTTGCCGATCTGGATGCCGGACATAAATTAAGCCAGTGCATTGATGAGCTGCCCCAGGAGCACCAACAGGCGATTCATCTGGCTTACTTTAACGGGCTGAGCCATCAGGAAGTGGTGCACTATCTGGACAAGCCGCTGGGAACCATCAAAAGCTGGATTCGCCGCGGGTTACAACAACTACAAAGGTGTCTGACGCCATGAACTATAACAACCAGACATTGATCGATATGCTGGCCGCTGAGTACGTACTGGGCACACTGCGCGGTCCGGCCCGGCAACGCTTTCAGACCCTGATAATGCAATCAACCCATATTCGGGAAGCAACCTGGCAGTGGGAACAGCATCTCAACGAGATCAACCGTCAGATTACCCCTGTCGAGCCAAATGATGCGGTCTGGCAAACGATCAGCCAGCGACTCGGTTTCGATAAGAAACCAGCCAACGAAACCAGCCGCCATGTGATCAAAAGCGGGTTGTCCCGTTTGTGGCCTGTGCTGACTGGTGTCGCCACAGCGGCATCGCTCTTACTTGCCGTGCTGCTCTGGCGGGAAAGCCAGATCCCCGTGGCACCCGGACCTGTCCAGCATGTGGCTGTCGTTAAAGGGGAAGATGCCTCGTCATACTGGCTGATAGAAGTCCACCCGCGCGATATCACTGTCCGGGCCGGATCTTCGTTCCAGGGACTTGCCGACAAAGATTACGAGCTGTGGGCGGTGGCCACAAATGAGCCGAACCCGGTTTCTCTTGGCCTGTTACCGAAACAAGGCGAACTGGTACTGGCGAAAAACACCCGCTTTGATCAGTTGGACATCCAGATGCTGGCGGTCAGTGAAGAACCTCTGGGCGGCTCGCCGTCAGGGCTGCCAACCAGGGTGCTTTATACCGCCGAATTGGACCGGCTCTAGATTAACGACATAAGTGACAGCGTCACTCAGTGATCTGCTGCGCAATATCTGTTGCAAGGTTTGCAGACCCTAAGCCATGTATCCCGCTTTTGAGCCGATGAAAAGCGGGATCAGGCAACAGACACTCCTTTAGCGCCTCAAGCCGTTTAGCATGAGATCCAGCGATTGTGCCGCTTCATTCAATGCCATCACACTGTCTTCGCTGCCTGCGATATAACGTGCTGTGTCCAGCAATGCCCCGTTGATCAGCCTGGCAAGCATAACCGGTGAGGTGACGGGGATGATTTTGTCCTCGATTAATTGCGCCAGTAACCCGGCAATCGCTTCAATGCAGCTCATACGGACAGCCTGGATCTGCTCGCTATCGAGCACCGATGACGCGTCCCTGATCATAATCCGCTGAATATCCGGCTCAGTCGCCATCTTCAGGTAGGCATGACAGCGCCCTGAAAAAGCGCTCCAGCTGTCCGGGGCGCTGGCTGATATCGCCTGCAGTCTGTTATCCATCTCCTGATCCAGCTGTTGGTACACGGCAAGAAACAGGCCTTTCTTACTGCCGAAGTGATGATACAACGCACCACGGGTCAACCCCGCTCGGCCAGTCAGCTCATCCATTACGGTGTCGGCAAAGCCAACGGTACCAAACAGCGTACGGGCATGCTGCAGCAAGGCAAGCCTTGTCTGTTCCATCGTGATTGCTCTGTTCATGCTAGTTTGGGTCCCTAAAGTATGAGAACAGGTTCATTTATAGTTGACATACACCGCGTATGTCAATTAGTTTCTTATGCATCCCATCCGTCATAAGTGCGCATGGGCATATTCTTAATGACTGACTGGAGATATTCATGGCGAACCCATACAAGGAACTGTTTCACGCCCCGGGAACATTGGCTTTTTCCCTGTCGGGGCTGATTGCCCGCCTGCCCATTTCAATGGCGGGCATCGGGATAATCACTATGATTTCCCAGATTCATGGTTCTTATTGGCTGGCTGGTGCGGTGGCTGCCACCTTCACACTCTCAACGGCCTTGATTGCTCCTCAGATCTCCCGCCTGACAGACCGCTATGGTCAGGGCCGCATCTTGCCCTTTGCGACAGCAATCAGTGTGCTGGGTATGCTGCTGCTTTTAGGCTGTGTTCATCTGGCTGCACCTGACTGGACACTGTTTCTGTTTGCGGCGCTGGCCGGATTTATGCCCAGCATGCCCGCCATGGTCAGAGCGCGCTGGACACACATCTACAAAGGCCAGCCTGCCCTGCATACCGCCTACTCACTGGAGTCTGTGCTGGATGAAGTCTGTTTCATCGTTGGGCCTCCTATCGCCGTCGGTCTCAGCGTGGCTGTGTCGCCCATCGCCGGGCCATTCGTGGCAGCGCTAATGCTGGCGGTTGGCATAGCATTATTCAGTTTGCAGAAAAGAACCGAACCGCCGGTATCAGAGCAAACTGAACATCAGCAGGGATCTGCACTTGAACCTGTCACCATGAAAATGCTGCTGCTGACTCTGATCGCTCTGGGCACCATAGTCGGTACGGTGGATGTGCTCAGTGTCGCGTTTGCCAAGCAGCAAGGCGTGCCTGTGGCAGCCAGTTTTGTCCTGTCGGCCTATGCCGCGGGGTCCTGTATTTCTGGTCTGGTGTTTGGCGCACTGCGCCTGAACCTCGCTCTGCCAAAACAGTTGTTACTGGCTTCCATCGCCACTGCGACAGCCACACTCCCGCTGCTGGTGGTATACGATGTACTGACACTATCCGTCTCCGTTTTCATCGCGGGCATCTTCTTCGCACCCACCATGATTGTGACTATGGGCCTTGTGGAAAAGATTGTGCCTGAGTCAAAGCTGACAGAAGGGTTTACCTGGATGATCACAGGACTGGGCATAGGCATCGCCGCCGGTGCAGCATTAACTGGCTGGGTGATTGATGAAATGGGGATTCGCGCCGGGTTCGCCGTCACTATTGTGGCGGGCGGCGGGGTTCTGCTGGCAAGCGTGTATTGTTACCGTTTACTGCAACAACGTATGGCACTGCAAACGGCCTGACCGGTAACGGGAAGAGACGCGTTGGCATATATCGGGAAAAAAGAGCAGGCTCATACTCTGAGCTTGCTCTTTTTCCTCTGACTTTATGTCCGGCGTTTAGCCAGAGCGGTATCGAGAAAACTGACAATCCAGGACACCACCCGTTTGTCATCCGCCGGTTGCGATAGCGAGTCGATACCTTTTTCATAGGCTTCTGCGGCGTAAATCTGCTGCCGGGCTGTCATCAAATCTTTCACATAAGCTTTAGTGAACTCTGGATGTCCCTGTATACCCAGAAAGTAAGTCTTTATCTGGATCATGGCAAAAGGACAGAAATCACTGCCTGCCAGTACTCGGGCATCTGCAGGCAACCGACTGATCTGATCCTGATGGCTGACCACAAGAGAAACTGTTGGCCCGGCACCTTTCATCCAGCCGGCTTTTTTCTTCACCGCATAGCCGTTGACACCTAGCCCCCAGCCTCTGCCGGATGTCACCACTTCGCCACCCAGCGCCTTTGCCATCAGTTGATGACCAAAACAGATACCCACAAAGGGCTTTTTCTCTTCATACAGCCTTTCAATGAATGCCATCAAGTGTCCGATCCAGACAAAGCCGTCATTAGCGCCGAATTGACTACCAGAGGTCATATAAGCATCGCACTCATCAACATCTTTGGGGTATTCACCGTCAATCACACGGTAGAACACCAGAGTGATTTGTTTTGAATATTCATGAAACAGAGCGGAAAACATATCCCGATAGTTACCGTGAGTGGCCTGAAGCTCAGGCGCCACATCATCACACAAGAGCACACCTAATCGCATTGTCATCTCTCCCTGTCTGTACCATCGCGACTTAAATGATTTCGAAATACCGGGCAAGCTCCCAGTCTGTTACCTGCTTTCTGAACTCGCGCTCTTCCCACTCGCGAGTTGCGGCAAAATGCTCTACAAACGCCTCTCCCAGCAGGGAACGGGCCGCATCGGAGGCCCTGAAACGCTGCGCGGCCTCCCACAACGTGGCTGGCAGCGCCAATTCGGCAGGCTGTGGCTGATCATAGGCATTACCAGTTACCGCATCCAATGGCTGCCATTGATTCATGATGCCGTACAAGCCTGACGCTACAGCCGCCGCCAGTGCCAGGTAAGGGTTGGCATCTGCTGCACCCAGCCGGTATTCGATGCGCTGGGATGTCTCGTTCCCCGGTATTACCCGCAGCGCCGTTGTGCGGTTTTCAATGCCCCATGTCGCGTGCGTCGGCGCCCAGAAGCCGGGCACCATACGGGTATAACTGTTGATCGTTGGGGCAATCATACACAAAAATTCGGGCATCAAACGTTGCTGGCCCGCCAGAAACTGTCGTTGGATTGTGCTTATGCCATGAGTTTGGCTGGCATCATAAAAAGCAGATTGACCGTTTTTATGCTGGAGGGAAATATGGATGTGGCCGCTTTGGCCGGGATAGTCCATGGACCATTTCGCCATGAAGGTTGCCAGCAAATTCCGGCGCTGCGCCAGCACTTTCATGTAGGTTTTGAACAGCGCGGCTTTGTCTGCTGCCGCTTCCGCCTGATCAACAGTAATCGCTGCTTCAATCACACCCGGTCCGGTTTCTGAATGAATACCCTCAATGGGGAAATCCATAATCTGGCCCATCGCCAGAATGTCGTGATACAGCTCGCTGTATACCGAGTTGCGGATCATGGAATAGCCAAACCAGTCCGGCGTGACAGTTTGCAGATTGCGGAAGCCTTTCTCCCGTGCAGAATGCGGTGTTTCGCGAAATAAAAAGAATTCATATTCCAGCGCGGCCTGAACCTCGAACCCCAGCGCCTCCGCTTTTGCCAACACTCGGCGTAACACCCCGCGTGGACACACAGCTTCAGCCGCACCGGTAAATTCAGCAATAAAGAGCAGCATGCCCTCTTCGTCCTGCACATCACGGCAGGTATGCGGCAAGATGCGCACGGGGGCATCCGGATACCCGGTATGCCAGCCCGTATACCGGGTATTGTCATAGAGCTGATCTTTCGCATCCCAGCCCAGCACCACGTCGCAAAAAGAAAAACCCTTCTCCAGTGATGCAAAAAACTTGGCTTTGGACATATATTTGCCGCGCATGATGCCGTCATTATCGAACAGGCCAACCTTGACATGGGTCAGGCCACGCTCTTCGACAATCGCTTTTGCATCGGCCACGGATTTTACTGCTCGCGCTTCCATCATCAGCCTCACCCCTTTTGCTCAACCCGCAGAGCAGCACCGCACAACAGCTACAGTTCGCTCTTACATTAAGCTTAGATGCGATTTTGCAACATACTGAGTTTCAGGCAGTTTTAAGAGGGAGATCTGGATCAATATCGGCGCGTCGCGCGCTGTCGTCAGGCTGTATCCCGCAAGCATCAGCCAAGCCCGACACCTCTAGCCATCAGTACAGCCAATAAGGGAATCACAAGCAGCAGTAATAACTCCAGACGGATAAGAATAACAATGGCAGGCGGCACCGGAATGGTTTCGCGGGTTGTGCGTCTGTGTCTGTAAAAGAAAACGGTTGGAAAAACCGACAAAGCAGCCACTATCAGAAACAAGGTCACTTTGGCATGAAAGACCGGATTCGCGGTGTAAAAGTCGGCAGGTTTGCCCACCAGAAACCACATAGCCAGCCCGGCCAAAAGCACAACAACGGCTGAAATGCCATAGACAGCATCCAGCCTTGCCAGACGATGCATTTCCTCAGCTGTCAGGCGACGTTTGATCAACATATGCTCGACCACCAGCACGGAGAAGAGTGCAAAAATACCGATAAAGTGGAAATAGCGGATCACGATTTCGAACATACAGGGTCCTTATTGTGCAAAGTAACAAAGGTGCAAAGAGTTAATTATCACCCGATGTTGTTAAAAAATCTGCAATTTTCTGATAGGTGGCGCGACACTGAATCGGCACTAACGATTCAAGATTAAGGTACGCGTGGATCATGTCATCAAGATGAAAATGTTCGGTAGGGATTCCCAGCGCTGACAATTGCTGTACATAAGCCACACCTTCGTCCCTTAAGGGGCAGAATTCAGCCGTGATCATCAGCGTTCGGGGCAGCTGGGCGCTCTTAGCCATAAACAACGGGGAAGCGGCCTGCCTGTCCTCGCCATGCTGAAAATAATGATCAAAATACCACTGCATTTTATCCTGCTGGAGAAACAGCCCTTTGCCGTTAGCGGTGACCGAAGGCTGGCTCATGGTGTAATCCAGGCTGGGATAAAGCAGCACCTGATTATCTATGCTAACGTTGGGATAGTCCTGATAGTCAGCACTCAGTGTGGCCGCCATCGCGCCGCCCCCTGAATCCCCCACCAGTGACAGTGTCGGTAAATACGCTAACTGATGCTGCTCAAGCAAAGGCCAGAGTTGACCGATAACAATGCGGGCATCCGATAATCCGTTGGGATATGGCCACTCGGGCGCCAAACGGTAATCAACCGACACCACTATGTGTTGTGTGGCTTTTGACAGTTTCCGGCAGATAGCATCGTACACAGCCACACTGCCTGCCATGTGGCCACCGCCGTGCAGAAAAACAATAACAGGCAACGGCCTGTCAGGTGCTGGATGATAAATACGGACAGGAACAACCTGTGTGTGCTCAGTGACACAGGTGTCGAGTACTCTGGCTATGTGGGGCGAGTCAGTCACACAAGTTGCCGTCAGGGTCGACAGTCCGTCCCGTACGGCTTCAGCAGTGGCAACGTAGCCAGATTGCATCAGTTGCGCCAGCCCCTGATTGTAGGCATCCAGCCAGATTTTCAATCCATTATCCAGTTTTACCATGACTTAGCCGACGGACTCCTTACCGTTCATTTTCCTGCATTCGCCGTACCAGCTCGGTTTCTATCCAGCTCGCCATCAGTTGCAGAGTATCGGTATCTATGTCTTTGAATGCGCGGGGATAAGGGGCCGGACTGGAAAAGTTCAGTGTTCCCCAGGTCACTCCACCCACATGGATAGGAATAGCAATATAGGATTCAAGCCCAAAGTGCCGGTAGGCTGGATGGCTCCCCAGTATATCGCTGTTACCGACATGCTCAACGGCAACGACACCGTTTGATTCGCAAGTGACTGCGCAGTACGTCATACCAAATTCAAATTGATTGCCGGGCATAAGAGGCATGTGTTCCGGGCAAATACAATGGCGTATGGTGTAAGTATCACCTTCCACCTGCGCCAGGATACCGATGTCCAGATTGAAGCGCTCCAGTCCCAGCTGAATGAGCGCATTCATCTGGACATCGAAGCCTTTATCGTAAAGCTGGGCAATTTCATTTAAACGGCGAATCACATTTTCGCTTTCAGAATATTCAGTGTGCATACATTCCCTTGTTTTGTTCGCTGCATCAGACACAGTGGATATGGCTAATAACTCAACCGTACTGAGTCAGAACAACGTATTGTCTGCGTAAAAACAGATAAGCAACTCGTTACGCATAAATTATTAATGCATGAACAGAGAGCATTTACCACCGGAAGCATCAGAGTTCATTGTCACTGATATCGTCAAGGATAGCCTTTGCTGACCATTCTGCCTGAAGATGTATCGATTTTTAGACCCAGGACATGGAATCCACAAGCCTATGAATAGGCTGCCTATACTGAAGGCGTAAGGGAGTATAGACATAACAGGCAGGAGGCATTTGGTTACTCAATGTACAGCCCTTAGATATGGAGTACTCGACAATGCATCGAACAGTCTCTCTTATGTTGTCAGGCTCATCCTTACTGCTGTCCTCCCTGATTTTAGCGGCGTCCGGCGCTCACGCCACCGATACTGCATTTTCAGCCGGCAAGAAACTGGCGCTGCTCAGCGGCCAGCAACCCATCTACTCACCACAGGTGAATATCGAAAAGCGCACAGGGCGAATCACCAGAGAAGAATTAAAAAATGGCGTGATGGACAGCCGTCACTATGTTGACATCGACGACTATCTGGCCAAACAGAACAAGAGCAATGCTGCAGTCCCACCGGATCGTTACTTTGTGGTTAACAGCATTCGGGTCACCCGACCTTACGGCAGCTGGTATGATGGCTACGGACAATATCGAACGAATCAGGAAGCCATCAACTGGCTGGGTTTCACCGCTATTCACTTCGAACTGCTAAACCAGCTCAATGAACACCAGCAACGGCGTCATGAACAAGCGCAGATAACGGCTACCACATCACCAGTGGGCCGCACTATACAATGGCAGGACGGTGCCGCTTCTGGCTCGGTGAAAGCAACGCGGGAAGGTACAACCACCAGTGGCCGCTATTGCAGAGAGTTTCAGCAATTGGTCACAGTGAACGAGACAACAGAAACCGCTGTCGGCACCGCCTGCAAACTGCCGGACGGTACGTGGGAAGTGGTCTCTACCGGCTAGCTCAATTCAGTCGCCGCCAGTTCCGCACCGCATTCCAGTCTGGCGGGATGCTCAACAAGGCTGATATAGCAAGCCGCGCCGCAAAACAGACTGGCACTGAATGCCGCCAGAGCACCGAAGAATTCCGTGCCAGTCACCACCAAAGACATCATAGCTCAGGCTATTTTTTCAGCTTAAAGGCAACAATATAGTCCCCAAGCGTTGTGCCGATTGAGCCATGTCCCCCGGCCACAATCACCACCATCTGCTCGCCCTGGCTATTGAGGTAAGTCATAGGTGTGGCTTGTCCACCGGCAGGCAGGCGGGCTTTCCATATTTCTTCACCGTCGCTGAGATCATAAGCACGCAGATAGTTATCGACTGCGGCTGCCATAAAGACAACGCCGCCTTTGGTAATGATCGGCCCGCCTATGCCGGGGACGCCCATTTCGATGGGCAGCGGCAAGGGAGTCAGATCGCGAATTGTCCCGTTTCTGTGCTTGTAAACAACGTTGCCCTGACTCAGATCAGCACCGGCCACATAACCCCAGGGCGGTTGCTGACAAGGCACGCCCAGCGGTGATAAGAAAGGTTTGAGGCTCACGGCGTAATCAGCACCTTGGTTGGCATTCACACCATGTTCCCCTACGTTGACCTCACCCAGTGACGCACTGCTGTCTTTCTTAATTAAGGTAGAAGTAAAAGCCAGATAAAGCGGCATACCGAACATCACCTGCCGCTCTGGATCCACGGCGATCCCGCCCCAGTTAAAGACACCGAAATTACCGGGAAAGACGATAGTTCCCTGTTCTGATGGCGGGGTATAGCGGCCTTCATAACGCAGCTGGCGAAACTGAATGCGGCAGTAGAGCTGATCAATCAGCGTAGCACCCCACATGTCTTTCTCTTCCAGCGGTGGCGGATTAAAATTCAGTGCTGATTCAGGCTGGGTCGGAGAGGCAAAGTCGCCATCAATCGTTCCCTGAGGCGCTGCCACTTCGGTAATCGGATGGATCGGCTCGCCAGTCGCCCGGTTCAGTACATAGACATCGCCTTGTTTCGTCGGCACAACCAGCCCAGGCAGCAGACCACTGTCGGTCTGAATATCTAACAGGCTCGGTTGCGCGGGGGTATCCATGTCCCACAAATCATGATGAACAAACTGCTGTACCCAGACTGGCTGACCATTATCCAGGCGCAATGCCACGACCGAAGAAGCGTATTTTTCTTCCTCCGGGGTGCGGAACATGCCCAGCTGATCCGGGGTTCGGTTGCCCATAGGGATATATATCAAGCCCAGCGCTTCGTCTGCACTGGCGACAGACCAACTGTTCGGCGAACTGGTCGCATACAGTTTATCTTTGGCAATCGGCTGGGTATCGGTTGGATTGGCCGAATCCCAATTCCACTTCAAGGCTCCGGTTTTGACATCGTAGGCACGGATAACACCGGATGGCGAGTTGATGTCATAGTTGTCATTGACGGAACCGGCCACGACCACGACCCCTTTCGCCACCACAGGCGGAGAGGTGGAATAATAATAACCGGATTTGGGGAAGGGCATATTGTGCAGTAAGTCCAGCACCCCGTCTTCAGCGAAATTTTTACAGCGTGCACCGGTGGCCGGATCCAGCGCAATCAGCCTGGCATTTGAGGTCGGCAAAAAGATCTGCGCATCGCAATCAACACTGGCTAATGTTTCCGCCGCACCGGAACCGGGCTGCGAAATCATGGCCGGTTCACCTGCCTGAGGCGCGAGATAAGACACCCCGCGGCAAGTCTGGTGCTGGCGCTGGTTGTCCTCGCCGACTTTCGCGTTATACACCCAGCGCTGCTGGCCGCTGTCGGCATCCAGTGCCACCAGCCAGTTGTGGGGTGTGCACAAATACAAGGTATTGCCGATTTTCAGCGGCGTAGCCTCATAAGTAAATTCCCCGATATCCCCTTTTCTTTTCACATCATCGGTTTGGTACTGCCAGGCTTGCTCTAACTTACCCACATTCTGCGGAGTAATAGCCTCCAGCGGCGAGTAACGCTGCCCAAAATTGCTGCGGCCGTAGCTGTACCAATCCCCTTCAGGTACCTGGCCCAGCTTCGGTGTCTGGACAATAGTGGATGTGTTTAACTGACCTTCCAGCTTGTGGGTGTCGTTAAACATGCTGCCCAGCGTCACCAGCGCGACTAACCACCAGTACGCGGTCAAACGGCTGATTCTGGTTCGCCCCATCAGACGGAAAGAAAACAGCAGCGGTATACCTAAAACCAGCAGTAATCCCATCCTGCTGGCCAGTGGCCACCAGTCATAACCGGACTCCCACAATGACCAGATCAACGATGCCAGCAAAAATAAACCGTACAGGATCTGCGCGTTACCCCGCTTGGTTCTGATTTTGGCTGCAACCAACAAAAACACCACGCCAGCGATGGCAAAATACCAGCTACCCCCCAGGGAGATCAGCCACAGACCTCCTCCAAACAGCACCAGCCCGATGAGGAAATACAGAAATGCGATGAATCCCATGCGCCTCTTCCTTCTTAGTGTTATTCGGCCAATTCGGACGGTAAACATAACGGGTCACTGACAAGCTGACCGTACCTAAAAAAGCGTAGACTATGTGGAAAAGAAGTACTGAAATTCAATCAGATGTGACTAAGAAAATATCGCTCAATACTGCCATGCAAGGCAGGTACATTCACAGTCTGTCTGGCGTATTCAACATCAGCCACTCTTGCCGTGTTATCCGGTACAAACAATGTTCAGCCAGTGAGTGATCATGCGGCAATTTAGGATGCATAAAGTTTTTCTGACAATCCGACATGCCCAGCTTCTGCATCACACGCCGGGAAGGCTGATTGGTTAAGGTAGTAAACGCATAAACAGCAGGTGCCTGCAGCTCATCAAACGCATAACTCAAAGCACGTTGTGCTGCTTCAGGTGCGAACCCTTTCCCCCATTGATCGGCGGCCAGTCGCCAGCCAATTTCAATAAAGGGGGTATCGGGTATATCAAGGTCCTGATAATGCAAACCCGCAAGGCCAATAAACTGACCGGTATCCTTTCTTTCTACTGCCCAAAAGCCCCAGCCATTCTCCTCAATCAATGAGGTCGCTTTGTGTGCCAGCTGTACACTTTCATCTTCACTCAGGGTTGCGGGGAAATACCTCATCACATTCGGGTCTGCACACATGGCAGCAAACGGTACGTTGTCATCTTCTTTCCATTGCCGGATGATGAGTCTTTCGGTCTGCAACTGACAAATGTCTCTCTTTAATTTTTCAATCATTGGTTATCTACCTGGGTTTTGTTTGGCGATCACAGCCATGTGATCACTGCTGTGAACTCGCGTTCAGCAACTTAGCCATATAAATTTCATCAACATACTTACCATTCACCCGCATGGCATCCCGCTTGATCCCTTCTTCGTCAAACCCGGCAGCCTTGTATAGGTGACGAGCTGGTGCATTATGTGCCATCACCGTCAGCTCAATACGGTGAAAAGCATGATGACATGCCCACGTTTCTAAAGACGCCATCAGTTGCCGGCCGACACCCTTACCCTGAGCACTTTTTTGAATGCCAATGGCGCAGTAAAGAGAATGCCTGATACGGTTCATTTTGCCGCCCACCCCGACGATAAAGCCGATCACTTCTCCAGCCTCGTTTTCTGCAACGAACATCGTTTGCTGATTGGAATCCACCCATTCCGGCAATTGCTCTCTTTGCTGCTCTATCGTCAGCTGACGCTCTCCGGGTTCAAACAGCATGAAATCTGTCTCTGTATCGAGCAAATGAAACAGCGCCACCAGCCTTTCAGCATCATCTAATGCCACTTTTCTGATTATCATGCTTACTCCAGTCATAACTCTTCAGTTTTTCATCAGCCCGCTACCTTACACCAGAAACACAGACGCACAAAAACCCAGATGCACAAAACGCGACTGCATAAAACCAGGTTGCACAAAAATATTCATTAATGAAATTCACTCTTTCAATACAATGCCTATTTCACTTAATGCGATGATCTCTCTGAATTTACCTGTTAATCAATAAGCGTTAAGAATCAAACTTTGTGCAGAAGATTAAATTTTTGTCATTTCGACCTGCTTATTTTTTTTACTGAATTAGACTTGTGGGAGCTTGGTCAAAAATCAAACAAATCGTTACATTCATTTTCTCTAAAACAGTGGTATGGATTGCAGTTCTCAGGGAGGAGCAATGAGAAATCAGTTTCTCAAGCTTTTTATATTGTTGGCAGGATTTGCACCGGTAATCACGTGTGCCTCTCATCAGGATCCATTGAGACAACCTTTAGCAGATCACGAACCATGGGCAACTGAACTGATTTCACAGAGAGTGTCCTATTGCTTCAATCCTGCCTGGCGTCCGTACGATTACCAGGAGCAAGAGCAGCACAAAGGCATTTTTGCCGATTATCTGCACCTTATTGAGCGTTATCTGGGCGTCACTTTTCATCCCTATTTCACGAGCAGTTGGAGTGAGTCCTTAACCGCCCTGCAACTCGGCCACTGCGATTTTATTCCGGCTATCAGCCAAACCCCGGAGCGGGAAAAATACCTGTCGTTTACCTCACCTTACTATCAGATTCACAACGTGCTGGTTGCCAAGGCTGATAAACCCATGCTGACCTCGTTGGATGAACTGGCCGGACAATCCATTGCCGGGCCAAAACACACCGCTGTAATGACCAGATTGCAACACACCCACCCAGAGATTCAGCAAGTCTATGCCGCCACCCCTTTGCAAGCCATGCACCTGTTAAATGCCGGGGAAGTGTACGCCTTTGTTGCCCCGTTAGATTCACTGATAGATGAACTGAAAGAAGATGTCTTTCGTAAAAAGATCATTGCCAAGCTCGACTTTTCGCTGCCTGTTGCTGTCGGGGTCAGGCTGGATAAGCCCGAGTTGCTAAGGTTACTGAACATGGCAGTGCAATCTATTACCCCTGAAGAACACCGAGAGATTTCCCGAAAATGGACACAGTTCACTATTACAGAACGTCATAATTTCACAGATATTTATCGCTGGTCTGCAGTCTCACTGGTGATCATTCTTGTGCTTGGATTCTGGATAACCCGATTGCAGGATGAGATCAAAAAACACAGCCAGACTGAAGCAAGGCTGAGACACATGGCCAATCACGATGCGCTGACCAATCTGCCCACCCTTCGCTACGCTCAGGAAAAAATTGACAGTGCCATCCTGCGTTGCCAACGCAGCAATACCAATATGGCTTTAATGTTTGTCGACCTGGACGGATTTAAAGACGTGAATGATACCTTCGGGCATGATGCCGGAGACAAACTGCTGAAAGCCGTATCGATCAGACTGGTAAACTCACTGAGAGAAACCGATACAGTGGCCAGAATTGGTGGCGATGAATTTATACTGATACTGGAAAATATCGCATCGACGGATACAACCACAATGCTGGCAGACAAAATACTCACCATGTTCAGCCGTCCTTTCATGCTGACAGATAACCCACTCCATCTCGGCGTCAGTATAGGCGTGTCAATGTATCCGTCACACGGCACGACCCGCGAATCTCTGCTGAAACATGCTGACCAGGCCATGTACTGCGCGAAGAAAAACGGCAAAAATCAGTGTCAGTTTGCATTGGCGCAACAGCAGATTTCCGCTGAAAAAGTCTGACCGTACTTCGCTGCACCCGAAAGGTTCAACTGTAAAAGCACCCTGTTCATTGATGTATATCAACAACCGATACAATAAAAAATGTGACCAGTGTTTAAAATACAACCAGAATACTGTAGCATTCGCGCTGCCGTATTAATGAAAGTCATAATAAGTGCAAAAAACATAACAATCACGGAGTAACCATGCTTACTTCTCCTTTATTAGTATTCACATGACTTTAACCTGTAAAAGCTGGTTCATTATTCGTTTTGCCATTCGGTATAAACATTTTCTGCTGGCAGTATTACTGGGACTCAGCGTCTTAGCTTTCGGCTTGGGCGGTATTTACCTGCATGCCAGGGGGAGTCTGGAAAGCCTTGTAAACGAAAAAGCCAACATTGCGAGTGCGCTTCTGCAAAACACCATGGATGAAGCCCATATTGCTGTTAATAAGGCTACTCCATTGCTCGGTGCCGCCTGTACCCCTGCAACCGCGGAAGAGCTAAAGCGCATTTCCGTGCTCAGCCCTAATATTCGCACCATTAACTTAGTCAAAGATGATTACGTTTACTGTTCATCACTGTTCAGCAGGACATTGAAAAAGAATGCTAACACCCACATCTCAATCGACAACCGGCTGTTTCTGGCCACGCATAATTATTTCAATCCAAATGAAAACATTCTTTTTCTCAGCTCAAAAGCTGGTGACAGGTATGCAATCGCAAGTATTGATGTCCATTATATAAAAAAAACACTCAAGACTATTGGACAGAAAATTCCGTTAACAGTTACGTTAAATAACCAGCAGAGAGTGACATACAACACTTTTTACTCTGAGACAAAAAACGGCACATTAATCGCCCTGAATTCCCGGGATGATGAGTTCACCATTTCATCTCGGATAAGCCAGCAAATGTATCTGGATTACATGCTGTCGCATTTATACATTCCCATATATCTGTGCATCATCATTGCCATTATCATCAGCATCAATGGCTACCGCCAGCTCAAGCGCCCGCGCTCACCCCAAGAGGAATTACGGCGGGCCGTAGAAGACAATGAGTTTCTGCCTTACCTGCAACCTATAGTGAACCATCAAGGCAGGATTTGCGGTGCGGAAATATTAATGCGTTGGCACCACCCGAACCAGGGGTTCATCATGCCAGACTTATTTATCCCTCTAGCAGAGGACACCGGCCTGATTACAATCATGACGACTCAGATGCTGACCAGCGTGAAATCTTATTTACTTCAGAATCAACACTATCTGCCCGACGGCTTTCACCTGGCCATTAATATCAGCCCAGGCCAGTGTAATGATCTGCTTTTCTATAATGACTGCCTGAGTTTCATGTCTGCCTTTCCGGAAGGAAAGGTAAAACTGGTCGCTGAACTGACAGAGCGGGAGTTCATTGAAGATACAGGGAATGCTGCCCTCCTGTTTGAGAAGCTGCATAACCTGGGGGTTCAAATTGCGCTGGATGATTTCGGCACCGGTCATTCATCGCTGGCGTATATCAACCAGTTCAACATCGACATTATTAAAATCGATAAGAGCTTTACCCACCTGATTGGTTCCGTAGACATGCCGAGCCATATCGTAGATAACGTGGTTGATCTGGCCAACAGACTGAACATAGATGTCGTTGCAGAAGGGGTGGAAAACGCGACACAGGAAGCCTATCTCAAGCTGCGCAACATTCAGTTTTTCCAGGGCTATTTCTACGATAAACCCATTCCTCCAGCGGTTTTCATAGAGAAAATGCAGCAGCAAAGCGACAGACAGGCACGCTTATCCGCTGATCTTTCACTGAATGGCTAACGAATCAAGCAGGGAGCAAACTCCCTGCTGTTTATTATCATCAAGTAAACACTACACCTTAAAATAGGCCAGGTGCTGGTTAAGTAATTCAGAGACTTGCGCCATTGCCTGACTTTCCTGAGCAAGGTTCATGGATGATTCTTTCATCACGTTAGCAGACAGGTGAATGCTGCTGACATTTTCATTCATTTCATTGGCGACTATGCCTTGTTGTTCCGCCGCGGCCGCTATCAGCACCACTCTGTCAGTGGTTTGGTTCAAGTCTGACACCATATTTTCAAAGGTGATCCGCGTTTCCAGCGCAACATCGACACAGCTTGCCGCCTGAAAATGACTCGATTGCATGGTTTTGCTCGATTGCTCAGCAATACTGGTCAGTCTGTCGATACTGGCCTTGACCTCTGATGTCGACTGCTGAGTGCGACTGGCAAGATTTCTGACTTCATCGGCAACCACGGCAAATCCGCGTCCCATCTCACCGGCTCTGGCCGCTTCAATGGCGGCATTCAATGCCAGCAGATTGGTCTGCTCCGAGACATCCTGAATCACGTTCACCACAGCATGAATATCCTTTACCCCCTGTAACAGCTCATTGACGAAGCTGTCTGCCTGGGTGATGTTTTCAGCCACCGACTGAATATTATCGCTGGTGGCTTTCATACTGACACTACTTTGCGAAGCCTGCTCAGCAACGTGAACAGTGGCCTCGGAGGTACTTTCTGCATTTTGGGCGACATCGTTAATGGTTGCCGACATTTCATTCATCGCCGCCGACAGTTGCTCAAGCTGTACGTGCTGAGATTCGACGCTGGTTGCCGTCTCTTCACTGGCACTGGCAATTCGGCCAGCCATTTCACGTGATTGCTCCGCAGACTGACTGGCCACTTTGAGTGCCGCCTGCAGTTTATCCAGCATGCGGTCGACTTCCCGCCCCATTTCACCAATTTCATCCTTACGCTTTTTATTCAGCCTGACTTTCAGATCACCGTCTGCAATCACATGAACTTTTTCGACCAGCGCAGTGAGCGGTGTGACAATATCGTGTGCCAGCAAGTACCCGAACAATGCCAGAATGATCACCGCAGCGGCAGCAAAAACCGATGCCTTCGCCAGATCACTGTAGAAGACATCGTCTATATCCGACACCAGTACGCCCGAGCCGACTATCCAGTCCCACTCAGGAAAATACATCACATAAGATATTTTTTCGTGCAGCCGACCATCCGGTGCCCGCCAGGTATAATCCAGAAACCCCTGGCCTGTTGCCGACGCGATACTCGCCATTTCACGCCAGTGATACTTGCCAGAACCATCGCGGATCGCAGAAGCATCAGCGCCGTCCAATTCCGGCTTTAACGGGTGGATAATGACTTGTTGCCTTGGGTTGGTAATCCAGAAATAGTTATCACCATCATACCTGAGCTGCTCAATGGCCTGCAGTGCCATATTTTTCGCCTGCTCTGCACCTAAATCTGCCGTCTGAGCGGCAAAAAACTGAATGATACTTTGCGCGGTTTCAACTTGTGCGCGCAGCTTATCTTCACGCTCGCTGAATGAAGCGCTGCGCTGCTGCGCCAGATTATAAATACAGACAGATACAATAATCCCGGCGGCTATTGCCACCAGCAGTTGCAGCTTTATTTTTATTGATATATTTCCAAGTTTCACGTGATGTCCCTGCCAAAATAAGCAACAAAGCACGTATTTTGCAGCAGGGAATCCGGGGAAGAGTTATCTGAAATCAAAGAAAGTTGAAACTCTATGCCTGACAGGTATTTAACCTAATTATATGTGACACACATCATATACAACTCGCTCAATGTCCTATTACTGACTATGTGGAAATCTGTCGATATCAACCTCAGTGCAACACAAGCCCCGGCTACTGAGCCGGGCTGAAACGGGTCGCCTCAAAGCTTCACATCTCCGAAATCAACACATTGGCGGGAGACCTATCTCTTGTTATCCTGCTGGCTCCGGTTGGTTTGCAATAGGTATAAATGTGAATAAGAACAATCATCTGGCGATCGGCATTGATTTAGGAACCACAAACAGCGCAATTGCCGTGTGGCGTGATAGCAAACCTGAGCTCATCCCGAATGCGCTTGGCAGCTATCTCACCCCATCGGTTGTTAGTATTGATGATACAGGACAGCTATTGGTTGGCGATGCAGCCCGGTCAAGACTGATAACGCGTCCGCAGGAAACCGTTGCCGCTTTTAAACGATTTCTGGGTACAGAGAAAACTTACCAGTTGGGTGAGTCCAACTATACGCCAACTGAACTGTGTGCTTTGATTCTGCGCTCTCTAAAAGATGATGCGGAAACCTATCTGGATGAACGTGTCCGAGAAGTCGTGATTTCGGTTCCTGCTTATTTCAGCGATCAGCAACGTAAACAGGTCCATCAGGCGGCAGAACTGGCCGAGCTTATCGCCGTCAGACTGATTAACGAGCCAACAGCAGCATGTCTCGCCTATAGCCTCCATGAAACCCACGAGCGGCGTTTCCTTGTCTTTGATCTGGGTGGCGGAACCTTTGATGTCACTGTCGTAGAACATCAGGATGGTTTTGTCGATGTTCGCGCTTCAGCCGGGGATAACCAGTTGGGCGGTGAAGACTTTACTCGGCTGCTTGCAGACTATGTTCTTGCTCAGCTTCAGGTCAGTGAGCGTGATCTTGACCTGAGTGAATCAGCAAAGATTATCAGTGCCTGTGAAGAAGCCAAAAAACGAAATGAATCAGAATTGACAATCTCGCTGCCTGAGCCATTCAACAGAAATTTCACACTAACACCATTCCAATTAGAAGAAGTCTGGAAATCAGCCTTGTTGAAATTGTCGCAGCCTTTACGCCGTGCGCTAAGCGATGCACGCCTCAGCACAGATGAAATTGATGAATTGATTTTCGTTGGCGGAGCAACGCGTTTACGTCAGGTGCAGCAATTGGCGACGCGCTTGATCGGCCGCTTTGGTCAGAACACCCTCGATCCTGATTTGGTCGTTGCGATGGGGGCTGCAACGCAGGCTGCCTGCAGACTGCGGGATGAAGCAGTTGAAGAGATCGTGCTTACCGATGTCAGCCCTTTCAGTCTGGGGATTGCTGCCAATCGGGACGGCCAAATTGATGTTTTCAGCCCAATAATAGAGCGAAACACAGTCATTCCCGTCTCGCGCGTTGAGCGCTTCAGCACATCTTACAACCAACAGGAAAAAGTCCGCATTGCTGTTTATCAAGGCGAGCGTTTCTGGGCACGAGAGAATATTTTCATTAGCGAATTCGAAATTGATGTACCGTTGAATCAAGCGGGTGCTGAAGCAATCGATGTTCGTTTCAGCTACGATATCAACGGCATGCTGGAGGTCGATGTCACAGTTCTGTCGACAAACCAGAAAATTCAGAAGGTAATTGACCGGACGCCAACCGGTATGAGTGAAGACAATAAACAAGCCAGTCGTGAGCGCCTGGCGAAACTCAAGACACATCCACGGGATAAACTACCGAATATCGCTCTGTCTGAAAAACTCAACCGACTTTATGAAGAAAAACTGGGGCATGAAAGACAGATGGTTGAACAACTGATTCTAAACTTTACTCAGACGCTGCAAAGTCAGGATGAACATAGTATCAACGACATGCGGAAAAAGGTCGAACAGCAACTGAAGATGTGGGGCTTTCAGTAAAATACTGAAATAAGAATAAAATTTAAAAATTGGGAATATGAATCATACTCCCAATTGATTTTAACATTGTGTTGAAAAGTTCTTCATTGTTGTTTCCGGTTTGGGGTATGCGATATACCAAGAGCGAATATCTTTGATAATTTGATATCCACACTTTTCCTCTACTACGGTACCACGAATTGCTTTCACGCCTGTCTCATTTTTGATCAGAAATGTCTCTTGGTTCGTTTTGGCGGAGGTATATTTTCCTGTCAGTTCATTTTTGATGATGTATATCGTTCCTTTTAACATTGAAGATAAAACATCAACCAACTGCGCCTGATCACCGTTTAAAACACTCTCCCGTTGTGATTCATCTAAATGCGGTCCGTACACCTGAATCAGATTCTTATACCTGACATCGGTGTGACCTTCATTTGGCAACCAGACAATCGATTTCAGAGACAAATTGTTCATTTCTCGGTTACTGAAAAAGATAGGTTTAACTCTGATTGTTTGAGCATTTTGCGTCTCGGCCTGAGAATGATGCGAATCATATTCGCCAACAAGATTTGCTAAAGGTATATCTTTCGTCACCTCAATCAACGGCAAAATTTTCTCGTTTGCCTTTTCCTGCTCCTGGACCAGCTTTTCAGTTCTTTGCGACTGGATTAGAGTAGAGTAAGTGCCAACTTGTGCCAGCAGACCAATAACCCCAGCACCACCGTGATACATGATCTGTGTTGGATCCACCGAGTCGTCAGGCAGGTAACTCCCCCGCATATCAACCAGTGTGGCATCTTCAAAACTAAACTGAAACACCGAATCCGAAATAGTACCATTCGGTAGATTATTGATGTGTCTTGCATAATCATCCTGATACGGGGTGCTTCCACACCCCACCAGAGACAACGAAGCTGACATCAGCAGAAACTTCCAGAATCTCATTTATTAACCTGAAACACTTAAATGGCTTGTTTGATATTGTGTTTCACATTCTCAACCGCTTGGTAATAGGATGTAGTCACACTAGGGAAAGTTGATGGTTCATCCCACTCACCGGTTGGCTGCACTTTTTCATCAATAACTAGATACTGAACATATGCATTTGTATTTAAATCAACTGCATACAGCATCCCATTCACATATCCCTGTGGATCCGTGTTTGGGATGTAATTACTGAAACCCCGGTATGCACCATGCTGGAAGATTTGTAATACGACCAGTAAATCCAGATCCATTTTCTCTTTCAAACCAGTAAAATCTTTTGAAGCAAAGCCAAGTCCTTTATTCGAATCTTTCAAATCGCGGATATCCATACCCAGATCAACCAGCTTTACCTGACTGGCACGCGTTGCGTACTCAGACAAAACCAACTCTTTGATATTATCCAGCTCTTCATTCGTTAAAGAACTCTCTAAATGAGTATCCAGCTCACTGGTTAATGCTGCGGCAACACCATAGCAAAGCAAGCAATTAGCCCCCCAAATATGGGTCGTTGCCTTATCTGCAGGCTGCACATAAACCACACCAATTTTCATGTCTTTTGACAAAAGATTCTCATCCAACGCAACAGTTGGCTGAGGTGTTACTGAACAGGCAGTGAGCAAGACTGCGAAGCCAAAAACTAAAATCCCTTTCAAATGTTTCATCATCGTTTTCATTATTTCCCCATCGAATTTTTATCATGGTTGCACAAGTCGTCTGCACAAATACAACCTTCAGCATACAGAATATTTTTCAAGTGAAATAATGGCTATTCGATACTGATTACACCTCAGCCCGAAATGAAAGCCGAAATAGCACCGTCAAAAATCTGTCAAAAAATACTGGAAGTACTGTTGTTATTCAATTGATTTATAGTGATCTAACGAAGATTTTTTTAATGAATCTCTTTTCTGCTGAAAAAACCAACGCTGAATGGTGCGATGCTCCCGTAATAACTCCTGGCAGAAATTGTTGTACAGAAAGAGACCTTTCGGTCTCTTTCCAGCTGCCTTATTGCTTTTTATCTTTAAATCCCAAAACTTGACGCAGGTTCACTCTGCGTGACTTAACCGCTTTTTTCTCCCAACCGCCAGTAGCCAAGAGATCAGTCAGACCCCGTGTAGTCGAAAAAAGAGTCACCATCGTCACTATGGCACAAAACAAAGATTGTGATATCTGAGCTATCCACAGCATAAATCCTGAATAGAGAACAAACTTATATTTATTATCTCTTTCAATGATCTGAGACGATATTTTCCATACAAGATAAATGAAAAGTGGAATAAAGAAGATCTTGGCAAACTCTTTCGCCGAAGCACTGAGCTGAAAAATATCCTGCTTGCCAATCTGACCAAATGTAGACGGGAAGGAAAACAACCAGGCAGTACAAAAAACAACCAGCATCCACTGTAAGTTTGTTTTGCTGAATGTTGCCGCTTTTTTTCCTTTATGCTGAATATCCTGCTCCAACCTATGCTGGTACATGACTTCTAAATGCGCAATCGCAACATCCGTGGTCTCGCGTTGCAAATCCGTTTGCAGCGCTCGACGATGAGTGAACATCTCCAATGCTGACAGATCATAGCCTTTATCACCCAAACCTAAATGCAGTTGCGTCAGCAAGTGATACATCGGATAGTGGAAATTTTTAGCTTCATCGGCCGGCGAAAACTCAGCCATTTCCGCAGGTGACATAAACCAGTCTTTGTCCCTGGTCAGCATGGCATGAATGAATGTGGGATTTGTCACACGATAACTCTCCTGTTTCAAGCCCTTTTCTTCTCTGAGACGAGTCAGAGACTGCTGCTGCCAGACGATCACATCCAGAAAATGAGGATGCCTGCCCAAAGCTGCAGCAGTCAGATTCCAGTAAACAATCGCTTCATCAAAGTGATCATGTTCCAGAAGCCGGGAAAGCGCGCAACAGGCCGCAACATCCCCGTTTTTCGCAAGCGTAATTAATTGTGTCTGATCGCAGGTGCGAGTAAGCAATGTGACTTGTGCATCCACAATAGAGCGAAATACAAACTGCTCCGGATACACATTTAAGGACTGTAGTGCATCCGGTAAGTAGACATCCGGCTGTAAAGCGAAGGGGATCAGTTTAGTAAAGGGCCCATCAGCCTGCGAGGATGGCAAAACCGGAAGCGTATCCAGAATCTTCTGCCGCTGCACTCCTACAGGTGACATATGAGAAAAGAAAAACAGTGCCCAATCAAATATGCCATCGAATGGGGCATCCAGCCAACAGCTTGAGAGTCGGAATTCAGGGTTCACGCACCGGAAAAAACTCAGCGAGTCGGCATAAGCAGGAAATACCGAGACATCCCACAGATCTTGCTTCGTCAGAATTTCCCGCTCAATAAGCTGATGGAACCAGCTGTCCGGAACCAGAGGATGCCGCGCCATACACTGCAGCCACTGTGATTTATCCTGAGACTGCATCTCTTCCTCAGTCAACGAAGCGACTTCAAAGAAAGCATCCGTTTCGTACAGTGCCAGTTTCTTCTGCAATGACACGCAAGCTGTCTGACTTGCCAGTTGTTCTTCAAGCCAAATGAGCGTCAGAGTAACCGCAAAGCTTTCACCGAAATCAGTCTTGGTCGCTTTTAACTGCTGTCTAATGGTTTCCACCCACGCCCAGCTACCGAACCGCCCGGCCCAGAAAGCTTTGACCAACAAGGCCTCGAGACCATCCAGCCCCAGAAAATCAAGACGATGGTTGAATGTTGGCTGATCAAGCTCAATCAGTTGGCCATATAACCAATCGAACATGCGATGCGCTTCACCTAATTCAGGTGCAGGGAGCAACCTGCGCTCAGCACGCCAGAATACCGGGGGTAACGGTTTCCATTGCTGACGAAGGAAAGCGTAACACATCGCCAGCAATGGATTGTTTTTCAGCGCCTGCTGATATTGAACCTCTGCAACTTCGCCAAATGCATTCAGCGCCATAAAACCTTCAGATACCTGATGGATCACCGGATGATCATCGAACTTCAAGCCGACTTCGCCGATGACTTCCCAATGTCTGATCGTCAGAGATTCAGCCGATTCGTCTACCAGTCGTTTCACGAGTAAGCCAATCACAGATGCCGGATAAAAATGACAAGCCTGACAGGCTTTCAACAGTCTGATCCGAAACTTCACTGAGGAAAGAAATAACGTAGTAGTCGGTTGGCGCAAAATCTGACCTAACGCCTCGGTATCACCGTACCCCAAAGCAAGATCAAACGGGCGCAAAAAACTGAGGGCCGCGCGTTGCTCAGCGCCGGATAACCGATCCAAATCGGCAAGTTCCACTGAGGTGCTCTGCTGACGCCAAGCGTCGAGATTTTCTCCAACTTCACGCTGCCGCTCTGTCCCTGTAAGCAAAAGCGGCCAGCCCAGTCCCTGCCAGAGTATTTCAATGACTTCGCCCGGCAACCAAGGATTAGACATAATCAATTCTGCGGCTGTATCCGATACCGCTTGTTGTTGTGTGATCGGCAACAGATGCATCGGCTCAATCCAGCTTTGCCATTGCTCCTGTTTGAATCGGCAACAGGGATTGGAAATCAGCTGATTCAAAGACTCGGCAAACTGACTCACAACTTCGGCCAGTCCATCGCTCACAACTCTAACAGACAAGGGTACAATTTGTTCAGCATCGTCCAGAATCGGGGCAGTCGCAGACCCGTCGGCTTCATTCAACGTAGCAAGCGCTCTTTCATACGCTTCCCGGACTCGTTGAAACCCTGCCGGATCATCTTCAGGATGATGCTGACGTAACTTCCGGCGGTAAGCTTTTTTAATGGCAGCTTCGTCGGTGGTTATTTCTATTTCCAAAACATCCCAGATACCCATGATTATCCCTCTTCCTCTTCATTCAACAATGATCTGAGTGTTTCAGGTATACGGATATCCGGCAGTTCCGTATGCCAGTTTAATGCGGGAATGGGAATATCAGGGTCATTCTCAATAAGGTTAAAAAACTGACTATAGCCAATACTGAACCCACTGTTGAGCAAATACGGGATATTAACCTGATCATCATCTTGCTCATTAATATATTCCCAATAGCTTCGCCCGAAAATAAAACTATGCTGATATTGTTCCCAACCCGAAAATTGCTTCTGAATCTGCTGGCTAAAGTAATTCAACAAGAAAGCAAACTCTTCTTGCGTCACCATACCGAGGACGTAACCGACTCGGGTTAGAAAGGAGCCCCTGCAATAGTCCCAAGCTTTAAAACCAACCTGACCCACATGGCGGTAAACAACGTCCAGAAAACGCATTTCCCCTTGTGCCACTTCATCGTCCGCATCAGCGATGCGTTGTTCCCAACCACTGCTGGTCATACAGGCGCGACGACTGAACTCACTCATCCAAATTTTGCCATGAACTTCTGCCATCGCGAGTTGATGAATAACCTGATGCCAATCACGGCGGTTTTCAATTCCCCAGGAGTCGGTAATACTCCGTCCCCACGCTTCCAGATCATCATCTGTTTTTCTCATGCCTGGAATGTGATAGTCATACAAGTCTCTGCTGTAGCAAATTTGTGGCGAAGTAATGGCTAGCCACCACTGACAATGTGGCAAACTGGTATCAAAGATATATTGAGATGAAGACATTCGCTGTCCCTGAGGATATTCAACACATTCACTAGAATAACGTGAAGCTGAGACAGCGCCAATGTGCTGAATTAGAAAGATGCAATTAAAGTGAAGCTGCTTTGAAAATTATTCCTGCATGGAACGATTAAGTTAATGTCGGTT